>NZ_JBYTEG010000007.1:0-297171 GCF_058792255.1 Cupriavidus sp. CPT47-8839-RL05A | reverse complement strand
GACGCTGTCGCAGAAGGTGCCGGTCACCGGCGCGGTGATCGTCACCACGCCTCAGGATATCGCGCTGCTGGATGCCAGGAAGGGCCTGAAAATGTTCGAGAAGGTGGGCATTCCCATCCTGGGCATCGTCGAGAACATGGCGGTCTACTGCTGCCCGAACTGCGGCCATGTCGAGCATATCTTCGGCCACGGCGGCGGCGAGAAGATGTGCGCCGACTACGGCGTTGACCTGCTCGGCAGCCTGCCGCTGAACCTGCAGATCCGCGAGCAGGCCGACTCCGGCCGTCCGACCGTGGTGGCCGAGCCCGACAGCCCGGTGGCCGGGATGTACCGCGCCATGGCGCGCAAGGTGGCGATCAAGATCGCCGACAAGGCGCGCGACATGACCAGCAAGTTCCCGAGCATCGTCGTGCAGAACACCTGACCGGGGGTGAACGATTTACGCGCGGCTCCTGTCGCGCGCTGACATGGAGCAATGGCATGAGACGCCTTCGCAACGCCAAGATCGTGGCCACGCTCGGCCCCGCGAGTAGCACCCTGGAGCTCATCGACGCGCTGTTCGAGGCCGGCGCCGATGTCTTCCGGCTCAACTTCAGCCACGGCACCCACGACGACCACCGGCAACGGTTCGAGGCGATCCGCGCCGTGGAGCGCGAACGGGGCCGTCCCATCGGTGTGTTGCTCGACCTGCAGGGTCCGAAGCTGCGCATCGGCACCTTCGCCGGCGGGCCGGTGCAACTGGCCGCGGGAGCCGGCTTCCGGCTGGACCTGGACAGCGCGGCGCCTGGCTCGGCCAGCCGGGTCTGCCTGCCGCACCCGGAGATCTTCGCCGCGCTGAGCGAAGGCGTGGAGCTGCTGCTGGACGACGGCAAGATCCGGCTGCGCGTCGAGCAGTGCGGCGCCGGCTTCGCCGAGACCACGGTCGTCAACGGCGGCACGCTTTCGGACCGGAAAGGGGTGAACGTGCCGGATGCGGTGCTGCCGCTGTCTGCCATGACCGAAAAGGACCGGCGCGACCTCGACTTCGGTCTGGCCCTGGGTGCGGACTGGATCGCGCTGTCCTTCGTGCAGCGGCCTGAGGACATCCGGGAGATCAAGGCAATCGTCAACGGCCGCGCCGGTATCGTGGCCAAGCTGGAGAAGCCCGCCGCCATCCAGAGCCTGGACCTGATCGTCGCCGAGGCCGATGCCATCATGGTGGCGCGCGGCGACCTGGGCGTGGAGATGCCGGCCGAGCAGGTGCCGTCGCTGCAGAAGCAGATCGTCCGCGCGTGCCGCAAGGCCGGCAAGCCGGTCATCGTTGCCACGCAAATGCTCGAATCGATGATTGCCGCCCCCGTGCCCACCCGCGCGGAAGCGTCAGACGTGGCGACGGCGATCTACGACGGTGCCGACGCGGTCATGCTGTCGGCCGAGTCGGCATCCGGCCGGTATCCGGTGGAGGCGGTGCGAATGATGAACAGCATCATCTCCCGCACGGAATCCGACCCGCTGTACCGCGACGCCATCGAGGCATCCCACACCCCGCCGCGCGCGGAAGCGGCCGATGCCATCGGCTACGCCGTGCGCCACATCGCGCGCTTGCTCAAGGTGCCGGCGACGGTGGCCTATACCAGCTCGGGCTACTCGGCGCTGCGCATGGCGCGCGAGCGGCCGCAGGTGCCCATTCTCGGCATGACACCCCGCATGGCAACGGCCAGGCGGCTGACGCTCACCTGGGGTGTGCACGCCGTGCTCTGCCGCGAGGTGGTGGACGTGCTGGAAATGACCGATCTGGCCAGCAGCACCGTGCTGGCCGAGGGGTTCGGCGAATCCGGACAGTCCATCGTCATCTCCGCCGGGCTGCCGTTCCTGGTGGCGGGAACCACCAACCTGCTGCGCATCGCGCAGATTCAATGAGGCGATGGCCACCACGTATTGCGGCGGCGTTGCACGGTCCCCGCTGACAGAGGCCACTGCCACCTCTGTCAGCGGGCCGGGCCGCTCCCCTCCTGACCTCCATCCCCCCTCGAAAGAGGCAGGCAATGCCGAGGCCTGGCTCATTTGCCCCGACTCTCGTTGACTACGGCTTTGGCGGCGCCCCGGCGGGGCCATTGTTATCTGGCCGAAGACCAGGGCAAATGATGGCCATGATGGTATCGAAACGGTGCAAAAGTCATACCCTGCTAATCAGCAGGGTGCCTTTGACGGCGCGCAGGCATCAGTGGCGCCGTTAAAGGCCTTCCGGCTGGCGATCCTTGCACGGTTTTTATCGATGCCAACACTGTACATGCGCTGGCGCGTGGTCTAGTCTTCACGTTGACTCGCGTTCGGGTGAAATCCGGGCGAAGGGGCCAATCAAGGCGCCAGTAAAAGCGCCAGTATCGGGGGTCTGGACTGCCATGAGTATCGAGATCGGAAAAGACATCACTGCGTTTGCCGACCAATTGCTGGACGCCGTATTCCTGGTCGACACAGGCGGCCGCATCCAGTATGTCAGCGCAGCGTGCGAGGGCATTTTTGGCTATACGCCGAAGGATATGGCGGGTGAGTTCATCATCGATCTGGTCATGCCTGGCGACCGGGACCGGACCATTGTCGAGGCCAAGCAGGTGATGTCGGGAAAGAAGCGGATCGGTTTTGAAAACCGCTATCGCCACAAGGACGGCAGCGCCGTCCATATCATGTGGTCCGCCGGATGGCTCCAGTCGGAACGGTTGCGCGTCGGGGTTGCCCGCGATGTCACTGCGCTGAAGAAGGAGAGCATTCTTGACCTTGGGCTGGCGCTTTCCTCCGTTCCGTTGGCGCCCCACGAGCAGAAGGTCTTGCGGCTGCTGTTGACCGACGCATCGGAAAAGCAGATTGCCCAGCGCCTCGGCCTGGCCGTTTCAACGACCCATTCCTATGTGACCGGCATTTTCCGGAAATTCGGCGTCAGGGGCCGGGCGGGGTTGATGAGCCTGTGGCTGGAAAACCTGACCAGGGACTAAAATGCGCAATATGGATTGTATTTCTCGAATACAAACCATGATCTGTATTGGTCAGGAACCTCGGCCCCGCGCCTCTACGCCGCTTATCTCTACCGGCGCCGCCATCAGCGCCTGACCAGCGAGCACTGCGATTTCGACACCGGCATGAACGCCTGCTCGCCCGGCACCGTGGCCAGCACCTTGTAGTAGTCCCATGGGTACTTGGACTCGGCCGGCGTCTTGACCTCGAACAGATACATGTCGTGGACCATGCGTCCGTCTTCGCGGATGCGGCCGTTCTTGGCGAAGAAGTCGTTGATCGGCATCGACTTCATCTTCTTCATCACCGCCGCGGTCTCGTCTGTGCCGGCTGCCTGCACGGCCTTCAGGTAGTGCGTCACCGATGAATACGCACCCGCCTGGCTCATGTTGGGCATTTTCCTGAGCTTGTCGAAATAGCGGCGCGACCAGGCTCGCGTGGCATCGTTCATATCCCAGTAGAAAGCTTCGGTCAGCACCAGCCCGGAGGCGGTCTTCAGGCCGATGGCGTGGATGTCGTTGATATAGAGCAGCAGGCCCGCCATGCGCTGCGTGTTGTTGCGGGTCAGGCCGAATTCAGAGGCGGCCTTGATCGCGTTGACGGTATCGCCGCCGGCATTGGCCAGGCCCACCACCTGTGCCTTGCTGGCCTGCGCCTGCAGCAGGTAAGAGGCAAAGTCGCTGGTGGCCAGCGGGTGGCGCGCGGCGCCCAGCACCTTGCCGCCGGTCTCGTTGACGACCGCGGTGGCCGAGTCCTGCAGCGTGTGGCCGAAGGCGTAGTCCGCCGTCAGGAAGAACCAGGACTTGCCGCCGCGCTGCACCATCGCGCGCGCGGTGGTGTTGGCCAGCGCGTAGGTGTCGTAGGCGTAGTGCACTGACACCGGCGTGCACAGGTCGTTGGTGATGCGCTCGGTGCCCGGGCCGGAGAACACCACGATGCGGTTCTTCTGTCTTGCAACCTCAAGCACCGCCAGCGCCGGCGCAGACGCGGCCACGTCGAGGATGGCGTCGACATTGGCAGTGTCGAACCATTCGCGCGCCTTGTTGGCGGCGATGTCGGCCTTGTTCTGGTGATCGACCACCACCAGCTCGATCTTCTTGCCCAGCACCTTGCCGCCGAAATCGTCGATGGCCATCTGCGCGGCGGTGGCGCTGCCGCGGCCGGTGACGTCGGCATACAGGCCGCTCATGTCGAGCAGCATGCCGAGCTTGACGACATCGTCAGAGACGGCGGCCCTGGGCTGGGCCTGGGCGGTGCCGCAGGCAAGCGCCGCGGCGAAGGCGAGGGCGCTGGCGGCAATGCGGCGGAGCGCGTGGCGATGGTTCATGGTGTCTCCCTGGTTTATTGTTGTTGGCTTATACCGTGGCGATCGGCGTCACCGGCGACCCCACCGCGCCGGGCAGGCGCAACGGCGGGGCGGTGAGCTGGAAGCGGGTGCGGCCGCTGGCGCGCAACCAGTCCGCCAGTTCGCGCAGGTACCACAGCTCGCCCAGCGGCAGGCCCAGCTTGAACAGGCAATGGTGGTGCAGCGGCAGCAGCGGGTGGCTCTTGTCGCCGTCGGGCGCGGGGCGGGCGGGGTAGCGTTCCACCGCGTAGTTGTCGGCGATCAGCGCGGCGATGCCGGCATCGGTGATCCAGTTCAGCAGGCGCTCGTCGCGGCCGTCCAGCGCGCAGCAGCTGTGGTGCAGCACGGCTTCATCGGGGTTGCGCTGCATCGACAGCACCACCTCGGCAAAGCCGGTGCGCAGCAGCAGCATGTCGCCGCGTTCGACCTCCACTTTGCCGGCGTCCAGCGCGTGCATCAGGTCGTCGTAGCCGACATTGCGGAAGTCCATGCCGAAGGCATGCGCCAGGTCCACCAGCACGCCGCGGCCCTGCATGCCCTTGACCGCGAAGTTCTCGATGCCCAGCGCCTGCGCGGCACTGTGGTCGTGGCCGCAAGGGTGCGCGGCGAAGTTGTCGTCCTCGGCATAGTCGACCGGGCCGACGATATGCTCGTTGGCGCGGTAGCCGTTGTAATACACGCGCTCCGGGCGGCCGTCGCCGTCGGCATCGAACAGCGCCCCCACGTGCGCCAGCGCATCCCATTGCGTGCTGTATTGCAGGCACAGCAGCACCTGGTCGTCGCTGATGACGTCGGTGGCGGTGGGATCGACCTTGGCCAGCGGGAAGTTCAAATAGGGGATGTCGTCGCGCAGGGTAGGCCGCAGCACCGGCGGATGCCGGCGCGGGTTGAGCTTGTTGCCGCCGGGGTAGTCCAGCGGCAGCGACAGGCAGAAGCTGATGCCGGCCTGCACCTCGCGCGCGCCTTTGACGACTTGTTCCGGGCCGATCAGGTTGACGCGGCCAAGCTGGTCGTCGGGGCCGAAATCACCCCAGTTGGAACCTTGCGGACGTTGCTTCCAGCGCATGAGTCATGCCTCCTGTCGTGGGCGTGGCCGAGGGAGCGGCCGGTGTATGGGGTATCAGTGCGGCGTGGCTGCGCGATGTGCGTCGCCGCGCGGAAGGTCTCCTGTCCGGTTCTCGTGGCATGAAACCGGTTGCATCCTTATAGGCCATATTGCGGGGAATGGTCATTTTGCGGTGCAACAGGATTTCGGCGGGTTGGCCTCGTTCCTGGGGCGGACAATCCTGGTTCATGATGTGTTGTCGTACAACAAACCTAGGAAAGTGGCTTATGTTTGCCCTGAGATGGCAAGAGATAGGGAATTCCCGAGGCCATAGACAAGCATAAGTAGATAGAATGTTGTCAGACAACGTAACACTAAAGGTGCGCGACAGCGCCAGGCTGGAGATGACATGGCAGTGACCCCGACGGCAGGTGGGAAGGCGGCCCGCCCCCTGTACATCACGATGCACGCGAACGACAACGTCGCGATCGTGGCCAACGACGGCGGCCTGCCGGCGGGAACGGAATTCCCCTGCGGCCTGGTGCTGGCAGAGGGCGTGCCGCAGGGCCACAAGGTGGCGCTGACTGAGCTGCGCGAGGGCGACGCGGTGATCCGCTACAACGTGGTGATCGGCTACGCGCTGAAAGGCCTGCCGCGCGGCAGCTGGGTCAATGAGCGGGTGACCCGCATGCCGGCCGCGCCTGAACTGCACGACCTGCCGGTCGGCACGCGCGTGGCGCCGCTGCCGCCGCTGGATGGCTATACCTTCGAGGGCTACCGCAATGCGGACGGCTCGGTCGGCACGCGCAATATCCTGGGCATTACCACCACGGTGCAGTGCGTGGAGGGCGTGGTGGAGTTTGCCGTGCGGCGCATCAAGGAAGAACTACTGCCCAAGTATCCCCATGTCGACGACGTAGTGGGCCTTGAGCACACCTACGGCTGCGGCGTGGCGATCGACGCGCCCGACGCCGGCATCCCGATCCGCACCATCCGCAATATCGCGCTGAACCCCAATTTCGGCGGCGAGGTGATGATCGTCAGCCTGGGTTGCGAGAAGCTGCAGCCGGCGCGCCTGATCGGCGCCGGCACCATCCCGATCCAGAAGGAGGGCGAGCCCGATGTGGTCTGCCTGCAGGACGAGCAGCATGTGGGCTTTGCCTCGATGATCGATTCGATCATGGCCACGGCGGAGAAGCACCTGGCGCGCCTGGACGCACGCCGGCGCGAGACCTGTCCGGCGTCGGACCTGGTGGTCGGCGTGCAGTGCGGCGGCAGCGATGCCTTCTCCGGCGTCACCGCCAACCCCGCGGTGGGCTTTGCCACCGACCTGCTGGTGCGCGCCGGGGCCACGGTGATGTTCTCCGAAGTGACCGAGGTGCGCGACGGCATCGACCAACTGACCGCGCGCGCGGCCACCCCCGAGGTGGCCGAGGCGCTGGTGCGGCAGATGGCCTGGTACGACCGCTATCTGGAGCAGGGCAAGGTCGACCGCAGCGCCAACACCACGCCGGGCAACAAGAAGGGCGGCCTGTCGAATATCGTGGAAAAGGCGATGGGCTCGATCGTCAAGTCCGGCACCGGCCCGATCCACGGCGTCACTGGCCCCGGCGAGAAGGTCACGCAGAAGGGGCTGATCTACGCCGCCACGCCCGCGGGCGATTTTGTCTGCGGCACGCTGCAGCTGGCTGCCGGCATGAACCTACACGTATTCACCACCGGGCGCGGCACGCCGTACGGGCTGGCCGAGGTGCCGGTGATCAAGGTGTCCACCCGCAACGACCTGGCACGGCGCTGGCACGACCTGATGGATGTCAACGCCGGCCGCATCGCGACCGGCGAGGCCACCATCGAGCAAGTGGGCTGGGAGCTGTTCCACACGCTCCTGGCCGTGGCCAGTGGCAAGAAGTCATGGGCCGAGCACTGGAAGATCCGCAATGCGCTGGTGCTGTTCAATCCGGCACCGGTGACCTGAGCCTCAGGCCCGAGGGCGCTACGTGCGCCCGCGCAACGGCTTGAGCAGATGCGACAGGCCGTTGTGGTCCAGCTCATGCATCAGCGCCAGCAGCGCGCCGATCTGCCCCGGCGGGAAGCCCTCGCGCGCGAACCAGTTCAGGTAGTTGCCTGGCAGGTCGGCGATCACCGTGCCTTTGTGCTTGCCAAAGGGCATGGTGACTGTGACCAGCCGCTTGAGGGC
The DNA here is from genome assembly GCF_058792255.1 of Cupriavidus sp. CPT47-8839-RL05A. NCBI lineage: Bacteria > Pseudomonadati > Pseudomonadota > Betaproteobacteria > Burkholderiales > Burkholderiaceae > Cupriavidus > Cupriavidus sp. CPT47-8839-RL05A. The sequence continues at coordinate 289,596 of NZ_JBYTEG010000007.1, read as the reverse complement.
GTCGGCGTCGAAATCGGTCATGGGTGGGCGGAAAGTCGGAAGGCTCCACGCTATCACAGTCAGAATGCGCTCGTGATGCCCGGGCCTGCTGGCCGAAGGCGCCGGTGTTCGACGGCTCGTGGACACCGCCTGCGGTCAGGCGCGTTTGATCATCGCTTCCTGCACGGCCGCGCGCACGCATTCAGCCAGCAACTCTGACGCCCGCGTGCGCGTCGCGCGGGCCGTGCGCGCGATCACCAGCGGCTGGCGCACGCTATCTTCCCGTATCGGCTTTTCCACGACGGCGGTAATCTGGGACGACGCCGGCGCCTGCGTGATCAGCAGCGCCGCGCCCAGTCCGTTCGCCACCATGCCGCGCGCCAGTTCCAGCGAAGTCGCGCGGTAGCGCACCTCGGGCTGCAGCCCGAATTGCCAGAACGGCGCCATCAGGAATTCACGGCTGTGCGGCAGGTCGATCAGGATCAGCGGTTCCTGCGCCAATTCGTGCAGCGACAGGCTGCCTTTGCGCCTGGCCAGCCGCGAGCCCGCAGGCAGCAGGCCGTAGGGCCGCAGCTCTGCCAGCAGTTCGCGCTCGATGTCATCGGGCATGCCGACGTCGTAGGTCAGCGCCAGCTCGATCTGCCCACCGTGCAGCCAGTCTTCCAGCTGGGCGAGATCTCCTTCGACAAAGCGGACCGACAGTTTGGGATAGCGCTCGCGTGCCAGGCGCAGCACCACCGGCAGGTAGACCGGCGCCAGCGTGCGGAACACGCCGATCTGCACCTCGCCCGCGGCGGCATCGCCGCTCTTGTCCACTTCAAATGCCGTTGCTGCCCCAAGGATGTGGCGCGCTTCCGCCAGCTTGCGCACGCCGAAGCGGGTCAGGGTCATCCTTGCGCCGACATCGCGGGCGAACAGGGCTTCCTCGAACAGCGTCTCCAGTTCGCGGATGGCAACGGAGATCGAGGGCTGCGAGACGTTCAGCAGCCGCGCCGCCGCCGTGGTGCTGCCGGTTTCCGCCGCCGCGGCGAAGTAGCGCAACAGCCGCAAGGAGACGCGCATCAGGAAATCCTATAGGTGCTAGTCGAATTCAATATTTTACTTGATAGCCTGCGCTGCGCAGAATCGGTGTCACTGAAACGCAAGCCCGCGGGTTTGCAAGCCTGGAGGCCAAGACGTGACCCATTCCGACCTGCCGCTTGCCGGCATCCGCGTGATCGATTTCTCGCGCGTGCTGGCGGGCCCTTACTGCACGGCGCTGCTCGGCGACCTTGGCGCAGAGGTGATCAAGATCGAACCGCCTGGCGGCGACGACTACCGCGCGGTCGGTCCCTTTGTCGATGGCAAGAGCGGCCTGTTCTCTGCCATGAACCGCAACAAGCAGAGCATCGTGATCGACCTGAAGACGGCAGCGGGCCTGGAGCTGGCGCGCTCGCTCTGCGTCCGGGCCGACGTGGTGGTCGAGAACTTCCGCCCGGGTGTCGCGGACAAGCTGGGCATCGGCTATGAGGCGCTGCGTGCGCTGAATCCGCCGGTGGTCTACGCCAGCGTGTCGGGCTTCGGCCAGACCGGGCCGGAATCGCACCGCCCGGCCTACGACATCATCCTGCAGGCAATGTGCGGGCTGATGGATGCCACCGGCGCCCCGGACGGCACCCCGACCATGCTGGGCGAGGCCATCTCCGATGCGGTCAGCGGCCTGTTCGCCTCATGGGGCGTGCTGGCCGCGCTGCTGGCGCGCGAGAAGACCGGGCGGGGCACGCATGTCGATGTCTCGATGTTCGACGCCACCCTGAGCCTGAGCGCCACCCTGGTCGCGCGCTATGCCGCGACCGGCCTGGCCCCGCGGCGCGTCGGCAACCGCCATCCCTCGTCCGCGCCGTTCGGCGTGTACCGCGCCGCAGACGGCTTCTATGTGGTGGCGGTGCTGAACAACAAGCTGTTCCAGGCGCTGGCCAATGCCATCGGCCGGCCGGAGATGGCGCAGGACCCGCGCTTTGCCTACGACGAGACGCGCTGCCGCTTCGAGGGCGATCTGCGCGCCGGTCTCGAAGGCTGGTCGGCCGGCCTTTCCGTGGCCGAGGTGAACCGCCTGCTGAGCGAGGCGGGCATTCCCGTCGCGCCCATCCGCAACGTCAAGGACGCCCTGGAGAGCGACCATGCCGCCCACCGCGGCCTGCTTGCCGAAGTGCCCGGGCCGGAGGGCGGCACCGTGCGGCTGCCCTCGCAGCCGGTGAAGTTTTCCGGTTACGGCGCCAATCGCGTGACGCCCGCGCCTGCGCTGGGGCAGCATACCGAAGCCATTCTGGCCGAGCTGGCCAACGCTGCCACGGCGCATCCGCAAGTGTTCAGCAAGGAGAAACAACATGCATAAACGACTGGGCGTCGAGCCGGGCGATCTCGAGATTGCCGACGCCATCGGCCGCTTCGCGCAAAGCGAACTGGCCCCGAAGGCGGCCGAGGTGGACCGGGCCGAAGCCTCCACCACGTGTTATGTGCCGCAACTTGCCGAGCTCGGCCTGATGGGGATGAACCTGCCGGAGCGCTGGGGCGGGACCGAGACCTCGCCGGTGGCACTGATCCTGTCGTTGGCGGAGGTTGCCAAGGCCTGCGCCTCGACCTCGTCGATGATCGGCGCGCACTACCTGGCGACCGATTCCATCCTGATCGGCGGCGACCACAGCCTGCGCGAGCGCTACCTGCCGGATGCGGCCGCCGGCGGCAAGCTGGGCGCCTTTGCGCTGACCGAGCCGCGCGCCGGCTCCAACCCGGCCGACATGGCCACGCGCGCCACCCCGGAGGGCGACGGCTACCGCCTGCGCGGGGTCAAGCACTTCATCTCCAATGCGGACGCTGCGGACTTTATCGTCGTCTACGCCAAGACCGATCCGGCCGCCGGCACGCGCGGCATCAGCGCCTTCGTGGTGGACCGGCACAGCGAGGGCGTGCAGATCGCACCCGCCGAGAAACTGATGGGGATTCGCGGGGCGCCGGCCCATGAGGTGGCGCTGGACTGCTTCGTCCCCGCCGCCAACCGGCTGGGGCCGGAAGGCACGGGCTTCCGTACCGCGATGAAGGTGCTGGACAACAGCCGCCTGGACGTGGCCGCCACCAGCCTGGGCATTGCCGAGGCAGCGCTGGCCTGCGCGGCGGACTGGGCCAGGCAGCGCCAGGTCGGCGGCGAGCCGCTGGCGCGCAAGCAAGGCCTGCAATGGATGTTCGCCGACATGCGCACGCGGCTGGAGGCGGCCTGGCTGCTGACCCTGCAGGCAGCGGTGCGGCGCCGGGACGGCGAGCCCTTCACCGAGCAGGCATCGATGGCCAAGCTCTATGCCTCGGAGATGGTCGGTTTTGTCACCGACGCCGCGCTGCAGATCCACGGCGGCTACGGCTTCACGCGCGAAATGCCGCTGGAGCGGCTGGTGCGCGATGCGCGGATCCTGCGCATCTATGAAGGCTCGTCGGAAATCCAGCGGACGGTGATCGCGCGCGCGGTGCTGGCGTAAGCGCCGCTGCAGATCCGACGGTGGGGATCAGGGCGCGGCAGGCGTGTCGGGGCTGTCAGGCGTGGCGGCGGGCGCGGCAGGGGTGTCAGGCGTGGCAGCGGGCGTGGCGGGCTTGGCTTTCCGCGGCCGGGTGCCCGCACCGCGGCGGGCCTTCAACTGCTGGGCCCGCTTGGCATCCGCCAGGCTGACGACACCGGCCTCATTGCCTTCCAGGTCCAGCCGCTTGGCGCCTTCCACCATGCACGACCAATAGCGTGCGCCGCTGCACCAGGTGCGGATCGCTTCACGCAGCTCCGCCTCGGTCAGGGCTAGCTTGCCCGCATGCTGGGCCAGATCCTCGAACGTGCCGACCTTCAGCGGCACCTTGGGCGCCGGGTTCTTCGGAAACGCCTTGGGGAAGTGCTTCTGCAGCCGGGCAATGGAATGCACCACCGGATCGACGGGCGGCTTCGCGGGCGCCGCAGCCTGCGCGGCAGCCGGCGCAGGGCGCCGGCGCTTGCCTTCCGTACGAGATTCGGCCTTCGCCTTGCTTGCCAGTTGATCCCTTAGTGCTGCGAGTTGTTCAAAGCCCATGATATTTGCCGTTCTGTGAACCAGAATTGTAGCAAGGCTGGGCCAACGACAGGTTTGGCGGCAATTTGCATGCGGCGGGCATGGGTCGAATACGTCTCTCGCTCCCGAAAGGCGGGGCCCGGACAGAAGGGCTCGCGGCGGGGGCGCCCTCACGTGATTGCCCTGAGCAGGCGGACCATCCGTTCGAAAATCGAGGAGCAGCGGTGGATTCCCATGCCATGAACGGTGAAACGCCAGCCGCGTCGCACCCGCAGCAATCCCGCGCAGCGCTCACGCTTGCTGCGTTGGGCGTGGTCTACGGCGATATCGGCACGAGCCCCCTTTATGCGGTCAAGGAAACCTTCAATCCAGCCCACGGGATTCCGCTCGTAACCGAGAACATACTTGGCGGCATCTCCGCGATCCTCTGGGCGCTGATGGTGGTGGTTTCGCTCAAGTACGTGATCCTCATCATGCGGGCAAACAACAGGGGCGAAGGCGGCATCATGGCACTGCTCGCGCTCGCCCTGTCGTCAGTGAAAAAGGTCGGCCGCTCGCCGACGCCGATCCTGCTGGTGGGCCTGTTCGGCGCGGCGCTCTTCTATGGCGATGCGGTGCTGACACCTGCCATGTCGGTGCTCTCGGCGCTCGAAGGCATCGAGGTGGGCACTACCGCGCTGCAGCCTTATGTCTTGCCGGCATCGGTGGGTGTGTTGATCGCGCTGTTCCTGTTCCAGCGGCATGGCACCGCCGCCATCGGCGCGCTGTTCGGGCCTGTCACGATCGTGTGGTTTCTCGCCCTGGCCGCCGCGGGCATCCACGGCATCGCCCGGTATCCCGCAATCCTGGGCGCGCTCAGCCCGCTGCACGCGCTCGGTTTCGTGACGCAGCACGGGTTCGCCTCGTTCGCGGTGCTTGGGGCGGTGCTGCTCGCATTCACCGGTGCCGAAGCGCTCTACGCCGATATGGGGCACTTCGGCAGTGCCCCGATTCGCCTGGCCTGGTTCGGGCTGGTATTCCCGGCGCTTGCGCTCAATTACCTGGGGCAGGGCGCGCTGATCATTGTGAATGCAAAAGCAATCGAGAACCCCTTCTACCTGCTGTTTCCGTCGTGGGCCCTTTATCCGATGGTTGCACTCGCGACAGCGGCAACAGTGATCGCGTCGCAGGCGACGATTTCGGGTGCCTACTCGCTGACGAAACAGGGAATCCAGCTGGGCTATCTGCCACGCATGAACGTGGTGCACACATCGGAGCGAGCGATCGGTCAGATCTACATACCGACTCTCAACGGGATGTTGCTTGTTGCGGTTCTGGTTGCCGTGCTCGGCTTCGGATCTTCGTCCAATCTCGCTTCGGCGTATGGGGTCGCGGTCACCGGCACGATGTTGGTGACGACGCTTCTCACCTTCTTTGTGATCCACTACGGTTGGCGCTACAACCTGCTGCTAAGCCTTGTCGCAACCGGCTTCTTTATTGCGGTGGATATGGCTTTCGTTTCCTCCAGCCTGTTGAAAGTTGCCGAAGGGGGCTGGTTCCCGCTCGTTGTCGGGGCCGGGATATTCGTCGTGATGCTGACATGGGTTCGCGGCCGGCAAGCCCTGTTGGAGCGGCTCCAAAGTACCGACGTGCCCCTCAAGTCGTTCCTGGATTCGCTGTTTCTCGCACCACCGCCGCGTGTGCCCGGCACGGCGGTGTTCCTCACCCCGACACCGGATGTGGTGCCACACGCGTTGATGCATAACCTCAACCATAACAGGGTGCTACACGAGCGCGTTGTGTTCCTTACCGTGAAGATGAAGGATGTACCATCGGTGCCGGCGACCGAGTGCGCAGCCGTTGAAGCGCTCGGACACGCCTGCTACCGGATAACGCTGCGCTTCGGCTTCATGAACCGGCCCGATGTCGCGCAGGCGCTCGGTGCGCTGCCTCCGGCGGCTGGCCTGGAGTTTGACATCATGGACACCTCGTTCTTCCTGAGTCGCGAGGCCATCGTCGCTGCAGCCGGCGGTCCCAGTGGCATGGCGTCATGGCGTGAACGTCTGTTTGCCACGATGAGCAGGAACGCCGGCAATGCTGCTGATTACTTCAACATACCGGCAAATCGCGTGATCGAGATTGGCACGCAGATCAAGATCTAGACCGCCGGCGGTACCTGTTCTGCAAAGGACTCCGTGGCCCAGGCGTCCCGTACCTCGGCGGCCAGTTCATCGGCGCGCCCTTGATAGCGTGGCGAAAAATGGAACGGCGCCACCGCGCGCGCACCTATGCTGCGCGCAATCCATCCGGCCTGGGCAGCGGTCAGGTGGTTCTTGCGCAGGCCGTGTGCCCGGTCGACATCCAGGAACACGCTCTCGATGAAGAGCTGGTCGACGCCTTGCATCAGTTGCGACAATGCTTGCACGTTCGCGCTCGTATAGCGCAGGTCGGTCACGTAGCCGATGCGCCGGCCGGGCTCGGTAGCCAGGATCAGCCGGCTCAGCTCGCCGACCGTTCGCGCCGACGCATGGTCGCCGCTCCTGTCCCGCCACTGCACAAGAATCGGGGTATCGCCGGCCGCGCCGGTCAGGACCGCATGCTTGAGTTCGCGCAGCCAGGCGCCGGTGGTCAGGCCCGATGCAGCCAGGCGTTCCTTGTTGACGCCGAGCCGGGCCTTTTCCTCCACCAGGTAGGCCAGGCATGGAATCCCGTGGTCGACAAAGCAGGCGCGCACCCGGAACGTCGCTTCGTCGTGGACGATATCGCCGGCCCTCTCGACACACGCCTCGGCCTCCCTGGCAAAGCCGTGCCGGCTGGAAAAGCAGGCGCGCCGCATCTGCCCGTCCAGTCCAAGTTCGGCCACTTCGATGACCAGTTCGATGGCGTAGCGATGCACCACGTTCCAGGTATAGGCGAGCAGCTTGTGCTCGACCTGTGCCAGGAACCCCGGCCCGCCGACCAGCACGATGCGCGGCTTGCGCCCGAGCAGCACCCGCAGCAGCTTGTCGAAGCCAGAGAAATGATCCATGTGCGCATGCGTGACAAACACATGCGACAGGCGCATCAGCTCGCGCGGCATCAGCCGGGCGACGTCGCCCAGGTCGAACAGCAGCGCGCGCCGTTCGTCCAGGAAGTCTACGAACAGCCCAGGATCGCCAAAGGCATCGTTGACGAGGCGGGCTTCCAGCAGGTGACGCATGTTCACTCGCGGTGCGACCGGCACCAGGGCCCAGGCAAAGGCGCATGCTGGTCCGGGCTGCCTGTCACCGCCCGGTCAGCTGGCGCAGCAGCTTCTGCACGATCCGCTCATGCTCTTCCAGCGCCGCGTCAAGCGTCTGCGCGCCATAGCTTTCATTGTCCTGCTCGGCCAGCCCGGTCACACGGGTGATGAACAAGGGGGTGTCCGTCGGTGCGGCCTCGGACACGCCCCGGAAGCGGGTCGTCACCATGCCGCCGGACTGCTCCAGCAGGGTGCGGCGGAATACCAGGTCGTTGTCCGCCATCCAGCGCGACCATTCGTCGTGGTCGGTTACCTGCACTGGCCGGTTCTTCTCATCCAGGATATAGAAGCGGCGCCATTGCTGTGGATCGTGACGAGGCTTCATTGAAGGCCACCTCCGTGCGGTTGCGGGCCGCTTGTCACCTGGCCCCGGCGCGCAATGTGCTTTGCAGGCGACTGCCGCGCGACGCAAGAGCACGATTTCAACGCCGCCCTGCAGCTAGTTTATTTGACGGATGCGTTCATGCCAGCGCGCCGTTGCGTGCCACGACCCGGCCGGCCGACACCACCAGTTGCCGCACCGGCCTTGCCACGACCGCCTCGGCCACCGTTTGCGCGGCGACCAGCACCAGGTCGGCCCGGTCGCCCGGCGCCAGGCCATAGCGCTGGAAGCCGCATGCGCCGGCGGCCGCGTGCGTCACGCAATCGAGCGCAAGCGCGAGTTCGTCGTCGCGGCGGAAGTTGTTGCGCAGGCCGATCAGCATGGCCCGCTCCAGCATGTCGGGCGAGCCGTATGGGGTCCAGGTATCGCGGATGCCGTCGTTGCCGCCGGCAATCCTGACACCGGCCGCGCGGCACGCGGCGACCGGCGGCACCGGGCGCGACGGCGGCGCGGTGGTGACGATGACAACCCCAAGGTCGGCGATGCGCCGCAGCAGCGCGTCGCGCTCGCGTTCGGCAATATCGCCCAGGCAGAAGGCGTGGCTGACCGTGACCATGCCGCGCATGCCCAGCGCGGCCGTTCGTTGCAGAATCAGGTCGAGGGAATAGGCGCCCATGGTGCCGGGCTCGTGCAGATGGATGTCGAGCGGGCGGCCATGGCGCTGCGCGAGGCCGAACAGGACATCCAGCGCGCGCACCGGGTCGCCTTCGATGGCGCACGGGTCCAGCCCGCCGAGGATGTCGGCGCCATCGCGCAGCGCCGCATCCAGCAGGGCTTCCGTGCCGGGGCGCCCCAGCACGCCCGACTGCGGGAACGCGACGATCTGCATGTCCATCTGCGCGGACAGCTGGTCGCGCGTGGCCAGTACGCCTTGCAGGTGGCGCAGCCCCGCGTCGGTGTCGATGTCGACGTGGGTGCGCAGCCGCGTGGTGCCCGCCGCGAGGAAGGCGCGCGCCAGCACCAGCGATTGCGCGCGGGCATCGTGGCCGGTGGCGGCGCGCCAGCGGCGCTCGTTGTCGATGCGGTCGGTCAGGTTGGGACCGACCTCATTGCGATACCAGGGCATGCCCCACAGGGTCTTGTCCAGGTGGGTGTGCGCCTCGACCAGGCCGGGAAGCGCCAGCGCGCCGGCGCCGTCCTCGACCTGGCATCCGGCCGGCGTGTCGAGCCCGGCGCCGATGCTCGCGAACTGGCCGTCTGCGATCAGGATATCGACCTGGTTCCCGGCTGCGAGCCGGACATTGCGGACCAACAGTTGATTCATTGCATCTTCCGTTATTTCAGGATGAAGTCGCCTTCAGGACGGCGGGGCTTGTCTCTCGGCACGGTTCAACGCTGCGGGGCGCGCATGCCGCCGCGCGGCAGGCAGCCGAGCAGCCTGTCGAAGGCCGGCGCGATGTCCTCCTCCGGCACGCAGGCATACCCCAGCAGCAGGCCGCGCTGCACGGCAGCGCCGATGAAATAGCGCGACAGCGGCCGCACCATGATGCCGCGCTCGCGGGCGGCGGCGGTGATGGCCACGTCGTCGGCATCGTCGGGCAGGCGCAGCACCAGGTGCAGGCCGGCATTGCTGCCGTGCTCGTGCAGCGCGCCGGGGCCGAGGTAGCGCTCGAGCAACGCGGCCAGGATGGCGCGCCGCCTGGCATACAGCGGCCGCATGCGGCGGATGTGGGCGGCATAGTCGCCCGCCTGCATGAATTCGGCGACGGTTGCCTGCGTCATCAGGTGGCCGGCCCGGTATAGCTCGGCGTGCGCGGTCTGGAAGGCGCCGGCCAGGCTGCGCGGCAGCACCAGGTAGCCCATGCGCAAGCCCGGATAGAGGGTCTTGCTGAAGGTGCCGATATAGATCACCGGCGCATCCGGTTCCATGCCCTGCAACGACGGGACCGGCTGTCCGGAAAAACGGAACTCGCTGTCGTAGTCGTCCTCCACGATCCAGCTGCCGCGCTGGCGGGCGTACTCCAGCAGCGCGCGCCGGCGCTTCAGGCTCATCACGGCGCCAAGCGGGTACTGGTGCGAGGGCGTGACGAAGATAAAGCGCGGCGCGGGCATCTCCCTGCCGGCTTCGGTGTCGGGCAGCGTCAGGCCCTCGTCGTCCACCAGCTTCGGCACCATGCCGATATCGCTGACCTGCAGCACGCCGCGGATGCCCCAATAGCTGGGTTCCTCCACCCACGCCTGGTCGCCGGGCGAGCCCAGCATCCTCACCACCAGGTCGATGGCCTGGTGTATGCCCTCGGTGATCAGCACCTGGTCCGGATCGCAGCGCACCGACCGCGCCACGCGCAGGTGCGCCGCCAGGGCTTCGCGCAGCGCCGGCAGCCCGCCGCCATGGCTGTAGCTCAGCCACTCCGGGTGCGGGTTGCGCCACAGGCGGGCCGAGATCTGCGCATAACGGCGATGCGGGAAGCGCGTGACGTCGGGAACGCCCGGCATGAAGGCGCCCCATTGCGTGGGCGAGGCCGAGGCATTGGCCAGCAGCCGCTGTCCGCGCGGCGACAGCCCGGGCATGGCCTGCGGCCCGACCTCGGTCGCCGGCACGGCGGCGGCGTTCAGGTAGCGCTCCGGCGCGGTGGCGGCAACGAAGGTGCCGCTGCCGGTGCGCGCGTACAGGTAGCCCTCGGCCAGCAGCTGGTCGTAGGCAAACATCACCGTGTTGCGCGACAACCCCAGCTCGGCGGCCAGGTCGCGTTGCGGCGGCAGGCGCGTGGCCGGCGCAAGGCTGCCGTCCTGTATCGCGCCGCGGATGCATTCGTAGAGGCCCCGGTTGAGCGGTTTGCCCAGTGCCGCCGTGCCTTCGGGGCCCAGGCGCTGGAGCAGCTGGTCGCCGCAGATCGATTTCAAATTGGCACCATCGGAATTGCAAAAGCGGTACTGGATTATAGGGCCAAGGCCGGTTGAAATGGCTGGCATCGCTGGGCCCCTGTCAGCGGTGCCCGTTTCGCGAGTCGGCCGGTGCCGACAGTCCTCACCGCACAAAGACCATGAAAAACCTCGAACTGAACCAACGCCGTACCCTCGCGACGCCGCGCGGCGTGGGCGTGATGTGCGATTTCTACGCCGACCGCGCCGAGAACGCCACGCTGTGGGACGTGGAAGGCCGTGCCTACACGGACTTCGCCGCCGGCATCGCCGTGCTCAACACGGGCCACCGCCACCCGCGCGTGATGCAGGCCATCGCCGCGCAGCTGGAGCGTTTCACGCATACCGCCTACCAGATCGTGCCCTACCAGGGCTATGTCGCGCTGGCCGAGCGCATCAACGCGCTGGTGCCGATCCAGGGCCTGAACAAGACGGCCCTGTTCACCACCGGCGCAGAGGCCGTGGAGAATGCCATCAAGATCGCCCGTGCGCATACCGGCCGCCCCGGCGTGATCGCTTTCTCGGGCGCCTTCCATGGACGCACGCTGCTGGGCATGGCGCTGACCGGCAAGGTGGCGCCGTACAAGATCGGCTTTGGCCCGTTCCCCTCCGACATCTACCACGCCCCGTTCCCCAGCGCGCTGCATGGCGTCAGCACTGAGCGGGCGCTGCAGGCGCTTGAAGGCCTGTTCAAGACCGATATCGATCCGGGCCGCGTGGCCGCGATCATCGTTGAGCCGGTGCAAGGCGAGGGCGGCTTCCAGGCGGCGCCGGCCGATTTCATGCGGGGCTTGCGGGCGGTGTGCGACCAGCACGGCATCGTGCTGATTGCCGATGAAGTGCAGACCGGCTTTGGCCGTACCGGCAAGATGTTCGCGATGTCGCACCATGACGTGGAGCCGGACCTGATCACCATGGCCAAGAGCCTGGCTGGCGGCATGCCGCTGTCGGCGGTCAGTGGCCGGGCCGCGATCATGGATGCGCCGCTGCCCGGCGGCCTCGGTGGCACCTATGCCGGCAATCCGCTGGCGGTGGCGGCGGCGCACGCGGTCATCGATGTCATCGAGGAAGAAGAGCTGTGCGAGCGCTCCGCCAGCCTGGGCCAGCAGTTGCGCGAGCACCTGTTGGCGCAGCGCAAGCACTGCCCCGCAATGGCCGAGGTGCGTGGGCTGGGTTCGATGGTTGCCGCCGAATTCTGCGATCCCGCCACGGGCCAGCCAAGTGCCGAGCATGCCAAGCGCGTACAGACGCGTGCGCTGGAAGCCGGCCTGGTGCTGCTGACCTGCGGCACCTATGGCAACGTCATCCGCTTCCTCTATCCGCTCACCATCCCGCAGGCGCAGTTCGACGCGGCGCTGGCGGTGCTGGCCCAGGCGCTGGCCGAATAAGGGGAACACATGGAACGCCAACATACCGCGCTGTTGCGCAGCCATTGCCTGATCGACGGCGAATGGACCGGAGCGCAAAGCGGCGCAGAACTCGCCGTCTTCAACCCGGCGACTCAGGAACGGATCGGCTCGGTGCCCCTGGCCGGCGCGGCTGAAGCCGAACAGGCGGTGCGCGCCGCCGAGCGCGCGCTGCCGGCATGGCGCGCGCAGACGGGCAAGGCGCGTGCCGCCGTGCTGCGCCGCTGGGCCGACCTGATGCTGGCGCACCAGGAAGACCTGGCCCGGCTGATGACCGCCGAGCAAGGCAAGCCGCTGGCCGAGGCGCGTGGCGAGGTGGCGTATGCCGCGAGCTTCCTCGAGTGGTTTGGCGAGGAAGCCAAGCGGGTCGATGGCGAGGTGCTGGCCAGCCCGCGCAGCAGCCAGAAGATGCTGGTGCTGCGCGAGCCGGTGGGCGTGTGCGCGGCCATTACGCCGTGGAACTTCCCCGCGGCGATGATCACGCGCAAGGTCGGCCCGGCGCTCGCCGCCGGCTGCACCATCATCGTCAAGCCGGCCGAACAGACGCCGCTCACGGCGCTGGCGCTGGCCGTGCTGGGCGAACAGGCCGGCGTGCCGCGTGGCGTGCTGCAGGTGGTGACCGGCGACGCCGTGCAGATCGGCGGCGTGCTGTGCGCCAGCCCGGTGGTGCGCAAGCTCAGCTTTACCGGCTCGACCGCGATCGGCAAGCTGCTGATGGCGCAGTGCGCCGGCACCGTGAAGAAGCTCTCGCTGGAACTGGGCGGCAACGCGCCGCTGATCATCTTCGACGACGCCGACCTGGATCGCGCGGTCGAGGGCATCCTTGCCTCCAAGTTCCGCAACAGCGGCCAGACCTGTGTCTGCGCCAACCGCATCTATGTGCACGACCGCGTCTACGACGAGGTCGCGCGCCGGCTGGTCAGCGCGGTCGAACAGTTGCGGCCGGGCCATGGCGTCGACAGCGGGGTCACGCAAGGCCCGCTTATCGACGCCGATGCGGTGGCCAAGGTCGAAGCGCATATCGCCGATGCGCTCGCGCACGGCGCCACGGTGCTGACGGGCGGCCAGCGCCATGCGCTCGGCGGCACCTTCTTCGCGCCGACGGTGCTGGCCAATGCGACTGCGTCGATGCGGGTCGCGCGCGAGGAGACCTTCGGCCCGCTGGCACCGCTGTTCCGCTTCACCAGCGAAGCAGAAGTGGTGGCGATGGCCAACGATACCGAATCCGGGCTGGCCGCTTACTTCTTCTCGCGCGACATGGCGAAGATCTGGCGCGTGGCGCAGGCGCTCGAGTACGGCATGGTCGGCATCAATACCGGGCTGATCTCCAACGAGGTGGCGCCGTTCGGCGGCGTCAAGCAATCGGGGCTGGGCCGCGAAGGCTCACGTCATGGCATCGACGAGTATCTGGAGACGAAGTACCTCTGCATGGAAGTCGAATAACAACAATGGGGTGAGGAACACCCCACCACCAGGGCGGGGCACGGCGCACCCACGCAGTGCGCTGGCCCCACGGAGACAAGACAGTCCGGCAAATGCCGGCGCCAGGTGGGCGACTCCGGTGCATGACCTGCGCAAACTTCCAGGAAACGGAAGGGGGCGGACAGGACGCGCGCCGGGATCAGCCCAACGCCAATGGCACGCATATTGCGGACTGGGAAGTGCCATCCGTTGCTGTCAGCGGATGCCATTTCTTCTATCGATGAGGGTACAAAGATGCGTTCCACTGCTATCCGCAGCCTGCTTGCAGTTACCATGCTGGCGGCCTCTTCACTGGCACTTGCGCAAGGCGCCCGCGACTGGCCCAGCCAGCCGGTGCGTATTGTCGTGCCATTCCAGGCCGGCTCGGCCACCGACCTGATCTCGCGGCAGATCGGCATCGGGCTCGGCAAGGAATACGGCCAGACCTTCGTGGTTGAAAACCGGCCGGGCGCCGCCGCGATGATCGGCAGCGAAGTGGCCGCACGCGCGCCGGCCGATGGCTATACGCTGCTGATGTCCGGGCCGGCGTCGATGGTGACCAACCGGTTCCTGTACAAGAAGCTCAGCTATGACCCGGATGCGTTCGAGAAGGTGGCGGTGGTCGCGGTCACGCCGAATATCCTGTTGTCCAACCCGTCGCTGCCGTTCAAGACGTTGCCCGAAATGGTCGCGTATGCCAAGGCCAATCCGGGCAAGCTGACCTATGCCTCCTTCGGTGCCGGCACCACTTCGCATATCGCCGGGGAGATGCTGAAGGCCGCGGCCGGCATCGATATCGTCCATGTGCCGTACAAGGGCGCCGGCGAAGCGATCCCGGCGCTGCTGTCCGGCCAGGTGTCGATGTATTTCGACACCATCATGACCGGCCTGCCGTATGTGAAGGCAGGCAAGCTGCGCGCGCTCGGCATGTCCACCGGCAAGCGCTCGCCCAACGCGCCGGAGATTCCGACGATTGCCGAGCAGGGTTATGCCGGTTTCGATATCGCGCCCTGGTATGGCATTGTCGCGCCCAAGGGCACGCCGGCCGACGTGGTCAGCAAGCTCAATGTCTCGATCAACAAGCTGCTCAAAGCGCCGGAGTTCCGTGAACGCCTGGCTGCCACCGGTGCCGAGCCGCGCGGCGGCAGCGTCGGCGATTTCAGCGCGATGGTCAGCGCGGAGATCCCGCGTACCGAAAAGCTGGTCAAGCAGTCCGGCGTGACTTTGCAATAAGCCGCGTGCAGCAACCCTGGGGCGCCGCCCGCGCGCCCTTTCATCTGTTCTGAGTGGAGTTCTCGATGTTGCCTTTCGACTGGACCTTTCCCTACCCGTCGCAAAAAATGCCGCTGCTGGCCGCCAACGCGGTCAGCACCAGCCAGCCGCTCGCCGCGCAGGCGGGGCTGCGCATGCTGTACGAAGGCGGCAATGCCATCGACAGCGCCATTGCCAGTGCGATTGCGCTGACCGTGGTGGAGCCGGTCATGAACGGCATTGGCGGGGACATGTTCGCGCTGGTCTGGCACGAGGGGCAACTGTACGGGCTCAACTCCAGCGGCCGGGCGCCGGCGCGCTGGACCCTGGATCATTTCGCCGGCCACGACAGCATGCCCCAGGTGGGCTGGGATACGGTGACCGTGCCGGGCCAGGTCGCGGGCTGGAAGGCGCTGTCGGCCCGCTTCGGCAAGCTGCCGTTCGCGCGGCTGTTCGCGCCGGCCATCGAGTACGCCGAGCAGGGTTTCCTGGTGTCGCCGCAGATCGCACGGCAATGGGCCGCGCAGGTGCCGGTGCTGGCCGGCCAGCCTGGCTTTGCCAAGGCGTTCCTGCGCGATGGCAGGGCACCGCAGGCAGGCGAGCGCTGGCGCTTCCCGGAGCAGGCCGCCACGCTGCAGCGCATCGCCGAGAGCGATGGCGAGAGCTTCTACACGGGTGAACTCGCCGCGCGCATCGTCGCGTTCGCCGAGGAAACCGGAGGCGCCATCCGCGCCGACGACCTGGCCGCGCATCGCGCCGCCTGGGTCCAGCCGATGGCGCAGCAGTTCCGCGGCTACACGCTCCATGAAATTCCCCCGAACGGCCAGGGCATCGCCGCGCTGATCGGCCTTGGCATCCTGGACCGCTTCGACGTGGAAAGCATGGGCTGCGACAGCGCCGGCTTCTACCACGTCAGCATCGAGGCGATGAAGCTAGCCTTCGCCGACCTGCACCGCCACGTGTCGGACCCGGCCACCATGCAGCACGCGCCCGCCGCCTTCCTGGATCCGGCCTATCTTGCCGAGCGCGCGGCGCTGATCGACATGAAACGCGCCGGCACACCCACCGCTGGCGTCCCGAAGAGCGGCGGCACCGTCTACCTGTCCAGCGCGGATGCGGCGGGTTCGATGGTGTCGTATATCCAGTCCAACTACCGCGGCTTCGGCTCTGGCGTGGTGGTGCCCGGCACCGGCATCGCGCTGCATAACCGCGGCGCGGGCTTCAACCTCAAGCCCGGCCACGCCAACTGCGTGGCGCCGGGCAAGCAGCCGATGCACACCATCATCCCGGGCTTCGTCACCCGCAATGGCGAGCCGGTGATGTCATTCGGCGTGATGGGCGGCTCGATGCAGGCACAGGGCCATGTGCAGATGATGGCGCGGCTCGCTGCCTTCGGCCAGAATCCGCAGGCCATGAGCGATGCCCCGCGCTTCCGCGTGGAGCACGGGCCGGTGGTGAATGTCGAGGCGCACCTGCCGCCGGACGTGGTCGCCACGCTGCGCGGCATGGGCCATCGCGTCGAGGTGGCGCCGCGCGACAGCCTGGAGTTCGGCTCGGCGCAGCTCATCTACAAGGCGCCGGACGGCTATATCGCGGCCTCGGACTCGCGGCGCGACGGGCAGGCAGTGGGGTTTTAGGCGGGCGCGGGCGTTGCGGGGCAACCCGGCCGCGTCGGCGTCGATGGCCTGGTCAGCTCAGCTTGATCTGTGCCTCGCGAATCAGCGCACCCCATCTGGCGTGCTCCGCACGGATATGCGCGGCGAATGCGGCGGGCGGCGTCGGGGTTGCGATGCTGCCTTCCTGCTTCAGCCGTTGCTGGACATCCGGCCGGCTCATGACCTGGAGGGTTGCTGCCGCGAGCTTTGCTGTCACCTCGGCCGGCAGGCCCGCCGGCGCGACCAGGCCGAGCCAGGTCGTTACCTCGAAGCCCGCGAAGCCCTGTTCCGCGACGGTGGGAACGGCTGGCAGCGCGGACAGGCGCTGCGCCGAGGTCACCGCCAGTGCGCGGATCTTGCCTGCAGCAAGCTGCGGCATGACCGACACCGTGTTGCCGAAGCAGGCAGCCACCTGGCCGCCAAGCAGGTCGTTCATGGCCGGGCCCGCTCCCTTGTAAGGCACTTGCATCAGGCGCACGCCGGCCCGCCGCGCCAGCATCTCTCCCGCAAGGTGTGCGACCGTGCCGTTGCCCGGCTGGGCAATGCCGGTCTCGCCGCTGCGCGCTTTTGCTGCCTGGATGAAGTCGGCGAGCGTGCGCAGCGGGGAGTCCTGCCGCACGACCAGCACCACCGGCTGCGCCGCGACGCCGGCAATGGGCGTGAAGTCCTTCAGCGGATCGAACGGCATCTTCGGGTAGAGCCCGGGGTTGATGGCGAGATTGGCGGCCTGGCCCATGCCGATGGTGTAGCCGTCCGGCGCGGCCTTGGCCACCATGTCCAGGCCGATGTTGCCGCCGGCGCCGGGCTTGTTGTCGATCACCACGGTCCAGCGCTCGAGCGTTGCCAGCTTCTCGGCGATCAGCCGCGAGGTGGCATCGGTGCCGCCCCCGGGCGGGAAGGGCACCACCAGCCGGACAGGCTTCTGCGGCCAGGGACCTTGCGCCCGGACGAAGCCGGAGGCGGCTAGCGTCATCGCTGCGCCGGCCTGGATAAACTGACGTCGTTGCATCGTTGTCTCCGTAATCTTTGTTGTGAGGCCATGACGTAAGGCGAAGGCCCGTCAGACCGGCAGCCCCTTGGCCCGCAGCGTGGCATCGAAGCGCTCCGGATCCGACGTTCCCGTGGCATTGCCGGCGCGGATCTTCGTTTCCTTCTCCAGGTGGGCGCGCGTGCGCGCGAGGATCTCTGCGGCCTGCGCTGCCGGCACCGCGATCACGCCATCCGCATCGCCCACGATCAGGTCTCCCGGCATCACCGCCATGCCCGCGCAGGTGATCGGCACGTTGATCTCCCCGGGACCGTCCTTGGTCGGGCCGCGATGGGTATTGCCGCGCGCGAAGACGGGCATGCCGTCTTCGGCCCATTCCAGCACGTCGCGGATCGCGCCGTCGATCACCAGGCCGGCAAGCCGTTTTGCCACGCAGGTGGTGCGCATCAGTCCGCCCACCAGCGCCTGGGTGACATCGCCTGCGCCGTCGATGACGAGCACGTCGCCGGGGCGGACCATCATCAGGGCCTTGTGGATCATCAGGTTGTCGCCGGGCCGCACGCGCACGGTAACGGCCGGGCCGCACAGCACTGCCTCCGGCCGCCGATGGTAGGGACGCAGGCCGATCGTGCCGATCTGGCGGCTCATGGCGTCCCCGACGGCCGGCACCGGCAGCTCGCGGAATGCCGCGATCAGCGGGGCCGGAAAGCCGTCGGCGCAGGGGTTGATGCGGTATCCCGCCGGCCATGACAGGGCCGTGGCTTGCTCGGTGTGCATGGGTATCTCCTGGAAAACCGGGTGGGAAGGGTGGCAGCCAGCCGCTATGCGATGCGCTGGCCCAGCCCGGCAAGCACGCCGGGATTCACGCACCAGGCCGGCGCCGGCGGCGTCCCTTGCAGGTAGCCGAGCACATTGCGCACGGCATCGCTGGCCATGGCCGCCAGCGCCGTCGGCGTAGAGCCGCCGACATGCGGCGTCAGCACGACGTTGTCGAGCGTGAGCAGCGGGCTGCCTGCCGGCAGCGGCTCGACGGCCATGGTGTCGAGGCCCGCGGCATGGAGCTGCCCGCCGCGCAAGGCGGCAACAAGGGCCGCTTCGTCGACGAGCTCGCCACGGGCCGTGTTGATCAGGATGGCGCCATGCCGCATGCATGCAAGCTGGGTGGGGCCGATCATCGCGCGCGTGTGCGGGTTCAGGGGAGCGTGCAGGCTGACCACATCGCTCACGGCAAGCAATGCTTCCAGCGTGTCGAAACGGGTGACGCCGGCGGCCGGCACTGCAGTGCCGGCCAGGGCGGGATCAAAGGCCGCGACCTGCATGCCCAGTGCCAGGCAGACGCGCGCCACGCGTTGCGCGACCTGCCCGAATCCGACCAGGCCGATGGTGCGCCCATGCAGTTCCACCCCATCCTGCGCGCGCGACCACCGGCCCGCGCGCAACTCGCTATCCATCCACGTCACACGCCTGGCGGCGGCGAACATCAGGCCAAGCGTGAGTTCCGCCACCGACTGGGCATTGGCGCCGGGCGTCACGTAGACGGGAATGCCACGCTTTGTGGCCGCGCCGACATCGATGTTGCTGACGCCCACGCCATGCTTGGAGATCACCTTCAGCGTGGGGCAGGCGTCGATGGCGGCACCGGTCAGATCCACGGTGCGCGAGATCACCGCGTCTACCGGCAGTGTGCCGAGCAGGTGATGCAGCTCCTGCGAGTCATCGGGGTTGGCCAGGCAGTGCAACCTGGCGTTGGCGGCTTCCAGCAGGCGGACGCCGGCATCGGCAAGGCGGGGCGCGGTAACAAGGACGGTGTAGGGCATGGCTGCGATCGGTTTGGTATGGGGCCATTCTTGTCCCGCCAGTCAGATGCCGTCCAGCTTATAATTTTCCTTATTCGATAAATATAAGTAATCAGTCGTGCCCCGACTTCCCGACCACCCGATGCGGAGTGCCGGTATGGATTTGCGTGACCTCAAGTACTTTCTTGCCGTGGCGAATGCCGGCAACTTCCGGCGTGCGGCCGAGCTTGTGCACCGTAGCCAGCCAACCCTGACCAAGGCGGTGGACCGGCTCGAAGCCTCGCTGGGCGCGGCACTGTTCGAACGTGACGGCAGGGGACAGAAGCTGAGCGCGGCAGGGACCGCGCTGCGCGCCCGGGCCGCCGGCCTGTTGCAGGAGGCGGAGCTGGTGCGTGATGAAGTCGGGGCCATTGCCCGGGGCGTTGCGGGTACGGTGAGACTGGGCAGCGGACCGCTGGGCGCGGAATACCTGTTGCCGCCGATCTGCAGAATGCTGCTGCGCGAAGCCCCCAACGTGGTGCTGCAACTGAGTATTCGCAACAACTACGAGCTACGCGGCGATCTTCGGGAAGGGCGCGTGGACGTGATTCTCGGCTTCGTGCCGGAACAGGAAGACGAGTTTCACTGCGAGACGCTGCTGAAAGACACCGTGGTCGTAGCGGCATTCAGGGGGCATCCGATCTTCCGGGTGCGCAAGCCGGGGCTGGAAGCGCTGACCGGATATCGTTGGGCCCTGCCCAATCGCGCCGTCCCCAGCCGGACCTGGCTCGACCACACGCTGGAGTCGCGCAGCCTGCCGCGGCCCGTGGTGCAGATCGAGACCAACTCGATCCCGCTGATTCCCCGTGTGGTCGCCGATACCGAGCTGCTGACCTTTGTCTCGCGCCGCACCCTGCGCGCCAGTGGTGGCGAGCTGGCGGAAGTGCCTTTGCCCGCTGCCACGCTTGTGCGGAACTTCGGCATCACGTTTCGCAAGGACCAGCCGCTTTCGCCCGTGGCAGACCGGCTGATCCGCCTGCTGCATGATTTTGGCAAGACGCTCTTCGACCAACTCCACTGAGGCGTGCGGCTAGCGCGCCCACGGCGCCTGCGTGGAGCGCGGGGCCCGTCACAGCGGCGCAGGCTGGGGCTGGCTGGCAGGCGTGGCCGCGGCGGGCTTCTTGTTGTCAGTGCCGCTATATGAGAAGTACCTCGCCTTCGCGCCCCTGGCCCAGTACGCCACGGTGAAGTGCTTGCTGTCGCGCCCATAGAGCAATTCCAGGCTGCCATTGGCGGCGGCCCACTCGGCGTAGCCATTCTCCGCCGCGCCTTCAGTCTTGCGCAGGGGCGCATAGCGTTCGTCGAGCTTCTTGCGCACCTCATCCAGGGCCGTGCGCTCGAATGTCATCGTGATCAGCGCCACGGTGTCCTGCGCGTCGCAGTTCAGGATCACGCGCGTCAGGCCCGGGAGGTGGAAGCGCTCCAGGTGCCTGAGCTCAACGGCGTCGCCACCGGCCCACTCGGACTTGCCGGTCCTGGCGTGATTCTGCGGCGGCGCCAGGCGAGAGCACCTGGCCTTGCCCAGCTCCAGTCCCAGCGGCGCCGCGGTGTTGCTGGCTGCGTCAGGTTGGGCAGGGGATGCGGCATGGATCGAAACAGATGCCAGCAGGGTGGCGCAGAGCAGGGCGACCTGCTTCAGGTTCAGGCGGGAAAGTGCTTTCACGGTCTTGAGGGAAGTTGTCAGCCGGGGATTCTACGGCTTTCTTGCCTCCTGCCATGCATCTCCACGTCTGCCCGTGGCCCTTGCACCGCCGGGCTGCTTGTCATATAGTTCTATTCATAGAACTATAGAAGTAAGACAGGAGCAAGGATGGAGACAAGGACTGGAGCGCTGGCTGGCGTCAAGGTTGTGGACATCACGGCCGTGTTCATGGGCCCCTCGGCCACGCAGATGATGGGCGACCTCGGCGCGGATGTGATCAAGGTGGAGCCGCCCACGGGCGACAGCACCCGTGGCATCGGACCTTGCGGCAATGAGAAGATGGGGCCGCTTTTCCTGGGGCTGAACCGCAACAAGCGCAGCATCGTTCTGGACCTGAAGTCGCCGCAGGGGCGCGAGGCGCTGCTGCGCCTGGTGGCGGATGCGGACGTGCTGGCCTACAACGTCCGGCCCCAGGCGATGCAGCGGCTCGGCCTGGACTACGAGACGCTGGCGCAGATCAATCCGCGCCTGGTCTATGTCGGCATGTTCGGCTTCTCGCAGCGCGGACGCTATGCCCCGCAGGCGGCGTTCGACGACCTGATCCAGGCAGCCACCGGGCTGCCCCAGGCGGTCGCCATGGGCACCGGCGACATTCCGCGCTATCTCCCGCTGACCATTGCCGACCGTTCCGTCGGGCTCTATGCCTTCGGCGTGATCTGTGCCGCGCTCTACGCGCGGGCGAGCACCGGCCGCGGCCAGCGCGTCGATGTGCCGATGTTCGAAACCATGGTGCCTTACGTGATGGGCGACCATCTCTATGGCGAGACCTTCGTGCCAGCCAAGGGCGGATTTGGCTATCCGCGCCTGCTGTCTCCCGAGCGCCGGCCCTACCGGACCCGCGACGGCCATGTCTGCTGCCTGATCTATCACGACCATCACTGGCGTGCCTTCCTGAGGGTGATCGGCAAGCCCGGCCTGTACGACACCGATCCGCGCTTCGCGGACATCACCACCCGGACGGCGCACATCACCGAGCTCTACGGCATGGTCAGCGACGAACTGGCCAGGCGGACCACGGAGGAATGGCAGGTGCTGCTGAAGGAGGCGGATATTCCGGTGTTCCCGATGCACACCTTTGAATCGCTGCTCGATGATCCGCACCTGAATGACATCGGCTTCTTCAGCGAAACCGACCACCCGGCGGTGGGCCGCATCCGCGAAATGGCAGTGCCCAGCGAATGGCACGGCACGCCGCCATCGCAGCGCCGTCATGCCCCGGCCCTGGGCGAGCATAGCCGCGAGGTGCTGCGCGAGGCCGGCTACAACGAGGCCGACATCGACAGCCTGATGGCATCCGGCGCATCGCGCGAACCGCGCCAGGCATCGGCGCATGCGACCGGCACGGCAAGCGAGGCCTGAACATGAACGAAGAACTCCTGAGCGAAGTCCGCGGCGCGGTCCTCTGGCTGACCATCAACCGGCCCGAGCGCCGCAACGCGATCAATCCGGCGGTGCTGGACGGGCTGCACGCGGGAATCGATCGTGCCAATCATGACGAGGCCATCCGCGCCGTGGTCATCACCGGGGCCGGGGACCAGGCCTTTTGCGCGGGCGCCGACCTGCAGAGCGGCAAGTCCTTTGCGTTCGACTATTCGGAGCCGGGCCAGCGGCTTGCCGACCTGCTGCGCCAGGCGCGGCGCTCCAACGTCCCGCTGATCGCTCGCGTCAACGGCGCCTGCATGGCGGGTGGCATGGGGCTGATGGCCATGTGCGACATGGCGGTGGCCAGCGAGCGGGCCGTGTTCGGCCTGCCCGAGGTCAAGGTGGGCGTGTTCCCGGCGCAGGTGCTGAGCGTGCTGCAGCAGCTGGTGCCGCGGCGCGTGCTCAATGAGCTCTGCCTCTGCGGCGAGCCGCTGACCGCGCAGGAAGCGCTGGCGGCAGGGCTGGTCAACCACGTCAGTGCGGACCTGGATGGCAAGCTTGACTGGCTGCTGGGCCGGCTGCTCGACAAGTCGCCCGCGGCGATCCGGCGTGGGCTCTATACCCTCAAGCATATCGATGCGATGTCCTTCGAGCAGTCGATGGCGTTCACGGAAAGCCAGATCGGCTTGTTCGCCATGACCGAGGACGCGCGCGAGGGCCAGCTCGCCTTCCGCGAAAAGCGCAAGCCGAACTGGACCGGCAAGTAAGCCAAAGGCAAGGAGACAGGACCATGCATGACAAGACAGTGCGCATCGGCGGCGCGTCCGGCTTCTGGGGCGACAGCAGCGTGGGCGCGCCGCAACTGGTGCGTCACGGCGATATCGACTACCTGGTGTTCGACTACCTGGCGGAGCTGACCATGTCCGTGCTGGCCTCGGCACGCCTGCGCAAGCCGGAGCTTGGCCACGCCACCGACTTCGTGACGGTGACGATGAAGAGCCTGTTGCGGGAGATCGTTGAGCGCAACATCCGCGTGGTCAGCAATGCCGGCGGCATCAATCCGCGGGGCTGCGCGCAGGCGCTGGCGGCGATCGCCGCCGAGCAGGGCATTGCCGTGCGCATCGCGGTGGTGGAGGGCGATGATGTCATGCCGATGGTGGCGTCGCTGCGCCAGGCAGGCATCACCGACATGCAGAAGGGCTTGCCGCTGCCGGACCAGCTGGTCAGCGCCAATGCCTATCTCGGCGCGCTGCCGGTCAGCAAGGCGCTGGACCAGGGCGCGCAGATCGTCATTACCGGCCGCTGCGTGGACAGCGCGGTGACCCTGGGCGTGCTGATGCATGAGTTCGGCTGGCAGGCGGACGATTATGACCGGCTGGCGCAGGGCAGCCTGGCCGGCCACATCATCGAGTGCGGCTGCCAGGCGACAGGCGGGCTGCATACCGACTGGGAGCAGGTGCCGGACTGGCCGGGCATCGGCTATCCGGTGGTGGCGTGCCGGGCGGACGGCAGCTTCCTGGTGGGCAAGCCACCCGCGACGGGCGGGCTGGTCACTGTTGCCACGGTCGGCGAGCAAGTGCTGTATGAGATCGGCGACCCTTCGGCCTATCTGTTGCCGGACGTGACCTGCGATTTCACGCAAGTGACGCTGCGCCAGGCCGGGCCGGACCTGGTCGAGGTGCGCGGCGCACGTGGGCGTGCGCCGGGCCACTGCTACAAGGTCAGCGCCACCTATATGGATGGCTTCCGCTGCAATGCCCAGCTGACCATCGTCGGCATTGACGCCGTGGCCAAGGCCGAGCGCACGGCCGAGGCCATCCTGGCCCGCACGCGCAGGCTCTTCGCGGAAAACGGATGGGGCGACTACACCCGCACCCGGGTCGAAGTGCTGGGCGCCGAATCCTGCTTCGGGCCACACGCCGCGGCGCGCCATACCCGCGAGGCGATCATGCGGCTTGCGGTCATGCATTCCGAGAAGGCGGCCCTTGAACTGTTCGCGCGCGAAATCGCGGCAGCCGGCACGAGCTGGTCGCCGGGCACCACGGGATCGGGCGGCGGACGCGCGAGCCCGTCGCCATCGATCCGGCAATACGCCTTCCTGCTGGACAAGGGCGCGCTGTCGCCGGCGGTGGTCATGGATGGCGTGCGGACTGCCGTCTCCATCCCGGCCGGGCACGCAGCGACGGACGCCGCCGCCCGCGCGACGGCGCAGGCGCAGGGTGCCGCCGCCAGCCCCGCCGGTGGCGACAGCATTGAAGTCCCTTTGGTCCGGCTTGCCTACGGGCGCAGCGGCGACAAGGGCGATATCTCCAATATCGGCCTGATTGCGCGCCGGCCGGAATACCTCGCGCTGCTGCGCGCCGAGGTCACGGCCGCGCGGGTGGCTGACTGGCTGGGCCACCTGGTGCTGGGGCCGGTGTCGCGCTTTGACCTGCCGGGCTTCGACGCGATGAACTTCGTCTGCGAGTCGGCGCTCGATGGCGGCGGCATGGCATCGCTGCGCAATGATCCGCTTGGCAAGGGAATGGCCCAGATCCTGCTGACGATGCCGGTGCGCGTGCCGCGGAGCCTGCTGTCATGACGCGCGCCACCGCAAGTGTCGCAGCCAATGACGGCATCGCGCTGGCCGACGACAGCGCCGGCGGCGTGACCCGCTACCGGCAGCTGGCAAGCGTGCTGCGCCACAAGATCGTCGCCGGCGAGTATCCGGTCGGGCACCAGCTGCCCACGGTGGAGCACCTCGCGCAGGCGTACGGCATTGCCAAGGTCACCGTGCGGCAGGCCTTTGCCTTGCTGACCGAGGAGGGGCTGATCAGCAGCCAGCGCGGGCGGGGCACGCACGTCATCATGGTGCCGTCCGGCCCGGGCGAAGGCATGCGTTCGGCCATCAATGATGTCTCGGTCGGCGCCAGCGATCTCGAGATCCGCATCCTGGAAAAGCGCAAGGATATGGCCCTGCCGCCCGGGCTTGCCACCTGCGGCGCGCCAATGGACCGCTATGTGATGCTGCGCAAGCTGCATGTGCATGACGGGATGCCGTTCTGCCTGATCGAGCTGTACGTGGCCGAAGCGGTGTTCGCCAGATTCCCGCGCGGCGGTGAGAAGCATCACAAGATTGCCCACTTGCTGCGGGAGCAGCTGGGCGACCGGCTTGGCACGATGCGCCAGACCATGACCGTGGAGCCGGCCGACGCCATGCTGGCGCGCGACCTGGACTATGCCTTTGCGGCACCAGTCGCGCGCATTGTCCGTACCACGCTGGATGTCGACGGCAACGTGCTCACGGCAGGCCGGTTCTGGTACCGAGGCGACCGCTTCATCCTCGACGTGGAGATGCCCGCGCAGCTGACCGATCGTTATCCCGAACTGGCCGTGCCGAAAGCTGCTCCCCGACAAGAGGACTAAACAGGAGACAACGCATGACATCGCAATTCGTAAGGCGCGCCGCCGATGTGCCCGCCTATTCCCCGGCAAACCATACCGGAACCGCCAACCAGCGCGTGATCGGCAAGGAGACAGTCGGGGCGCGGCGCATCGAGGTGCTGTTGGGCACGATTTCTCGCGGCCATGGCGCCTTGCCCCATGCGCATCCCAACCTGGAGCAGGCGTCCTACCTGCTGGCAGGCGAGGGCATCGGCGAGGTCGCCGGCAGGGCGCGCACCTTGCGTGCGGGCGACTGGGGTTTCAATCCGATGGGGGTATTCCACCGCTTCGAGGTCGTCAGCGACGAGCCGGTGCGGGTCATGGTGGTGTACGCGCCGCCGTACAGTGAAAACCCGAACGCCGCCGTGGTCGCCAGCGCAGCGGATGACCCCCGCTGCCGCGCGCAGGCGGACAGCCTGCGCGAGGTGCCGGCGCATGAGGCGGCGCAAAGCCTGCCTCACTACCATCGCGTGCGTGCAAGGCCCGTGATTACGCGCGACACGGTCGGCGCCCGGCACCTGGATATCCGCGCACTGGAACTGGAAGCCACGGGCGGCGCCGAAGCGCACGCGGTGGCGGCAACGGAGCAGGTGCTGTTCCTGCAGTCGGGTTCGGTCTGCGGCGAGATCAACGGCCAGCGCTTCTCAGCGAAGCCGGGGGACTGGGTCTTTGTGCCGGAGGGCGGCACTTTCAGCTTTGCGGCGCAGGGTGGCCCGTGCGAGGCCATCCTGGTGCGGGCGCACGACGCGGTGCCCTGAACCCGGCCCGCGCCAGGGTCCGAACCATCAACAGATGCCAAAGGCACGAGGAGACAAAGCATGATTCATCCATGCATGCGCAATATGGCCATCGGGCTGCTGTTGCCGCTGGCCGCGGTCGCAGCCGGGACGGCGCAGGCCGCGGACGCCAGCCAATATCCCGACAAGGCAGTCCGCGTCATCGTGCCGTTTCCCGCGGGCAGCGGCACCGACAGCAGCGCGCGCTTCGTCGGCGAGCGGATCACCGCGCAGACGGGCAAGCCGGTGGTGGTGGACAACCGCCCGGGCGCCAACGGCTTCATTGCCGCCAAGGCTGTAGCCGGCGCTACCGGCGACGGCTACACCATGCTGGTGACGACCAACACCACGCATGCAGCCAATGCGTCCTTGTTCAAGAAGCTGCCCTATGATCCGATCAAGGATTTCGCCCCGGCATCGCTGATCGCCAAGAGCGGGCTGGTATTGGTGGTGCCGCCCGACAGTCCGGTACGCACGCTGGCAGACCTGACCGCGCTGGCCAAGGCAAAAAATGGCGCGCTGACGTTTGCCAGCGGCAGTTCGTCGACCCGCATCGCCAGCGAACTCTACAAAATGCTGGCCGGCGTGCAGGCGCTGCACGTGCCTTACAAGGGGGTGCCGCTGGCCCTGACCGACCTGATGGGGCACCAGGTCGATTTCATGATCTCCGATATATCGCCGGCCATGACGCTGATCCAGGGCGGCAAGCTGCGCGCGGTCGCGGTGACCACCGCGCAGCGCAATCCGGTGCTCAAGGATGTCCCGACGATGGCGGAGAGCGGCCTGCCCGGCTATGAGATGGTGGCATGGTCGGCGGCCTTCTTCCCGGCCGGAACGCCAAAGCCCGTAGTGGACCGCATGAGCGAACTGATGCGCAATGGCCTGACCGGCCCGGCTGCCACCGACTACTTTGCCCGCACCGGAGGCCAGCCTGCGCCGTCGACGCCCGAGGAACTGGCCGCCTTTGTCCGCAGCGAGACCCTGAAATGGGCCAAGGTGATCAAGGCAGCGGGAATCGAGCCCGAGTGACGCAGAGGGGGGCATTGATGCGCGGAACGTTCCCTGCAGGCCCTACACCTTATGCGCTTGCGCGGCTTGCGCCGGCATGAAGCGGCGGGTGGCGGCCCAGAACACGAGTGCCAGCAAGCTGACCACGGCGCCCAGCACGCAGACGCCCCGCCAGCCGGCGGCGTCATAGACCGCCGTGGTGGCAATGGCGCCCAGCCCGCTGCCCGCCGCGTAGAACAGCATGTACGCGCCGACCAGCCGGCTGTGCGCCGCGGGATCGGTGCGGAAGATCATGCTCTGGTTGGTGACGTGGATGGCCTGGCCCCCCAGGTCGAGCAGCACGATGCCAATGGCCAGCGGCCACAGCGATGTCTCCAGCCACGACAGCGGAAGCCAGGCCGCCACCAGCAGCACCAGTGCCGCGAGCGTGGTCCGCTGCCCGAAGCCCTGGTCCGCCCAGCGTCCCGCACGCGCGGCCGCCAGGGCACCCACCGCGCCAACCAGCCCGAAAGCGCCGATGGCGGTATGCGACAGCCCGTAGGGCGGAGCGCTCAGCGGCAATACCAGGGCGCTCCACAGGATGTTGAACGCCGCGAACATCAGTAGCGCGATCGTTCCCCGGATCTGCAAGACCCGGTCGCGGCGCAGCAGCAGGAACATCGATGCGACCAGGCTGGCATAGCGCATCCGCTGGCCGGCGCTGGCCACCACTGGCAGCGCACGCCATAGCAGCCACGCAAGCACCAGCATCGCCGCTGCGGCGCAGACATAGACGTTGCGCCACCCGGCCATGTCGCTGACGCCGCCGGCAACCACACGCGCCAGCAGCAGTCCGATGAAGACGCCGCTCTGCGCGGTGCCGACCACGTGCCCGCGTTCATGCGGCCCTGCTGCCGCGGCCGCATAGGCGACAAGTCCCTGGGTCATGGCGGTGCCGAGCAAGCCGGTCAGGAGCATCCCCGCCAGCAGCACAGCAACGGACGGCGCCAGTGCCACGGCAGCCAGCGCGCCGGCCAGGGCAAGCACCTGTGCCAGCATCAGGCGGCGGCGTTGCACAAGGTCGCCCAGCGGCACCAGCAACAGCAGTGCCAGGGCACAGCCAAGCTGGGTGGCGGTGACCACGCCGCCGATGGCCCCGGCGCTGATGGAGAAATCCGCCATCAGCGCATCCAGCAGCGGCTGGGCGTAATAGACATTGGCAACGCTCAGGCCGCTGGCGCAGGCGAACAGCAGCACGGCGCCGCGCGGCAGGTTCGCGCGCGGTGCCGCAGGGCAAGTCGGAGGCGGTGCCGTCACCGGCGTAGCGGGGGAGGTTTCCATACCAGTCCATGTGGTTGCAAAATAAAACCAGTTGAAGCGTAAGCCTACTGGTTTTAAAATGCAACTACATTGACGGGCTGCACAGCCCCAAGGCAACCAAGACATGGCCACCCGCAAAGACCCGGGCGATGAAACCTGCCCCGTCGCGCGCACCCTGGAGCTGGTCGGCGAGCGCTGGTCGCTGATGATCGTGCGCGATGCCTTCGACGGCATGCGCCGCTTCAGCGACTTCCAGCGCAGCCTGGCGGTCGCGCGCAACATCCTGTCCGACCGCCTGCGCCGGCTGGTGGAAGCCGGCATCCTGACGACGCAGCCGGCTTCCGATGGCAGTGCGTATCACGAGTATGTGCTGACGAAGAAGGGAGAGAGCCTGTTCCCCATCGTATTGGCCTTGCGCCAATGGGGCGAACACCATCTGTTTGCGCGGGGCGAGCGGCGCTCGCAGATGGTGGAAAAGCGGACCGGGAAGCCGGTGCCGTTGATGATGCCCCGGACCAGCGACGGTGATGTGCTCTTGCCGGGGGAAGCGGAAGTGCGCAAGCCGCGCTAGGGGCGGGCGGTGACGAGGTCGTCAACAGTCGCCCGCTTTCCAGCACGGGCGACATGGTTCTTGCCTTTAGCTGCCCCGATACGTCCCGAAGCTCCACGGCGAACACAGCAACGGCACATGGTAGTGCTGCGCGGCGTCCGCGATGGTAAAGCGCACGGGAACGATGTCGGCGAATACGTCGGGGGTGCGGAAGTAGTCCGCCACCCAGAAGCGCAGCTCGAACTCGCCGGTGCGCGCCTGGGCCGGCGGCAGCATCGGCGTGTCGGTGCGGCCGTCGTGGTTGGTGCGGGTGCGCGCGATCAGCCGTGGCGGCTGGGTGGCGACGTCGAACAGTTCGACCTGCATGCCGGCCACGGGGCGGCCCAGGGATACGTCGAGCACATGTGTGCTGATGCCTGCCATGATGCGTTTGTCTCCGGGTTGGGCCGCGGCGTCAGCTGCCGCGGTAGTAGTTGTAGCTCCACGGCCCGAACAGCACGGGCAGGTGGATGCGCTGGCTGGCGTCGGTGACGCGCAGGCGCAGCGGGATCTTCGACAGGAAGGAGGGTTGCGGCAGGCTGGCCTTGCGCGCGGCAAAGTACTCGTCCGCGTGCAGGATCAGTTCGTAGGTGCCGGTGCGGTAGCTGTCGCCGATCAGCAGCGGCGGTTCGCTGCGGCCGTTGGCGGCCAGCGTGACGGTCTGCAGCGGCGTGCGCTGGCCATTGTCGATGCGGAACATCTCCACGCGCATGCCGGCCGCGGGCGTGCCGTGGTAGGTGTCCAGCGCGTGCAGCGTCAGGCGCGGGCTCAGGCCGCCTTGCTGCACCGGTGCTGCGGTCTGGTTGGGGGCCGCCGCATCGGGCGTTGCGCCCCAGCTGGCACCGGCCAGCAGCGCGCCGCCGCCCAGCGTCATCGATTGCAGCGCGAAGCGCCGGCGGGTGGGATCGAAGCTATGGTCGTCCATGTCAGGCCCCTTGCTTGCCGTGCTTGCCGCCCAGCTTGCGGATGCCAATCAGCACCAGCACCGCGGCCAGCACCTCGATCACCGCCACCAGGTACAGGCCGGAGGTGAGCTTGCCGGTGGTGTTCTTGACCAGCCCCATCACATAAGGCGCGCCAAAGCCGGCCAGGTTGGCCACCGAGTTGATCAGGGCCACGCCCACCGCGGCGGCGCTGCCTGCCAGGTAGCGGTTGGGCAGCTGCCAGAACACGGGGATGGCGCTCATGGTGCCGACCAGCGCGGCAGTCATGGCCAGCAGTGCGATCACCGGCGACAGCACCTGCGCGCCCAGCAGCACGGCCAGCACGGCCATGGCACCGCCACCGACCAGCGCCGCGCCGCTGAAGTGCCAGCGCACTTCGTTGCGGCGGTCGGAATGCGCGCCGTTGAGGATCATGCCGGCGGCGCCGCACAGGTAGGCCACGGCCGCGATCCAGCCCACCGCCATCGGCGTGGTGAAGCCCACGTCCTTGATGATGGTCGGGATCCAGAAGGTCAGCGTCGAGTTGGCGCACAGCAGGCAGAAGAAGATCGCGATCAGCAGCCACACCTTGGGGTTGGTGAAGAGCGTGCGCCAGTCGTGGCCGCGCTCGCCCAGGGCGGCGTTGTCGCGCTTGAGGGCGTCCTGCAGCACGCGCTTGTCGTCGTCGGAGAGCCAGCGCGCCTGCTCCGGCTTGTCGGTCATGTAGAACCAGGCAAAGATGCCGGCCAGCACCGACGGGATGCCTTCCAGGATGAACAGCCACTGCCAGCCGTGCATGCCGTTCACGCCAGCCATGCCGGTCATGATCCAGCCGGCCAGCGGGCCGCCCAGCACGCCGGCGATGGCCGAGGCGGACATGAAGGTGCCGAAGGCGCGCGCGCGGCGCTGCGACGGATACCAGTAGGTCAGGTACAGGATCACGCCCGGGTAGAAGCCGGCTTCGAACGCGCCCAGCAGGAAGCGCAGGATGTAGAACTGCGTGGGCGTGGTGACAAAGCTCTGCAGCATGCAGATCACGCCCCAGCAGATGGTGATGCGCATGATCGTCTTCTTGGCGCCGATCTTCTGCAGCAGCATGTTCGACGGCACTTCGAAGAAGAAGTAGCCAAGGAAGAAGATGCCCGCGCCCAGCCCGTACACGGCCTCGCTGAACTGCAGCGCGTCCAGCATCTGCAGCTTGGCGAAGCCGATGTTGACCCGGTCCAGCCAGGCCAGTACCCACAGCACCCCGAGGAAGGGCAGCAGGCGCCAGGTTACCTTGCGGTAGACGCTGTCCTCGGCGTCGTCGGCGGTGCCGGCGAATACCGGGATGCCTTGTTTCGTGATCGACATGATGTCTCCTGTCTTGTCGTGTTCTGCCAGGTCTTGCTTGGCGGCGGTGCATGCCGTCCGCCGGGTTGGGAGCAAGTATATGAATGGCCCGCCAATGCGAAACGAGGGGGCTGGTATAGGCCCCATAGCAGCGCCGATATGGGCTGCAATCCCTTGTGTGGCGCGGGTTTGCGGGAGACGGGGCGGACCTTCGGCGTACCTATGGATTACCCTAGTCAGGGCGTTTTCGGGGGTGCGCGCACGCGCGCCGGGCAGGCTCGTCCGGGTTGTACCGGTTGCCGTGCGGTGCGCGACACGCTACAAAGTTGCCATTGCCCGGCATGGCGTTGCCGCCCGGAGCGGCGGCGGCCGCACCCGCCAGGCCTCCACTTTTGCTGCCACGGACCCAACATGATTCGCGCCGACGACCCGTTCGATACCTACCTGCTGCGCGTGCTGTGCATCCTGATCGCCGAGCAGAGCGTGTCGCGCACGGCGATCCGCCTGAACCAGTCGCAGCCGGCCATCAGCGCCGCGCTCAAGCGCCTGCGCGCGATCTTCAACGACCCGCTGCTCACGCGCGAGAAGAACGTGATGGTGCCGACCGAGCGCGCGCTGCAGCTGGCGCGCAATGCCCAGGCCGCGCTCAGCGCGCTGGACAACCTGCTGGTCTCGGACGAGCGCTTCGATCCCGCCTCCACCGAGCAGAGCTTCGTGGTGGCCATGCCTGACTACCTGGCGCCGCCGTTCTTCGCGCACGTGGTGCGCGCGGTGCGGCGTGCGGCGCCGCACGCGCGGCTGTCGGCGCTGCCGCTGGGGGCCACCTTCGATTACGAGCAGGCGCTGTCTGCGGGTACGGTCGACATCGTGATCGGCAACTGGCCCAACCCGCCTGAGCACCTGCACCTGTCGGTGCTGCTGGAAGACGAGGTGGTGTGCGTGGTGGCGCAGGACAGCGTGCATGCGCAGCCCGGCAAGTTTACGGCCCAAACCTACCTGGGCGCCTCGCATATCGTGCCCACGCCGTATTCGCGCGACCAGCGCGGCCTGGTCGATGCCGGGCTGAGCACCATGCGCGTGCACCGGGACAACCGCGTCAGCTGTCCCTACTTCAACCTGGCGCCCAGCCTGATCCCCGGCACCGACCTGATCCTGACCACCGCGCGCCACTTCGCCAACTATCATGCGCAGCATGTGCCGCTTGCGGTGCTGGAGCCGCCGATCGAGTTCCCGTTCATGCGCTTCTACCAGCTGTGGCATCCGTCGCGCCACCGCTCGGCCGCGCATGTCTGGCTGCGCGGCATGCTGACCGCCGCCTCGCAGGAGCTGCGCGACCTGCGCGATATGCGCCGCTAGCGGTATCGGTTTCTGTTATGGGATCTATAGGGCGCGGGCTCTCGCCGCTGCGGCGGGCCGTTCCTATACTCGGCCCCGTATCCAACGATTCCCCATGCGCGGGATCCCTACGGGAGAAGCATCCATGTCTCAACCACTCGACCTGGCGTCGGTCAACGCCCTGGACGAAGCGGCCTTTGCCGATGCCTTCGGCAGCGTGTTCGAACACTTTCCGCAGGCCGCCGAGGGCGCCTGGGCGCAGCGGCCGTTCGCATCGGCAACGGCGCTGCATGGCGCCATGATGGACGTGGTGCGCAAGCTCGACGAGCCGCGCCAGCGTGATTTCCTGAACCTGCACCCGCAGTTGTCGGCACGCAATATCCGCGCGGGCACGATGACGGCCGATTCCAACGCCGAGCAGAAGAGCGCCGGCCTGGATGCGATGTCGGCGCAGCAAGAGGCCACGCTGGACCAGCTCAACGCTGACTACCAGGCGCGCCACGGCTTCCCGTTCATCATCTGCGTGCGCCACTACACCCGCGAAGGCATCTTCGCCGCGTTCGAGCGCCGGCTTGGCCGCAGCACGCAGCAGGAGCTTGACGAAGCGCTGGCACAGATCGCCGCGATCACGCGAGGGCGGCTGGCGGCGCGGCTGGCCGGTTGAGTCCAGCGCCTATCCAAAGGCTTCAAGCGCCAGCGCCAGCATCCCCACCAGGATGAGGCTGGCGGCCCAGACCGCCTCCAGGTTGAACCAGCTCCGCGACACGAACTTCAGTCCCAGGTAGCGGTAGACCAGCCATGCCATGGCGCCGCCCACGGCGAACATGGCCAGGGTGTGGATGACGGACACCAGCAGCGCCATGCCCAGGTTGGCGCTGGCGAGCGTGGCGGCGGCCTGGTGCCCCAGGTCCGTCTCGACACGGCAGAGGCCAAGATAGATCGGCACCAGCATCAGGCCGGCACCATGCGCGATCGCCACCGCGAACGACCATAGCGCCAGCCGCGATGGCGCGATGCGCACCAGTGCGCGCGGGTGGCCTCGCCTGAGCAGCAGCACGATGCCGCAGCCGATCAGCAGCACGCTGGCGCCGATGCGGATCTGCGCTTGCCAGGCGACCAGGGCCGCCAGCATGCCGAAAGGCAGCGTCACCGCCAATACCGCAAGCGCATGCCCGAAAGCCAGGTACCCGAGCGCAGCAAGGAGGGCGCGGCTGCTATGCGCCAGCAGGCCGTTCGCTACCGCCAGCGGCCAGCCCATGGCCGGGTTGATGCCGTGATAGAGGCCGCTGGCCAGCACTGCCGACCAGAGGCCGATCTGTTCCCAGGCGTGACCGGTCAAGCCTTGACCGACGGATAGCAAAACGAGTCGGTCGAGCAGTCGCCGCCTTCCAGCCGGATCTGGTGCGCGCGGTAGCCTTCCGGAAACTCGACCCAGTAGTCATCGGCCAGCGTCAGCCCGCCGTCCGGGCCGGCATGCGCCATGACCTGCGTGCCGGGGATGCCGTCTGGGTAGAACTGGTTGTCCCAGGTGGAGTAGAGCGAGTTGGTCCAGTAGACGCGCTTGCCGTCGCGGCTGATCTCGACCATCTGCGGGCCGCCGGTGAAGGGCTTGCCGTTGGGATGCGGCGTGCGGCGGACGATGCCGCCGATATGGACCGAGCCGGCGAGCTTCAGGTTGCGCGGATCGCTCACGTCATACTGCCGCATTTCGCCGGTGCCCCAGCAGGACACGTAGAGGAACTTGTCGTCGAGGGACAGATCGATATCGGTCACCAGCGGCGGCACGGCGCCGAAGCCCTGCAGCAGCGGCGGCAGCAGGCTTGCGTCGGCGGCTTCGGGCGGGATGGTTGCGGTCTTCTCGGCGTGGAACTTGCCGCCTTCGCGCCACCAGGTCCAGATCGAGCCTTCCAGGTTGGTGGTATCGACCACCACGCCAACAAAGCCGTATTCCCGGATCGGATCATGCGCAGGCCGGACTTCCAGCGCCATCTGGTGGTTGGCGCCAAGGTCGATGGTCTGCACGTTGCGGCGCGCCCGCAGGTCCCAGAAATGCAGCTTGTGCCCGTAGCGGTTGCCCAGCAGGTCCTCGGGCACCAGCCCGTTCTCGAACTGCGGCGGCAGGGCCCATTCGCTCGACACCATGTAGTCGCGCGGCAGGTTCCACCAGAAGTCGTAGTGCTTTTCCTGCTCGCCGCGGTCGATTTCCCAGCGGCCCAGCACGTCGAAGGTCTCGCAATCCATGATGAAGATGCCGGGCGCGCCGTCCGTGCCATCCGGGCCACCGCCCCCGAGCGTGCTGACATAGATGCCCTCCGGCCCGCAGTGCACGGTGTGCGGCCTGGAGTAGCCGGTCTTGCGGAAGATCTCGTCCGGTTCAACGATCTTGTGGATCCGTGCCTGGGTCGGGTGCGGCTTGGTGTCGATGATATACAGGCGCGACGAGCGCATGCCCGGAATGATCAGGTAGCGCCGTTCGAGAAACGCATGGCCGGTCAGCGGCGACAACGACGACGAGCACGCATTCCAGCCGAAATGGTGCAACTCGTCGCCCTTGTTGGTCATCGGCACGGTATGCACCACCTGGCTGTAGGTGGGCGAGCCGGGTTTGGCGTCGATCACCGCGAGCGCGTCTGGCTGCGAGGCGTCGGGGCTTAGCAGCACCGTATAGGCAAATGATTCCGCTGGTGCGCTGATCGCGAGTTTCGGCGAGGCGTGAAATGTCGGATCTGGCCGCATGTTCATGGTGAGCCCTCCTGGTTTTGCAGGACGTCGCAACGTCGCCGGTACATCACTTGCCCGTGGCGCGTGGCCAAGGTGCAGGGGAAGCCTACTTAGCCTAGGTCGTTCTCAATACCGAGTCAAAGGCGGCACAGGCGCGGCAAAGGAATGACCTCCAGGGTGCCGATTCATGCTGGCAAAAGATGCGCTTCGTGAAATAGAGATTTACGAAAAGCCATAAATCAAGCAGAAATGAGGCTCCGGGCCAGCGCGCGACGCGCGCCACGCCGGTATCAGCGAAACGATCAGCGAAATGGAAACCCAAGCAATGGATGCGGTGAAACCTCAAGGTGAGGGCGATGAGAAGTTCTGCCTGGACAATCCGGCACTGGAGAGCATCGGTGTCAGGATCACCGAGTGGCGCGACGACTATGTAGAACTTGAGCTGCCGCTCGCGCCCAGTATGCTCAACCGCAGCCGGGTCGTGCATGGCGGCACCATCTGCACCTTGCTCGATGCCGCCACTGGCTATTCGGGCCTTTACTCGGCGCCGGGCGAGGCCGCGCGCCATGCGGTCACGCTGTCGCTGACCTCGAACTTCCTGAGCAACGGCACGGGCAAGCTGCTGACCGCAAAGGGCATGGTCGACCGGCGCGGACGCTCGATCTTCTTTGCGCGCGCAGAGGTGTGGCTGGATGGGGAGCTGCTGGTGGCAACGGGCGTCGCCACGATGAAGTACCTGAAGTAGGCAGTGCGCTCAGGCGCCGTCCTGGCGCCAGCGTGTCGGCGACTTGCCGAACTGTGCCGCGAACCAGCGCGAGAACGCGCTGGGTTCCGAAAACCCCAGCAGCGTGGCGACCCGGGCCAGCGGCCGCTGCGGATCCTGCAGGTAGCGTTGCGCAAGCTCGCGGCGCACCTCATTGACCAGCGCGGAGAAGGTATCGCCATCCTGCTCCAGCTGGCGCTGCAGGGTGCGCGGACTGATGCCAAGGCTCTGCGCGACCTGTTCCACCGCGCCGCGCCCGCGCGGCAACAGCTGGTGCAGGGTGCGCCGGACGTCGGCCGCGATCGAAGGCTTGCCGGCCCCCGGCTGCAGGTCGAGGAAGCCCCTGGCATACCCGGCCAGGCTGGCATCGGCCAGCGGGTTGATGCGATCCAGGTCGCCGCTGGCGAGCACCAGCCCGTCGAACTCCGAACCGAACTCAATGTGCTGCCCGAACAGGCGCCGGTGGATTTGCAGGTCGGCCGGCGCCGCATGGGCGAAGTGCACGCTGTGCGGCTTCCAGGACGCGCCCAGGATGGCGCGGATCAGGCTGTACAGGGCGGCCACGGTCAGTTCCATGGCCTGCCTGCCGGGCTGGTGCCGGCCGGTCTGCAACGTCACATGCAGCACCGCGATCTCGGGATACTCCGTGACCAGGATGGAGATGGAGTCGCTGAGCCAGTGGCGGTAGCGCTCGATCTCCGCCAGCGCGTGGCGCAGCGTGGGCTGGTGCTGCAGCAGCAGGCTGACCGGGCCGAAGTCTGACAGGCGCCACGATTCCCCCACCATCAGGCCAAGCGAATGGCAGGCCGTGACGCGCGCCGAGGCCTCCAGCACTTCGGCCAGGCGCGCTTCCGGGATGCGCAGGTCCGGGGTGTACAGGCAGGCCTGGTCCAGGCCTGCCTGGGCCACCATGCGCACCGGATCCAGGCCCGCGCCCCGGGCAATCGCCAGGTATTTGGTCAGGGAAGCGCTGCGAACAAGGACGGTCATAAGGCTGCCGCGAGAGTGGGTGGGGGCGTCGGTCGTGTCCGTCATCAAATGTCAAATCCTGGCGCAATCGGTCAAGGGTGCCGCGCCATGGCTGTCTGACAATCGTTTCCGTCGCGCCAATGATAGCGGCGCGGGCAGGACACGACAATCAGGAGACAGCCTTGGCAAAAGCCATTCGCATGTACGAGACCGGAGGGCCCGAAGTCCTCCGCTATGAGGACGCCGAGGTAGGCGACCCGGGCCCGGGCGAGGTGCGGATCCGCCACGCCGCGGTCGGGCTGAACTATGCCGACACTTACTTCCGCAACGGCACCTACCCGGTGCCGCTGCCTAGCGGCATGGGCGTGGAGGCAGCCGGCGTGGTGCAGGCGGTCGGGCCGGGCGTGACCCATGTCGCGGAGGGCGATCGCGTCACATACACCGGCTTTATCAACACCCTGGGTGCGTACAGCACCGAGCGCCTGGTGCCCGCCGCACCGCTGATCCGCGTGCCGGAAGCGATCAGCTTCGAGACCGCGGCAGCAATGACCATGCGCGGCCTGACCTCCGCCTACCTGATGCGCCGCATCTACCCGTTCCAGGGTGGCGAAACCATCCTGCTGCACGCGGCTGCCGGCGGCGTGGGGCTGATCGTCGCGCAATGGGCCAGGCTGCTCGGCCTGACCGTGATCGGCACTGTCTCGACCGAGGCCAAGGCAGAGGTGGCGCGCGCCCATGGCTGCGACCACATCATCAACTACAGCCATGAGGACGTGGCAAAGCGGGTGCGGGAACTGACCGATGGCGCAGGCGTGTCGGTGGTCTTCGACAGCGTGGGCAAGAGCACCTTCATGGCGTCGCTGGACTCGCTGAAGCGGCGCGGGTTGATGGTCTGCGTTGGCACGGCCTCCGGCACCATCCCGCCATTCGATCCGCAGTTGCTGGCGAGGAAGGGTTCGGTCTACCTGACCCGTCCGGCGCTGGCCGACTACATTGCGGACCCCGCCGAAAAGGCGGAACTGGCCGCCGAGGTGTTCGGCCATGTTGCCGCCGGCCGTATCCGCATCGAAATCAACCAGCGCTATGCGCTGCAGGATGCCGTGCAGGCCCACCGCGACCTGGAATCACGCAAGACCACCGGGTCTTCGATCTTTGTGCTGTAAAGGAGCGTCCCCATGCGAGCCCAACCCCTTACCTGCAATATCGGCGCCGAAGTCAGCGGCGTCAGCCTGGCCGATGCCGCGCGCGACGACGCGCTGTTTGCCGAGATCAAGTCCCTGCTGCTCACGCACAAGGTGCTGTTCCTGCGCGACCAGGAAATCTCCCGCGCGGACCACGTGGCGTTCGCGCGCCGCTTCGGCGAACTGGAAGACCATCCCGTCGCCGGCAGCGATCCCGATCATCCGGGGCTGGTCCAGATCTATCGCAGCGACAAGCGCGAGAACTACGAGAACAGCTACCACACCGATGGCAGCTGGCGCGAAACCCCGCCCATGGGCTGCGTGCTGCGCTGCATCGAATGCCCGCCGGTCGGCGGCGACACCATCTGGGTCAACATGGCGGCGGCCTACGAGCACCTGCCCGAGGAAATCAAGCAGCGCATCGCCGGCCTGCGCGCCAAGCACAGCATCGAGCATTCGTTCGGCGCGGCGATGAGCCCGGAAAAGCGCGCCAGCCTTGCCGCGCAGTACCCCATGGTCGAGCACCCGGTGGTGCGCACGCATCCGGAAACCGGCGAGAAGGCGCTCTACGTCTGCGGCTTCTCCACGCATTTCGCCAACTTCCATACGCCCGAGAACGTGCGCTACGGACAGGACAAGACCCCGGGCGCCAGCCATCTGCTGAACTACCTGATCAGCCAGGCGGCGATTCCCGAATACCAGGTGCGGTTCCGCTGGCAGCCCAACAGCGTGGCCATCTGGGACAACCGCTGCACCCAGCACTACGCGGTGCAGGACTACTGGCCGGCGCCGCGCAAGATGGAGCGCGCCGCCATCATCGGCGACAAGCCGTTCTGAGGCGCGCCAGCCGCCGCCAGGCCACGTGCCTTTATCAATGGAGACATGCCGTGCACTACCTCGATGGATCCCTGTTCCCTGAAAACCAGCAGCCGCTGATCATCACCGCGGCACCGTACGCACCGGGCTGGCTGCCCTCCGATTTCCCGGAAGACATCCCCGTGACGATGGAAGACCAGATCCAGAAGGCCGTGGATTGCTACAACGCCGGCGCGACTGTGCTGCACCTGCATGTGCGCGAACTCGACGGCAAGGGCTCGAAGCGTCTGTCCAGGTTCAACGAGCTGATCGCCGGGGTGCGCAAGGCGGTGCCGGAGAT
Source organism: Cupriavidus sp. CPT47-8839-RL05A (assembly GCF_058792255.1). Classification (NCBI taxonomy): domain Bacteria; kingdom Pseudomonadati; phylum Pseudomonadota; class Betaproteobacteria; order Burkholderiales; family Burkholderiaceae; genus Cupriavidus; species Cupriavidus sp. CPT47-8839-RL05A. The sequence goes on along the minus strand of NZ_JBYTEG010000007.1, from coordinate 249,921 downwards.
GGTCATCCAGGTGGGCGGTTCGATCAGCTTCGCCCCGGAAAACGAGGGGGATGCCGCCAAGTGGCTTTCCGACGACACGCGCCACATGCTTGCCGAACTCGACCCCGTTCCGGACCAGGTGACCGTCACGGTGAACACGTCGCAGATGAACGTGACGGAGCATGCGGAACTTGCGGATTTCAAGGGCACCTCGCGCGAGAACCCCGCGATCTTCAACGCGTACAAGGAAATGACGGTTCCCGCCCAGCCTGGCTGGGTCGAAGAGCACATCCGCCGCCTGTCCGCTGCCGGCATCCAGAGCGCATTCCAGTGCTACAACATCAATAGCTTCGAATCCGTTGAGCGGCTGATCCGGCGCGGCGTGTACAAGGGCCCGCTGGTCATGAACTGGGTGGCGATCAGCGGCGGCATGGATGCGCCGAGCGTCTTCAACCTCGCCAACATCGTCCGCGCCGTGCCGGATGGCGCGGTGCTGACCGTCGAAAGCTCCGTGCGCAACGTGCTGCCTGTGAACATGATGGGGATTGCCCTGGGCCTGCATGTGCGGTGCGGGACCGAGGACTGCCTCTGGAACCAGTCGCGCACGGCCAAGATGAGCACGGTGAAGCAGATCGAGCAACTGGTGCGCATCGCGGGCGAATTCGGCCGCAAGGTGGCAACGGCCCAGGAAGCGCGCGAGATCCAGAAGATCGGCGTGTTCTACGACACGGTCGAAGAGACGCTGGAGGCCAACGGCTTCGCGCCGAACCGCAATGGCGGCAATCAGGGCTTCCTGCGCAAGGCCGCCTGACCCGGGTCGGTCGGCACTGGCGATGCGCCAGCAGAAGGGCAGGGGTGGCAGATCACCGGCTCACGATGAAGCCGGCTGCTGCCCTGAACAACCCTCGAACATTCGGAGACAACCATGAATCAAGCACAACCGTCGGCACGCCGCAGGGCGTCGCTGTCATGCATGCTCGGCCTGGCGCTGTCGGTGGCGCTGCCGGCTGCGCTCCCATCGATCGCCTATGCCCAGGCGTGGCCGACCAAGGTGGTCAAGATCGTGGTCGGCGGCCCCGCCGGCGGCACCGCCGATATCCTCGGGCGCATGCTGGCCGAGGGGCTGACGCAGTCGCTGGGCAAGCCGGTGATCGTCGAGCAGAAGCCGGGCGGCGCTGGCGCGATCGCGGTCAACACACTGCTTTCCGCACCGCATGACGGGCATACGCTGCTGCTGATCCAGGGTGGCATCGTTTCCGAAACGCCGCTGGCGCTCAAGGTCTCGTTCGATCCCTTCAAGGACCTGAAACCCGTTGCCCAGGTGGCACGCACGGGGCTGGTGCTGGTGGGCAACCCCAAGCTGCCGGCGAAGAACTTCAGCGAACTGCTTGCCTACATCAAGAGCAAGCCCGGGCAGATCGACTATGCCTCTTATGCCGCCGGCATGCGCGGCCAGACCATCGGCGTCCAGTTCAACCGCCTGGCCGGCGTGGATATGAAGCATGTCGGCTATAAGGGATCGCCGCCCGCGCTGCAGGACGTGATGGGCGGCCATGTGCCGCTGATGTTCGACGGCCTGGCCACGTCGCTGCCGCTGATCAAGTCCGGCAAGCTCAAGGCCTATGCCGTGGCGTATCCCAGGCGCATTCCCGCGCTGCCGGATGTGCCGACCTTCGCCGAAGTCGGCTTCCCGGCGATGACCGAGCCCGGCTGGATGGGGGTGTGGCTGCCGCCGGACGTGCCGGCGGCGGTGCAGGAAAAGATCCGCAACGCCACGCTGGCCATCGTGCAGCAGCCCGGCTACCGCGAGCGCGTGGAGGCCATGGGCATGGACGCCGGGCAACCGCTCAGCAGCGAGGCGCTGTCCAGGGATGCGCGCGCCGCCCATGAGCGGCAGGCGGAGTTGCTGCGGTCGATACATTTCGTGCCGGAGTAGGGGGAGGCCCGCCTTGCGCGGGCCTCGGCGAATCGTTCAGCAAAGTTGTATGCTTTCTGCATGGCGCGCCGGGCGCCTTCAGCGCGTCCCGGCCCCGGCGCAAAAAGTATGGCGGTGACGATATGAAGCCTGCTCACGCATTGATTGTGACTTGCGTCATGCTGGCCGCCTGCGTATCGACGGGCGTCGAGGTGAAACAGGAGCAGATGGCGAACTTCCTGCTCGGTTTCTCCACCCTCGACGACGTTACCACCCAGCTGGGGAAGCCCTCGTCGCAGACCACCCTGGTCAACGGGTCGACCATCCTGATCTATTCGTTTGCGGCCTCCAGGCCGCACCCTGAGAGCTTTATCCCGTTCATTGGCCCGCTGTTCGCCGGCGGCGCGATCCGGTCGTCGACGGTTTTCTTCGAGTTCGACGAGAACGGCGTCCTCAGGAGCCAGCGCCTGACCACGTCCGGCAGCATTTCGGGATGGAGCGTGCTGCCGCCCGAGATGTTGCCATAGGCGGGGGCGGTATACTTCCGCTCCTTTACGGCCCTGGCCGGACACCCGAGAGTTCCCATGAGCGCTTTGCCTCCCTGCCCAAAATGTCATTCCGAGTTCACCTATGAAGACGGGGGCCTCTACGTCTGCCCGGAATGCGCGCATGAATGGTCGGCGCAGGCAGCGGCGCCGGCCGAACCGGAGGCCAGGGTTTATCGCGATGCGGCAGGCAATGTCCTGCAGGACGGGGACACCGTCACCGTCATCAAGGACCTGAAGCTGAAGGGGTCGGCCGGTGTGGTCAAGATGGGTACCAAGGTGAAGAACATCCGCCTGGTCGACGGTGACCACGATATCGACTGCAAGATCGACGGCTTTGGTGCCATGAGCCTGAAATCGGAGTTCGTCAGGAAGGTTTGAACGGACGTTGCACCTTCGCCGCTCAGTCACCTGCGCGGCGGCTTCCGGGACGGGGTTGTCCCCCGGCTGCGCGAACGGGCTGCCGCGAACATCTGCATGTCGCGCAGGATACAGTCCAGCAGCGTATTCGCGGCCACGCCCATCGGGCGGCCAGCCTTCACCAGCAGGCGTGCCTTGGCGGCCTCGAACAGCGGATGGGCGATAGGCAGCGTCACCAGCTCGCCGGACTGCAATTCACGATAGGCCGCGAACCCGCCGATGAGCGTGATGCCATCATGCCGCTTCACGAAATGGCGCAGCACGGCCAGGGAGTTCGTGGTCAGCGTCGGGCGGATCTGGACATTCTCCGTGTAGGCCAGCATCTGCACGACCTGCCCGAGTCCGAATGCCGGCGGCATCATCGCCAGCGGGTAGTCGCCCAGTTCGTGCACGTCGACCTTGCCGCCCCGGCGTGCCAGCGGATGCCCGGCATGCACCAGCAGCACCACCGGCTGCGATGACGTGGCCACCCAGGCGATATCGGCATGCGCGGGCGGATTGTAGGCCAGCCCGATATGTGCGCGGCTTTCCGCTACCTCTTGCAGGACGTTGTTGACCGGGAGGATGTCGACGGTCACGTCGAGCCTGGGATAGCGCGCACAGAAGTCCGTCAGCACTTCGTCCATCAGTCCGTCGACATAGCCCTCGCTGGTGGCGATGCGCACCTGGCCGTGCTGCAGGCCGCGCAAGGCCTGCAGGCGGTCTTCGAAGAGCTCCTGCTGTGCGCGGCAGCCGCGCCAGTACTCGAGCAGATGCACCGCGGCTTCGGTCGGCTGCACCCCGCGTGCATGGCGGTCGAACAGCGGCGCGCCGACCTCATCTTCCAGCAGCCGGATCTGGCGCGTGATCACCGATGGCGAGGTGTTGATGCTGTCGGCCGCGCCACGGATCGAGCCATGTGTCAGTACCTCGTGAAAATAGCGCAGCCTGCGCTGGTTCAGTTCCCGCATGTCGGATCCAGCTGTTGCCAATAGGGCAACGATAGCTGACTTAAGTTGCTCTTGCTCTGTTTTTTCATATGCCAGACGATCGACCCTGAACGACATCGCATCCACAAGAGATAGAGCCGACCACGGGAGAGACCGACATGTCCGCAACCCTGCCCCCACGTACCACGCCGGAGTATGGCAGCGCCGCGCAGCAGGCGCTGTACCGCAAGCTGAACTGGCGCCTGTTGCCGTTCCTGCTGCTCTGCTACACCTTTGCCTACCTGGATCGCGTCAACATCGGCTTTGCCAAGCTGCAGATGCAAAGCGATCTCGGCTTTTCCGATGCGGTGTACGGGCTGGGCGCCGGCATCTTCTTCTTCGGCTACGTCCTGTTCGAAATCCCGAGCAACCTGCTGCTGCCCCGGATTGGCGCCCGCAAGACCATCAGCCGCATCCTGGTGCTGTGGGGTCTCACTTCCGCGGGCATGATGTTCGTGCGTGACGAGACCACGTTCTATGTGCTGCGCTTCCTGCTCGGCGTGTTCGAGGCCGGCTTTGCACCGGGCATGATCTTCTACCTGACCTACTGGTACGGGCAGCGTCGCATGGCGCGCGTGATGGCCGTGGTGATGCTGGCCGGGCCCATCGGCGGGATCTTCGGCTCGCCGCTGTCGACGTGGCTGATGACAGGACTGTCCGGCGCCTACGGCCTGGCGGGCTGGCAATGGATGTTCCTGGTCGAAGGGCTGCCTTGCGTGCTGCTCGGTGCGCTGGCGCTGCGCGTGCTGGCCGACCGGCCCGCCGAGGCGAAGTGGCTCAGCGACGAAGAGAAGCGCATGCTGGCGGCTGAACTGCAGGTGCCGGCAGGCGGCCACCAGTCATTCGGCCAGGTCGCGCGCGACCGGCGCGTCTACCTGCTGGCCTTTGCCTATTTCACGATGATCTGCGGCATCTACGCCGTGAGCTTCTGGCTGCCGTCGATCCTCAAGGCCGACGGCGTCACGGACACCATGCAGATCGGGCTGTATTCGATGATTCCGTACATGGCGGCGGCAATCGCCATGGTCGTGATCGGCCGCAGCTCGGATCGCCGCGGCGAGCGCCGCTGGCACAGCGCGGTCCCCGCATTTGTCGGCGCCGTGGCGCTGGCCCTGGCCACGGTCTCGAGTGGAAACCTGCCGCTGTCATTGCTCTGCATGACCGTCGCCACGGCGATGATGTGGGCCGCCTATACCGTGTTCTGGGCGATTCCGTCGCAATACCTGAAGGGCGATGCCGCCGCCGGTGGCATCGCGCTGATCAATACCATCGGCCTGATTGGCGGCTTCCTGAGCCCGACCATCATTGGCGCGGTGCGTACCGCCACCGGCAGCATGCAGGCCGGCCTGCTGGTGATGGTGGCGCTGCTGATGGCCGGAGCGGCCGTACTGGTAGCCAACCGGATGCCCTCGCCCCAGGGCGCGGTCTCGCCCGCCTGAGGCTGGCCATTCAATTCACGGAGAGAACATTGGCAACACGGATTCTGATCGCCGGATTTCAGCACGAGACCAACACCTTTGCGCCGTCAAAGGCCACCTATGCCAGCTTCGAGCGCGGCGAAGGCTTTCCGGCGATGGTGCGTGGCGATGACGTGCTGTCGCTGCGCGACGTCAACATTCCGGCCGGCGGCTTCATTGCCGCGGCTGAGCGGCGCGGCTGGATGCTGCTGCCGGTGATCTGGGCCGGCGCCAGCCCATCCGCGCACGTGACCGAGGATGCGTTCGAGCGCATTGCCGGCGAAATCGTCGAGGCCACGCGCGCCGGCGGATTCGATGCGGTCTATCTGGACCTGCACGGCGCGATGGTTGCCGAACATACGGACGATGGCGAAGGCACCTTGCTCGCGCGCATCCGTGCCGTGGTGGGGCCGGGCGTGCCGGTGGTCGCATCGCTCGATCTGCATGCCAACGTCACGCGGGCGATGCTCGAGGCCGCCGACGCACTGGTGGCCTATCGAACGTATCCCCACGTGGACATGGCCGAGACCGGCGAGCGGGCCGCGGCATTGCTGCAGCGCTTGCTGGAGGGCAGGGGGCCGCTGCATCGCGCAGTACGCCGGCTGCCGTTCCTGATCCCGATCAACGGCATGTGCACGATGCTGGAGCCTGCCCGCGCCATGTATTCGCTGCTGCAGCAGGGGGAAAGCGGCGCCGTGGTGTCGCTGTCGTTCGCGCCGGGCTTTCCCGCAGCCGATTTCCCGGAATGCGGGCCGGTGGTCTGGGGATACGGCGAGGACGCCGCAGCGGTCGACGCGGCGGTGCAGGCCTTGTACGACCGGATGCTGGCCGATGAGCCTGCCTGGGAGGTCCCGTTCCTCTCGCCGGACGAAGCCGTGCTCGAGGCCATGCGGCTGGCCGAGGGGGCGACGCGCCCGGTGGTCATTGCCGACACGCAGGACAACCCCGGGGCCGGTGGCGACTCGAACACCACGGGCATGCTGCGCGCCTTGCTGCGCCACGGCGCGCGGCACGCGGCCATCGGGCTGATCTGGGATCCGGCCGTGGCGGCCGAGGCGCACCGCGCCGGCGTGGGAGCCACCATCGACGTCGCTCTCGGCGGGGTTTCCGGGGTGCCCGGTGACGAGCCGCTGCGGGGGCGCTTCAAGGTGCTGAAGCTCTCCGATGGCGTATGCCGTTACGGCGGGCCGATGATGAACGGCATGCTGGCCGATGTCGGGCCCGTTGCGCTGCTGCGTATCGACGATGTGCTGGTGGTCGTCAGTGCCGGCAAGGCCCAGATGCTGGACCGCAACCTGTTCCGCGTGGGCGGGGTGGAGCCCGAGGCCATGAAGATTCTCGTCAACAAGAGTTCGGTGCATTTCCGGGCCGATTTCCAGGGCATTGCGCACGCCGTGCTGGTGGCCAAGGCGCCCGGCCCGATGACGGCGGATCCCGCGGACCTGCCCTGGACCAGGCTTGCCCCCGGCATCCGTCTCAAGCCGATGGGCAAGCCCTTCCAGGGCTAGTACCGCGTCAGCGGCGCGGCCTGGCGACCCGGCGGGGCGTCAGTTGAAGACATCCTGCCGGTACCTGCCCGCGCTGACCATCTCCGCCAGCCAGTCAGACGCCGCCTCTGCCGTCATCCCCTCTTGCTCTGCGCAGATCTGAATCAGCACCTGCCTGACCGCGGGCGCCATGTGGCGGCCGTCGCCGCACACGTAGATGATCGCACCCTGGTTCAGCCGCGCCCAGACATCGGCACGGCGCTGCCACAGCAGGTCCTGCACGTAGCGCGGCTCGCCATCCACGACGACTGAACAGGCCAGGTGGACCTGCACCACGCCCTGTGCCTGCCAGCGCTCCACGTCGTCGCGGTAGAGCCAGTCGTGCGCGGGGTGGCGGCAGCCGTAGTACAGCTGCACCGGGGCCAGCGGCCGCCCGGCTGCCTGTTGCGCGGCCCGCTCCTCAAGGAAGCCGCGGAACGGCGCGATGCCCGTGCCGGGGCCGATCAGGATCATGGGCGTGGCCGGGTCCGCCGCGGGCGCGAAGGTGGGATTGGGCGTGCGGATGGCGCCCGCCATCATGGCGCCTGGCGCCAGGCTTTGCAGCCAGGTGGAAGCCACGCCGCGGAAGAGCCCGCGGCCAGACAGCGCCGGTGACCAGACCGTGCCGACGGTGATGGTCGCCACGTCGGGCGAGACCAGCGGCGATGAGGCAATCGAATAGAACCTCGGCCGCATCGGCACGGTGCAAGCGAGCAGGCCGGCCAGATCCACCTCGATCGCTGGAAAGCGGTCCAGCACGTCGGCCAGCCCGAGCCGGCGCGGCGCCACCTGGGCGGCGTACCCGCTCCCGGCGTCGTCCGAGGCCAGCTGCTGCAGGGCCTGGCGCGTGACCGGGCAGCGCGAAGACTGCGACAGCAGGCGCAGGGTATGGCGCGACACCACGTCCTGCAGCTCCACAAAATGGGTCAGCAACTGGCGCACGGACAGGGCCTCGCCCAGCGGCAGGCCGCGCGCGGCCCCGCCGGAGGCGGACAAGGTGACGATGGCGTCCGGGTCGATGCCGATCCGCTCGCACAGGGCCGCGACCATCCCGGGTTGGTTCTGCGGATAGACGGCGAGGTGGTCGCCGGTGGCGTAGCGCACGCCTTCGGGCAGCCTGAGGCGGATATCGCGCGTGGAAGTCCGCGGCGCCTCGCGCGAGAAATCCCACAGGCCGGCTGGATCGTTCACCAGCTCGGTGTTGGCCAGGACCGTGAAGGCCTGGGTGTTCGCCGGCAGCGTGGATGCGCGGATTTCGGCGACGTCTTTCACCTGCACCCGGACCGGCGGCGTTCCCTGGGCCGGCCCGCCCACGCCGTCACCGGCCTGCAAGGCTTGCCACAGCAAGGCGAGCCAGCGTTCCGCGGCCTGGTCGAAGTCGCCGTTGCCGTCAGCTTCGCCACGCGGCAGCAGCGGACTGGCGCCGGCATTGGTGAAGAATTCATAGACCCGGCGCGGGAAGGCCTGGTACGTCGGCCATTGCGAGTTGCCGCAGCCCAGCACGGCCACGCTCAGCGCTTCTGCCCGGTAGCCGCTGGCGGCGCCGCTGTCGAGCAGTGCTTCGAGCCGCCTTGCCGAGTCCGGCGCGCGGCCGTTATAGGTGGCGGCGATGATGACGGCCAGGCCGGTGGTCGGCAGCGCGTCGGCCACGTCGTCCAGGTCGCGCAGCGTCGCATCGAAGCCCGCCGCCAGCGCGCCGGCATGCACCTGCTCAGCCAGTTCGCGCGCGGTGCCAAGGCTGGATCCGTACAGCACGGCAAGCGTCCTGCCGCCGCCCCGCACATCGGGCCCCGCCTGCGGCGCTTGCGCGATCCCGGCGAGCGGCGCCGCAGCGATGCGCTCATGCGGCCGGCGCCGGCGCGCACGCACCGTGAATCCGTCGGGCTTGATCGTCAGTGTTTCCTTGATGCGGAACTGGTAGTCGTGCGCGTCGGTGAACTGGAAATTGCGCAGCATCAGCGCCAGTGCCAGCTTGGCCTCGGTCAGCGCAAACTGGCGGCCGATGCAGGCACGTTCCCCGTTGCCGAAAGGCATGTAGGCGTGGCGCGGCAGCTTTGCCTCCTGCTCAGGCAGGAAACGGTCGACGTCAAAGCGTTCCGGGTCGGCCCACACCTTGGGGTCGCGGTGCAGCGCGGTCAGCACCACCGACAGGCGCCTGTCCTTGCGGATCAGGTAGCGGCCGCCCAGCAGCGTGTCTTCAAACGGCGCCACGGCGAAGGCGGGCGCGGTGGGCCACAGGCGCAAGGTTTCCTTCAGCACGCGGTCCAGTACCGGCAGCCGCGCCAGGTCGGCGTAGACCGGCGCCGCGTCGCCGGGCAGCACGGCGTCCACCTCCGCGTAGGCCTGTGCCATCACGCCCGGGTTGCGCAGCAGTTCATACAGCGCGAAGGTGAGCAGCCCGCTGGTGGTCTCGTGGCCCGCAATCAGGAACGTGATCACCTGGTTGCGGATGTTCTCGTCGTCCAGCCGCTGGCCGGTGTCCGGGTCCCGCGCTTCCAGCATCAGGCCGAGCAGGTCGTTGGCCGTGCCGCCCCTGCGTTCGCCCGCGTCGCCCGCGCGCCGCCGCCGGATCACGTCGTCCACCAGGTCGCGCATGAAGCGGGTGTCGTGGTCGAACTTCTGGTGTGCCGCGTGCATGAAGCGGTCTTGCAGGGCAAAGCGCGTCAGCTTGGACATCGCCTCTTCCAGCGCGCCCACCATGGCCTCGATGAAGGGGTGCAGTTCCGCGCTGGCGAACGATTCAAAGTCATAGCCAAAGCCGGACAGCGCGATGGTATCGAGCGTCAGCCGCGTCATGTCGTCGGCGACCGCGATATCGGCATCCGGGCCTTGCCGGTCCCATTTGTCCACCAGCCGGTTGGCCACGCGCAGCATGACGTCGAAGTAGCCCTTCATCGCGCGCTGGCTGAACGCCGGCATCAGGATGCGGTGCGCCTTGCCCCAGTTGGCCTCGTCGGAGCGTGCGGTGAACAGCCCGTCGCCGGCCATGCCGCGCAGGTAGGACAGCGGCGGGCCGATGTACTTGCGGAACTGCGCGGCATCGCACAACTCGGAGGCCAGTGCCACCGACGTCACGAACGGCACGCGCCGGCCGGCGAAATTCAGCTCGAAGATGCCGTCATGGTGGCGGCTGCGCGCCAGCAGGTGCTGGCCCAGCGCACCAGGCGTGATCTGCAGCAGGTTGCCGACCAGCGGCCAACCCGGGTCGCGCGGGATGGGCTCGGGGATGGGGGCATGCATGGAGCGGGCAGGGGTTTGATGCGGCGCGTCGGACGCCTGGTCGGGGCTGGATAGCTCAATGGGCGGCGGCATGGCGGGGCGGTGTCTCCTGAACGGGCGCTGACACGCGATTTGCCACGTGCGGCCGTTTCATTTAACGTAGACATCTGTCTACCGGCCCAAGCGTAGACAACCGTAGACATGCTGTCAACGAAGCCTGTCGGGCAAAAACCGAGTCCTGCTACTAAACCACATTCATGGAAGCCATTGCCGACGGCAAACGCCGCCTGATCGACGCCGCGTTGCGGCTGGCCGCAGCCAAGCGCAGCTTTGCGGCACTCAAGCTGCGCGAGATCGCGCGCGAGGCCGGCCTGAATCCCAACACGTTCTACCGGCATTTCAGCGACATGGAAGACCTGGCCATCACCGCCATGGCCGAAGTCAGCGCTGAACTGCGGCCGATGCTGCGTGCGGTCCGATGGGCCGCTGCCCGCGACAACCCGGGTGAAGTGGCCAAGCGTGCCTGCGAAGCCCTGTTCTTGTACGCGCAGCATCACCCGGATGCATTCATCGTTGGTGTATGCGGGATCACGGGCCCGCAGCCCGCGCTTCGCGTTGCCATTCGCACGGTGCTGGATGACATCGCCGCCGAGATGGCGGAAGACATCGAGCGGCTGGGGTTGTGTCCCAAGCTCTCACGCCCGGTCATTGACGACGTCTGCGCGTACGTCGTTTCCTACCTTTTCCATCAATGCGTCGACTACATCGAAGCCGATGCCGCCGGACGGCGCAGGCTGATGGCGCGCTCGGTGCAGTTGAGTTGCTGGCTGCTGCAGGGCGCGGCAGGGCCGAATGCCCAGCCGGGAACGAAATCAGGCAGGGAGCGCAAGGCCGTGGCGGCGTAGCCTGCTGCGACGAAACACGCGGAAGGAAGAATTCAGCCGAAGCAGTGGCCGAAGCGAAGGCGTGTGTCCGGGCCAGCGCTCACCCTGAAATCGTGATGCCGCACTCTTGCGCCACCGCCAGGAGCTTTTCCATGTCCGGCGCGCCTGGCGCAATTTCCTCATCGAGCCGCGTGAACAGGCGCGATGCGTTTCCGCCGTGGCTGGTGACTGAAATCATTTCGCCGCCGCCGAAGCCGAAACGGAAGTAATGCACCGTGCCCGCTGGCACATGGACAAAGGTGCCAGCGGCAGCAGTGATCGCTTGATCGCCATAGCCGATCTCGACCGTCCCCTTGGTAATGAAGAACGATTCGTCCCAGTCATGGCTATGGGGCGGTGGGCCACTGCCTTCTTCGCCCTGCTGCAGAAACACCTCATAGCCTTGCGTGGCGGTCCTGGATGCCAGCACCGTGATCCTTTCTCCCACCACGTTGAGCGCGCGTCCATACGCATCCGGAGTCACCGCAAATGGTTCTGGTTTCATGCTGTTCTGCTCCGTCAGTGAGAACGTCGACGTGGCGATGCTGTCCAGGTGTGAGGCATGCGGCAGCTCCAAAGCGAGCCGGCCACGATGCCGGACGGGCGGGGCATGGGCTGCTCCCATATTTGATGTCTGGGAATTTTAGGCGGCCCACGATCGGAAGTCATCGCCAGGAATGAGGATTGCCATGGCCAATGTGCGTCAGCAAACGTTCCTCCCATGCGCAATGTCACTTGCCCCTGGCTCGCTTTCCCATTTCAATGGAGTTGACAGGGAGAGGGGATGACATCATGACAGTCACTCGCTTGCAGAGCATTCCCGGCATCGGGGTTGACAGGATGGCCGACAAGGCTGACTCGATGCGAAACGCCAATATCTTGCGACTGGAGAACCTCGACACTGACTTGCGGCCGCCGCCAGCAGCAATCCGGCGCACGCATGAGGCAATCGATGACGATGCTGCCAACAGCTATCTGCCATTCATGGGCCAGCGTGCACTGCGGGAAGCCGCGGTGGCGCGTGTCCGGCGCATCTCCGGCGTCACATACCACCCTGATACCGAATGCATCATCTCCGCGGGTGGATTGGCCGGGATTCTGAATGTCCTGTTATCCACAATCGAGACGGGGGACGAGGTGGTACTGACGGATCCGACCTACGCAGGCCTGATCAATCGTGTCTACCTCGCAGGCGGGCTGCCAAGATTTGCGCGCCTCATGCCAGGGGTCGACGGCTGGCGACTCGACCTGGACAGCCTCGCCGACGCGATCGGGCCCCGCACACGGGCATTGCTCATCATGTCGCCGTCGATGCCGACTGGCTTCGTCGTGTCCGCGCCGGAGTGGGAGGAGATCGCCCGGCACTGCGAGCAGGTCGGTGCGTGGCTGGTATATGACGCAGCCATGGAAAGAATCCTGTTCGACGGTCGGCAGGTGATCCACCCCGTTTCTCTGCCTGGCATGCGCGAGCGCACCATCACCGTTGGTTCGGTCTCCAAGGAATATCGCATGATTGGCTGGAGAGTCGGCTGGATAGTCGGGCCGGAGCCGCTGATGGCCGACGTGCGGCTGACCAGCTTGTCGAACGTCGTGTGCCAGGTCGGTATCGCCATGCCAGGGGCCACAGCCGCACTGACTGCCAGCGACGATGGCGTGGCCGCGGCAACGGCAGAGTGGGAATCACGCCGCGATATGATGTTGTCCGCGCTGGCCGATCTCCCCGTGATTCGCCCGCACGGCGGATGGTCGCTTCTGATGGATACCCAACGGCTCGGTCTTGCACCGTCTGAAGCGTCCAGGCGCTTGCTGGCGCGCGGCGACGTGGCGGCCACGCCGATGGATAACTGGGGGCCAAGCGGCATCCGGTACCTGCGCTTCGTCTTTGCCAATGAGCCGGTCCAGCGCCTGGCTGACATTCGCGAGCGGATTCGCCTGGCGTGGGACCTCTGACACGTGCAACGCTGAGCGACGAAAATGCCGGCCGCTTCTGGTCATGGTGGTTCCGAGGGCAACGACCGGACCCTGCTGTATTTCGGCTGGCTGACCCTGTTCATCGCCCTGGCAACGCCGGCCGGCTACCTGGTCGATATACAGACGTCGTACCTGCTCAAGAACCAGTTGCATGCGACGGCGACTGAGATATCGATATTCCGGCTGGTGACGGGCATACCAGTCTACCTTGCGTTCGTTTTTGGCCTCGCGCGCGACCAATGGAACCCGCTGGGATTGCGCGATCGGGGCTTCTTCCTGATTTTCGCCCCGGCGACCGCGGCGGCATTCATCTGGATGGCGTATTCAGGTTTCTCATACGCGGGACTGGTCATCGGGATGCTGCTGGCAATGCTGTCGTCCCGATTTATCGCTGCAGCCTATCAGGGGTTGATCGCGCTGGTGGGCCAGGAGAAGCTCATGTCCGGGCGCCTGAGCGCGCTGTTGAACGTGGTCGGCTCCGTCCCGGTGGTTGCGGGGGCGTTCGCCTCCGGGTACATCTCGGATCATCTTGCCGCAAAGGAAGCCTTCCTCCTGATGGCGATGTTCGCCTTGTCGATTGCGGTGCTGGGGCTCTGGAAGCCCGCTTCGGTCTTCCGCCACATCTACGAGAAGCCACAAGCCAGGGGCACGGATCTCGTTGGCAATGTCAGGCGGCTGGTGAGACATAAGGCTGTCTATCCAGCGGTTCTCATCTGCTTTCTGTGGAACTTTGCGCCAGGCGCGGCCACGCCGCTGCAGTTCTATCTGAGCAATGAGCTGCATGCATCGGATTCCGTTTACTCGTACTACAACGGGATCTTTGCCGCCGCGTTCATCCCGACATTCCTGCTGTATGGCTTTCTGTGCAAGAAGGTATCGCTGAACAAGCTGCTGTGGTGGGGAACGATCGTCGCAGTGCCGCAGATGGTTCCGCTGGCATTCATCGACTCAGCCAATCTTGCCCTGGTACTGGCGGCACCGATAGGGCTGATGGGCGGTGTCGCCACGGCGGCATACTTCGATCTCGCGATGCGGTCCTGTCCGCCGGGCCTGCAAGGAACCCTGATGATGCTGGTGGATGGCGTTCTTGCGCTCTCGGCGCGTGCCGGCGATGTCCTGGGATCATGGATCTATAACAGCAGCCCGACGCACGGTTTCACATATTGTGTGATCGCGACTACGGTGGTGTACGCACTGATCCTGTTTTTGATCCCGCTGGCGCCAAAAGCATTGATTGCTACCCGGGACGGCGAAGCAAATCCGGAGGTCCTCAGTCAGCGCACCGTTGAATGAACTGCGTGATGGCGGGCAGGATGGATTGCCGGAAACGCTGGCCGGCGAAGGTGCCGTAGTGACCCACGCCATCGACGACCAGGTGTTCCTTCCGGTCGGCCGCAAGACCGGCGCAGAGCGCGTGAGCCGCTTCGGTCTGGCCGCGGCCGGTGATGTCGTCGTCGCTGCCTTCGATGGTCAGCAATGAAACGTTGGCAATGGCCTCGGGGTAGACGCGGCGCTGGCCGACTTCCATGCAGCCGCGGCACAGGTGATGCTCCAGGAAAACCTTCTGGATGGTTTCCAGGTAGTACTCGGCCGGCACGTCGAGCACGGCGTTGTACTCGTCATAGAACTTGCGGTGCCTGGCTGCCTCGGTCTGCCTGCCATCGACCAGGTCGCGGTAGAAGTCGAGGTGCGCACCGGCGTGCTGTGCGACGTTCATCGATACGAAGCCTGCCAGCTGGAGGAAGCCCGGATAAACCCGGCGCCCGTTTCCCGGGTAGCCGGCGGGCACCCGTTCGATGACGTTGGCCTCGAACCACGCCAGCGAATATTGCTGCGCGAACTGGTCGACCGCCGTCGGGCTGACGCGCGTGTCGATGGGCGCGGCGATCAGGGTCATTGAGCGAGGCTGCACCTGCTCGTTGTCTTCGGCCATCTGGGCGACCGCGCAAAGCACCGGGACCCCGGGCTGGCAAACCGCGACGATATGCGTGCTGGCGCCGAGGTAGCGCAAGAACTTTTTCAGGTAGTCGACATAGCCGCCAAGATCGAAGTGCCCGGCGTCAAGCGGGACCTGGCGCGCATCGGCCCAGTCGGTGATGTAGACATCGTGCTCCGGCAGCAATGCCTCGACCGTCGGGCGCAGCAGGGTGGCGTAGTGGCCGGAGAGCGGTGCCACCAGCAACACGCGGGGCCCAGGGCTGGACATGTCCTTCCTGAAATGCAGCAGCCGGCAGAAGGGCGCTTCGATGAGCGCGGTCTCGGTGACGGCCACCGGCTGCCCGCGCACCAGGACCTCGTCGATCTCAAAGCGAGGTTTCCCGTAGGCCTTGCTCAGCCGGGTGAACAACTCAAGCGCGGCGTCGGTCTCGCGCAGCCCCGGAAGCCAGGCGACCGACTCACCCCAGAAATTGACTGCACGATAACCCGCTTCGATCATCGCCCCGAGCGGGCCAAGGGATTGCAGCGTGAGTTCCCGCAGAGCGTAGAGCGCCATGGCGATTCCCGCCTTCTTGATAGGGTTGGTGTGTTGTTCTGGCGCAGGGGCCGGCAAACCGGGCAGAGACCAGTGCTTTCTTGCAGGTGCTGCGCGATGCGGGCGTCAGCGCAGGTGGCGCGCCCGGCAGCCGCACGGCCGGCTTCGTGCAAGATGGCTGGGCGGGCGACAGGCTTCTGCCGCGGGTGCGTCAGTGGGAAGGTGGCGCTGGTGCACCGAGAAGTGCTGCGCGCGGCTCAGGTGCCGTCGATGTCGAATGGACTGGTTGCGGGAAGCACCGGCGTTGCCGTGGCGGCCGTTGCGGCCGGACAGGTGCGCGCGGCCCAGGTCGCACGCGAATCGGCTGGAATGCTGCATGATGCCCCCCTACTACTCAAGCCACCGGCATTGCGTCGCAATGCCAGCGGTACAGCTTGCAATCAAGTTACGTCATTTACATTCAGTAACATATTCGATCTAACCCTATTGCAACGCTTTGCATACGTCATTTGCAACGAAATGAAGGCTGGCTGGTTCATTCGGTGCGAATGCGGCTCATGTGCTGCCGGGATGTGATCCTCTATAGCCAGCAGGGCGGATGCCGTCAGGCCGTCTGCCGGGCTATTTGTAAATCTTTGCAAGTTACGTTCGGGTAAAACGCCAGGCAGGCGGATGCGGTTGACCCGCCCGGTGCCGCTTCCGCGCTGTCAAGCTGCCCGGCCAATGACCGGAATCACGCCGAAGGCAACGGTAGCCAGCATCATGACCACTGCCGCCGACAGCGCCCAGAGCAGCGTATAGCGCTGGTGATCGCCGAATTCGACCTCGGCCAGGCCGACCAGCAGGTAGGTCGACGCGACCAGCGGGCTCAGCAGGTGAACCTGCTGCCCGATCAGCGAGGCGCGTCCGATTTCCGCCGCGCCGATGCCATAGACGGCGGCGGCCTTGGCCAGGATCGGCAGGATGCCGAAGTAGAACGCGTCGTTCGAGATAAAGAAGGTGAACGGAATGCTCAGCACCCCGGTCACCAGGGCCATGTAGGGACCCATCCAGTCCGGCACGGCGCTGATGACGCTGTTGGCGATGGCATCGACCATCTTGGTGCCGGACAGGATCCCGACGAAGATGCCGGCGGCAAAAATCAGCGACACCACCGGCACGACGTTGGCGGCATGCGCGCTCATGCGCTCCTTCTGTTCGTGCAGGCTCGGGTAGTTGACCATCAGCGCGATGGCGGACGCGATGATGAACAGCGCAGGCAGCGGCAAGGTGCCGAGAATCAGCAGCACCATCAGGCCGCTGGTCAGCAGGAAGTTGAACCACAGCAGCTTGGGCCTGGCGATCCGGGGATCGCCGGTGGCAGCCTCCGGCATGGCATGGCCGTCATCGCCGGCCCCGGTGCGCATCAGGGCGATGCTGCCAAGCCGGTTGCGTTCGCGGCGGCCGAGCAGGAATGCCACGAACAGGCCCCACATGCCGGTGACGATCATCGGCAGGATCATCGGCACGAACAGCGAGCCCACGTCCACGCCCAGCGCGCTGGCGGCACGCGCGGTCGGTCCGCCCCAGGGCAGGATGTTCATCAGCCCGCCGGCCATCATGATCACGCAGGCCAGCACCAGCCGGCTGATGCCCAGGCGCTTGTAGAGCGGGAGCATGGCGGCGCAGGTGATCATGTAAGTGGTCGAGCCGTCGCCGTCGAGCGACACCAGCGCGGCCAGCACGAAGGTGCCTATGATGATCTTGACCGGATCGCCGCCCACCATCTTCAGGATCGCGCGCACCACCGGATCGAACAGCCCGGCATCGATCATCAGGCCGAAATACAGGATGGCGAACATCAGCATCACGCCGGTCGGCGCCAGCTTCTTGACGCCGTCCAGCATCATCGGGCCGAGTTCGGGGCCGAAGCCGCCGATCGCGGCGAACGCAATCGGAACCAGGATCAGCGCCACCATGGCGGAGAGCCGCTTGGTCATGATCAGTGCCATGAACACGATCACCATCGAATAGGCGAGCAGGGTCAACATCTTTTTCTGGATCTCTTTGCCGCCCTGCAGCGTGGGGTGCTTGCGGGCGGGTGTGTGCGCGTCCGTGCGGCGCACGAGGTTAAAAGCAAGGCCGATCCCGCCGGCACGCCAGGGCGTGCCGGGTATGGAATGACCGCGGAGGGTGGCAGTCTTGCGCGCTGGCCCGGGCGGGCCGCGCGGGCGCGGCTCAGCTGGCGGAAACGATGCGTTTCACTACCGCGTCCGCGAACTGCAGCGTGGTGGCCGTGCCGTGGAGGTCGCCGGTCTTCACCTGGTCCTGGACGAGCGTCAGCTCGATGGCCGTGCGCAGGCGCGTGGCCAGGTCCTGGCGGCCCACGTGGTCGAGCATCAGGCCGGCGGCCAGCATCAGCGAGATCGGGTTGGCAATGCCTTTGCCGGCGATGTCTGGCGCCGAGCCGTGCACGGCCTCGAAGATCGCGGCCTGGTCGCCGATGTTGGCGCCCGGCGCCATGCCAAGCCCGCCAACGAGGCCGGCGATCTGGTCCGACAGGATGTCGCCGAACAGGTTGGTACAGAGCAGCATGTCGAAGCGCCACGGGTTGAGCACCAGCTGCATGGCGCAGGCGTCGACAATGATGTCGTCCATGTCCACGCGGCCCGCGTAGTCCTTGGCGACCTCGCGCGCCGCTTCCAGGAAGATGCCGGTGAGCGCCTTCAGGATATTGGCCTTGTGCACCACCGTGATCTTCTTGCGGCCGTTTTTGACGGCGTACTCGAAGGCGAAGCGGGCAATGCGCCGGCACGCGTCGCGCGTGTTGGTGCCGGTCGACACCGCCACCGCATGCGGGTCGTCGCCAACCGGGATGTAGTAGTCATGGGCCACATAGAAGCCGCCGACGTTCTCGCGCACCAGCACCAGGTCGATATTCTCGAAGCGGCCCGGCACCAGGGTGCGGGCCGGGCGTACATTGGCATAGAGGTTGAACGTCTCGCGCAGGCGCACATTGACCGAGCGGAAACCACCGCCCACCGGCGTGGTCAGCGGCCCCTTCAGGGCCAGGCCGGTGCGGCCGATGCTGTCCAGCGTGTCTTGCGGCAGGGGATCGCCGCTGTATTCGACGCCGGCCATCCCCGCGCGCCGGATATCCCAGGCAAACGGGGCGTCCAGCGCTTCCAGCACCCTGACGGTGGCGTCCACAACTTCGGGACCGATCCCGTCGCCGGGGATCAGCGTGGCCGGGATCTGTTCGCGTGCACCGTTTTCCATTTGCGTTCCTGTCGTGAATTGAGCGTTTCGCTGGCCGGCCAGGGCGCCAGGGAGGCTATGTTTCTCGTCGCCGGGCGGGCGCCGGTCCGGGTGACCAGGGGCCCGATTCTAGGCGGGGAAGGCTGTCAGGAAACTGTCAATGTGCCGGCTATGTCATTGGGGTTTACGCGGAGGGGGACGATCTCTGCTGACGGAGAGCGGCTGGCCGCGACGTTGAACGGGCGCTGATGCCCGGAAGCCGGGCTAGGCGGACAGGCGTGCCGCCTTGAATTGTTTCCAGAGGCGGCGCAGCGGCTGCCGGTCAACGCTGACACCCCTTGCGATATAGCCGCGCGCATAGCCGCAGCCAATGGCAAGTTGCTGCCGTTCTGTCCCCAGGCGCAGCAACAACCCCGCTGCAACCGCCATATCATTGCGCCATCCGAGGTCATCCTGCAGGCGCGACAATTGCCGGCGATAGCGGTGCACCTTGTTCGCGGCAAACAAGGATCCAAAGAACTCGGTCGCATAGCGCAGCTTCTTTGCGGCGATACGCGCACGATGGCGCCGCTGCTCATCGAGCTTTGCCATGCCCCGTCCCCGCTTGAGCAGCCTGCGTTGCCGCTTGCGCAGCGTGGTCAGCGCGAAATCCCTGGCGGGTCCGGTGAGTGCCGTGCGCTGCGCCTCGCCAAGGCCATCGCGCCAGTCCGCGCTGCCCAGCCAATGGCTCAGCGTCAGGATCAGCCGGGTGTAGCGATCGGAATTCACGGCCTGGGCCGCGCGTTGCCGGGCATCGGCTGCGACTGCCTTCGCCGCGGCAAGCACCGCGCCCGCGCCCACGTCCTCCGGCGCCCCATCGAACGCGTCACGCAAGGTGGTATTGGCAAGCACTTCCCAGTCACGTGCGGGGCCGAGTTCATCGGCAATCCATTTGAGGTCCGATTGCAGTGCCGGCGGGCAGGCAAGCAGCGGCTCAAAGATATCGAGCGCGGAGCGCAGGCGACGCAGGCCGACACGCATCTGGTGCACGCTTTCCGGATTGGAGCCGTTGACCACGCCGCGTTCGTTCCCGGAGATTTGCGCCAGGCAGTTCTGGGCAATGCACCGAAACACCGCCTCCGCCGAGCCGGCATCGGCCAGCCTGAGGGGCTGCGCCCGTACCGCTTCTTCGGCCTCGGCAGCCACCAGCGCATAGCCACGGTCGCCTTTGCTGGCGCGGCTCAGGCGCATTGGCACTGCGTCGAGCAGCCGCAGGGCAAACGCTGACAGATGGGCCGACTCCCCGGCCTGGATCTCTATCTCAAGCTCGCGGATCGGCTCCGTGGCGTCGTTCGCGCGGACAACGCCGCGATCGACCGCCAGTTCGACCTCGTCCCCCTGTGGCAAGCGCAACAGCAGGACCGTGCGCCGGACATCCGTGATGAAGATCGGCTTCAGGCGTTGTGCCAGGTCGCCTTCACGCAGCAGCGTCCCCAACGCAGTGCCTTCGGGCAGCTTGTCTCGCAGTGCACCCAGATCTGGCGTATTTCCGGGGGCCGCCGACTCAAACTCTTCCCGCTCGTAAAGCGCCCCATGCTGCGTGCCCCAGGTCTTCAAGGTCTGCACATGATGTTCACCCGCTTGCCGCACGCGCAGCGACGCGTGCATGCGCCGAAAGGCAAGGTCCGACGTATCGAAATACGTGCTCACGAGCCTGTCTTCGTGCGGCGGCTCCACACAGCAGGACGACACCAGGGGCAAGCCGATCAGCGCTTCGGCCTGATCCTGCAGCAACTCGAGCTTGAGTTCGCGTTCCATTTATCCGAGCTTTGCCGTGCCCTCGAATTTTGCGAATACCCTGGCCTGGACTGCGTTCATCACTGCAAGGGTCTCGTCACTGGCAGGGCCGCTGGTGGTCACCCCGGTGGCGTTCTTCGGCTTCGAGCCGGGCGGGTCGAAGATAAAGAGCGTATCGAACTTTCCGGCCGACTCTTTCTTCAGGCGCCGGTTAAGTGCTTTCAGGTATCGTTTCTTGTCAGTCTTCGACATAGGTTCCAAGGTTATCTGCGGTGGCAATAACGACCCAGGTCATTGAACTGCGTGCTTAATGAGCTCACGCTTCGCCAGGCACCCCTGCTAGTGCGACTGGCTGGCATTCGACTCCCCGCCGAAGGGGATTTCGTGCTCCCGCAACTTCTGCAGCGATTGGGTCAGCCTGGCGCCGTGCTTGCGGTCCGCGGCCAGCAGCAGTGCCTCTATGCCGTCCTCCAGCCCGGCAAGCTCGCGGTCACCCGGCAGCCTGGTCGCTTTCATATCCTGCAATTCGTTGGCAATGCGCTTCCCCAACTTGCGCACAAACTCCGGGTCAAGGTGACCTTGCGCTGCAGCACCTCCAATATGCTCGATCAAGCGCATCAGCCCTTCCGGGGTGGTCTCGGTCGCAGATGGTATTGCGTGGGTCATTGGCAGCTCCAGTGGGCGCGTCAGATCATTTTACGCATCGGATGCTCATATGATGGTACGTATTTCGCGGGAGCAGTGCGATCAGTTTGGCCCCGATATGCGCGATACGCCAGCTAGAATCGGGAAGGATTCCCCCGCACAGGCACTCACATCATGAAACCCGAATCCGATCCCATGCAGAATGCGTCACCAATGGTCGCGGGGGAGGGGCGCCTCGGCACCCCGGTCGACGCGGATGGCCTGCCGAATGGCAATGAGCTCTATATCAACCGCGAACTCAGCCAGCTGGAGTTCTTCGGCCGCGTGCTGCAGCAGGCCGCCGATCCCGCGGTGCCACTGCTGGAGCGGCTGCGTGCCCTGTGCACCTTCAGCAGCAACCTGGATGAGTTCTACGAGATCCGCGTCGCAGGCCTGAAGGAGCAGTGCTTGCTTCAGTCCCCGGTGGCGGGCCCGGACGGGCTGACGCCGCAGGCGGTCTATGCCAGGGTCAACCAGCGGGTCCGGGAGCTGATCGACCAGCAGTACCGCCTGTTCAATGACATGCTGATCCCGGCCATGTCCGAGCAGCAGATCCGCTTCTTGCGGCGGCCCACGTGGAACCCCGCGCAGGCGGAATGGATCCGGGAGTTCTTCTTCGCCGAGCTGATGCCGGTCCTGACGCCGATCGGGCTGGACCCGGCGCATCCGTTTCCACGGGTGCTCAACAAGAGCCTGAACTTCGCCGTTGAGCTCGAGGGCAAGGATGCGTTCGGGCGCAACTCCGGCTATGCCATCGTGCAGGCGCCGCGAGCGCTGCCGCGGGTCATCGTCTTGCCGCCGGAGACTGCCGGATGCGAGCATGGCTTTGTGTTCCTGTCTTCCATCCTGCATGCCCACGTCGGCGAGCTGTTCAGTGGCATGACGGTGCGCGGCTGCTACCAGTTCCGCGTGACCCGCAACAGCGAGCTGTTCGTGGACGAGGAAGAGGTCAAGAACCTGCGCGAGGCGCTGCAAGGCGAACTGCCGCACCGTCATTATGGTGACGCGGTCCGGCTGGAGGTGGCTGACAACTGCACGCCGGCAATGACTGGGTTCCTGCAGCAGCAGTTCGGCCTGGCGGCAAGCGAGGTATTCTCCGTCAACGGACCGGTCAACCTGGTTCGCCTGATGCAGGTGCCGGACCAGGTGGACCGGCCCGAACTGAAGTACCTGCCTTTCCGGGCCGGCCTGCCGAAGGTGCTGCACGAGCAATCCGATATCTTCCGCGCCATTCGCGAGGGCGACATCCTGCTGCATCACCCGTTCCAGTCGTTCACTCCGGTGGTGGACTTTGTCAGGCAGGCGGCACAGGACCCCGATGTGGTGGCAATCAGCCAGACCGTGTATCGGGCCGGGCATGACTCGGTCCTGCTCTCGGCACTGATCGAGGCCGCGCGCAACGGCAAGGAAGTCACCGTCGTGGTGGAACTGCTGGCCCGCTTCGATGAAGAGGCCAATATCGGTTGGGCGACGCAACTGGAGGAAGTCGGCGCGCATGTCATCTATGGGGTCGTCGGTTTCAAGGCGCACGCCAAGATGGTCATGGTATTGCGGCGCGAGGGCGGGAAGCTCCGCCGCTATGTGCATCTCGGAACCGGGAACTATCACCACCAGACCACGCGCACCTACACGGATTTTGGCTTGCTCACCTGCAGTGAGTCGCTGACGCAGGATGTGGCGCAAGTGTTCAGCCAGCTGACCGGCCGCGGCCAGACCCATAGCATGACCCATATCTGGCAATCGCCCTTCACCATGAAGCAGGCGTTGCTTGAAGCGATCCGGTGCGAAGCCGGGCACGCCAGGGCCGGCCGCAAGGGATGGATCGTGGTCAAGATGAATGCGCTGCTGGAACCCGACCTGATTCAGGCGCTGTACGACGCCTCACGCGACGGAGTCCGTATCGACCTGATCATCCGGGGCGCCTGTGCGCTGCGCCCCGGCGTTGCCGGCCTGTCGGAGAACATTACGGTGAAATCCGTCATGGGCCGGTTTCTCGAGCACTCGCGCATCTTTTATTTTCACGATGGCGGGGCGGAAAAGGTCATGCTGTCCAGCGGTGAATGGATGGAGCGAAGCCTGTCCCGGCGGATCGAGATCTGCTTTCCCATCCTTGATGCCGGGTTGAAGGAGCGCGTCATCGCGGAGGGTCTGAGGCCGTACCTGGCAGACCGGCGTGACGCCTGGCAGATGATGCCGGACGGAAAATACGAGCGTCAGGCCTCGCGTGACAGCGAGGGCGCGCAGAGTATCCTGCTGTCGGCTTTGACGTGATCCCTGCATAAGGGCGCCAGCGTGATCGTGCCTTTGCTCAACTGAGATCGTCCTGGATCGGCCGGTGGCCTGCCTTCATCATTAATTTGATGTGGCCCGTGACGTTTCATTTCCTATACATACTTTTTCCGGTCGCTTTGGCGGTCTGCCTACTACTTTCTCGGTAAGCCGTTCAGCTCGCGCGGGCATTCCACTCCAGTGGGGATTGACGGCATTTTCCGGGGCGTTGGATACCCGTTTCGCAGTGCCTGCCGGAGCCTCCGGAAACGACTTTCCATGACTGGCAATGCCTTGTCCTGCAAGGCTTCACGGGAAACCCGCGGCCCCGCGGCTGACTAGTGCCGTGCGCTCCGACATAATCCCGCGCGCCGGTGGCGCGGCGCATTTTCATCCGCTGCGGGACGCCATTCCGTATAACCGAAGCTCGTCCATAGAGCCGATTTTCCATTCCGATTCCGCCAGCTAGATTGACCTCATCGTTGGCGCTGCCAATGCCATCGAATCTCACGTGCTCAAAAGGCCAAGGAAAGGGGGTCCATCCATGAAACGCATCCACATGAAGCTGGCGGCCTTGCCGCTCGCCTGTCTCGTCATCACGGTCGCAGGTTGCGGGGGAGGCGGGGGCGACTCGACGCCTGCCCCTGCCGCCACCACAGCACCAGGCACCGGAACGTCAACGTCAACGCCAACGTCACCAACGTCGCCAACAACGCAGACCGCGGCCAGCAGCAGCGCCATGCTGTCGGGTACCACCGATCCCGGGTCCGAGATCGGTAAGGACGGGGACTTCTACCTGAATACCGTGACCTGGATGCTGTTCGGGCCCAAGGCAAACGGCGTGTGGCCGGCAGGGGTTTCGGTGGCGGGTACCGGCAATACCGGGGCGGCCGGGAACACGATCCTGTCCGGCTCGGTCGATCCGACTGACAGCGTCGGCAACAATGGCGACTACTACATCAATACCTCCACCTCGACCCTGTTCGGGCCCAAGGCAAACGGCACGTGGCCGCCGGGCGTCCAGATGGGTGGCGGCACCGGGTCGGGCGCCGGCGGCGGCGTCGTCCTGACGGGCGCGGGGGCGCCAGCCAACAGTGTCGGCAACAATGGCGACTACTACCTCGACACCGACACCTGGACGCTGTACGGGCCCAAGGCCAATGACGTGTGGCCGGCAGGGGTTTCGCTGGTCACCCAGCCGGGCGGCAGCGGCGGCACCGGCGGCACCGGTGGCGGCACTGTCGGCAATGGCGGTCACATCCTGTACGGCAGCGGTGCACCGACCAACGATATCGGCGTCGATGGCGACTTCTATTTCGACACCGCGACCTCGACGCTGTACGGTCCCAAGGCGGGCGGCCAGTGGCCGACCTCGGGCGTGCCCATGGGGACAGGCACCGTCTACAACGGCAACTTCAACGTGCCAGCCACGCTCAGCCGCGGCAACTATGCCATGACCGGCGCCGGCGGGGCGGTTGCCTTGCCGTCGGACTTCGGCGTCGTGATCCCCTACGATTGCAGCCGTGTCACGCTCACTGCCACCACACTCGGCAAGGTGCAGGGAACGCTGGACATTTCGGTGCACACGGTGACAGGGGCCGGCGCTTCGGCGACCATCACGCCGGTCAGGGACCTGAGCTGCAAGATCAGCAATGGCCAGCAGAGCTGCAGCAAGGAGGTGCCGTCCGGAACCGTCATTCGCAACGACAAGCTGCAGGTACAGGTCGACACCAACCAGGCCACCGATTGGGGAGGCCTCACCGTCAAGCTTGCCTGCGTCATCTAAGCCGGTTGGACGGGGGCGCGCGTCTGTGCCGGGGGGCAGACGGGCGCCTGAGCGGAGGCAGGGCAAATTGCCCTGCCTCCTTTTCATTTCCCCGCCAGGGATGGTGAGCGACTGCGTGTAGCCCGTTCGGCCTGACCTGCGGATCGCGGAGAGCCCCGGCAGGGACGAGCGAGGGCGTCGGCCACCGCTACGACGTGCGGTTTCCGCTCAACGTGACCTATGGGTGGGGATCTGGCAGAGGAGTTCGGGCAACACGTCGGCCATCGCCGACGTCATGATGCGCATCGGAACCGCGCCCATCTGGCCGGACAATGACTAGCCACCAGCGCGGGCCACATCTTCAGCCGGTAGCCTGCCCAGTACCCTGAGCGTCGCGGCAAGCAGCCGCTCGCAACGGCGCCGCCATGATGGCCGCATCGCGTCGTCGGGCCACGGGCACGGCTGTGCCGGCTCCGTATCGGCTGACACGTCCGCTTGCAGCACGGGCTGCGCGAAGACGGCGTGCCCTCTGTACTGGGCCAGCAGTTCCTCGCGGCTGACTTCCTGCACCCCACCGCCCCAGCCTGGCAGGGCGACGAGAAACCGTCCGTGCTCGCAGCGCTGCAGCAGTACGCACGGCCTGTTCTTGTCCAGCAACAGGATTGCCGGTATCGAGGTATCCGGGATATCGTCGAGGTCGCGCTCCGCCAGCCGGGCCGACAAGCCGGCGCGCGCCGCTGCGGCGCAGAGCATCGGCAACGTCAGGGCCTGTCCATCCAGCGGCAGTCCTTCCAGCAGGACCGCTGAAGGCACCGTCCGTTGCAGGGCCCGGTTCAGCAACAGCAGGCAGCCCAGCATCGGATCGTCCGCACCCGTGGGCCGGCTCATTGCGGCAGGAGGCTCCTGGCGGCCAGCCATGACGTACAGGCCGGAAGTCCCGGGATGCACAGCGGGCGTTGTGCTGTGTGTGCGCCGCGGTGGCGCTGATCCAGCTTCGATGTCTTCTGCTGGCGCCTCGCATAGTGCAAGGTCAGCCGACGCATGTCGCCCGCGCGGACTCTGTTCACCCATGATTCCCCCCGGTTTCAGTGGCGTGAGCTCTACTGCGAGGGTAGTGCACCACGGTGCGAGAGCCCATCCTGCAAACAGGCTAGTGCAGACGCGGCAAGACTGATTCAGGATTGAAACGCCCGGGGCGTGCCTGTTCGCTGGCGTGGACCGGCCGCCCCCCTCAACGCCGCTGCGCCAGCCAGATCCCCGCCGCGATCGCGGCCAGTCCCACGGCGTGGTACCAGCGGGGCCAGTCGCCCAGCAGCAGCGTGGACAGCAGGGCGGCGAACACCGGCGTCAGGGTGATAAAGAACACCGGCAACTGCGCGCCCGCGCGGGCGATGGCGCGGTCCCAGGCAAAGTAGGCGAGCAGCGAGGGAATGGTCGCTACATAGAGCAGGATGGCGGCGACCTTGCCGTTCCATTGCAGCGGCTGGTCCAGCGTCATCAGCTCCCATGCCGTCACGGGAGCGCTTGCCAGTACGCCGGTGACGATCTGCGCGAACAGCAGCGCCGGCAGCGGCATGGCGGGGCGCTGCTTGCGCAGCAGCCAGGTATAGCCGCTCCAGGCGATGGTGGCGGCCAGCATGAACAGGTCGCCGGCAACCAGGTCCAGCTGGGCGAGCCGGCCCAGCTCGCCGCGTACCAGGACGAAGGTCACGCCGACCATGCACAGCAGCGCCCCGGCGACATGCCATGGCTTCACCCGTTCGCCAAAACAGATCGCGCCGATCACGATCAGAAACAGCGGCGTGGATGCGCCGATCAGCGTCACGTTGATCGGGGTCGAGGTGGTCAGCGCCAGGTACTGCAGGGCGTTATAGCTGGCGATCGAAAGCACGCCCAGGGCGGTGATCACGCCGGCGTGCCGGCGCAGTGCCGCGCGGTGCTCGATCACGCCGCGCCAGGCAAAGGGTGCCAGCAGCAGCCCTGCCAGCACCCAGCGCACAGAGTTCAGGGTGATGGGCGGCACAGTGCCGGCGGCCAGGCGGCCGACGATGGCATTGCCGGCCCAGCTCAGTGGCGGGAAGGTAAGCAGGAACAGCGTTGTCCAGTCGATGCGTCCAGTGGTGTTGCTGCTTGCGGGCATGGGAGGGAGGTGCTTGCAAATAGCGCATTATCCGCCATATGCGGCGCCGGGGCGCCGGGCGCCAAGGGTCAGGCAGCCGGGCAGGGGCCAGCAAGCAAGGAAGCGCACGAGGAAATCGGGCGGCGAATCAGCCCGCCCGTCGCAGGGGAATCGTCATGGCCTTGCGCAGGCCATGACCGCTGTCACATGTCAGGCGTCCCGAGCGCCCGGCTGATGCGCAAGGCGGCCAGCGTGCCGATCACGCCAGACAGCAGGTAGAGGCTGACCGCCGCCAGGCCGAACAGCGAAGACAGGCCCAGCGCCACCAGCGGCGCAAAGGCGGCGCCGAACAGCCAGCCGAAGTCGGTGGTCAGCGCGGCGCCGGTGTAGCGGAAGCGGCGTTCGAAGTTCGACGTCACCACGCCCGCAGCCTGTCCGTACGACAGGCCCAGCAAGCCGAAGCCGACCAGGATGAAGATGTCCTGGCCGGTCGCGCCGCCACCGAGCAGCCACGGCGTTGCCAGGCTGAAGATGCCGATCAGCACGGCCATTGCCGACAGCGTGGTGCGCCGGCCGATGCGGTCCGCGATCCAGCCGGATAGCAGCGTGCCGATGAACGCGATGAAGCCGCCCACGATCTGCACGGCCAGCACGTCGGAGATGCTCTGGGTGCGGTGCAGGATTACCCAGGAGAGCGGGAACACCGTGACCAGGTGGAACAGCGCATAGCTGGCCAGCGCAGCAAAGGCCCCCAGGAAGATGTTGAAGCCTTGCGCGTTCACCATCTGCAAGGTGCTGATCGGCTCCAGCTCGTCTTCCTCGAGCAGCTGCGTGTACTCATGGGTCACCACCAGGCGCAGCCGTGCAAACAGTGCCACGACGTTGATGGCGAAGGCCACGTAGAACGGATAGCGCCAGCCCCACTCGATGAATTCAGGCGGGGTCAGGCTGGCATGCAGGAACAGGTACAGCGAACTGGCGACGATAAACCCGGTGGGTGCGCCGAGCTGGCCCACCATCGCATACCAGCCGCGCTTGTCCTCCGGCGTGTTGAGCGCCAGCAGCGACGGCAGCCCGTCCCACGACCCGCCGAACGCAATGCCCTGCAGGAAGCGGAACAGCGCCAGCAGGTAGATCGACGCGGCCCCGATCGAGGCGTAGGACGGCAGGAACGCAATCCCCACCGTGGCCGTGCCGAGCAGGAACAGCGACGCCGTCAGCTTGATGCCGCGGCCCCAGCGCCGCTGGATGCGCATGAACAGCGCGGTGCCGAACGGGCGTCCGATAAACGCAAACGAGAAGATCGTGAAACTGAAGAGCAACCCCGCCAGCTCGCTTGCAAACGGGAAGTAGACCGCCGGGAAGACAAGCACGGAGGCGATGCCGTACACGAAGAAGTCGAAGTACTCGGAGGCCCGACCGATCACCACCCCGGTGGCGATCTCGGCAGGCGCCACCTGGTGGTGGCCGGGTGCCGGAGGTGCAGTCGGCGATGCGCGATGCTGGTGGGTGAGGCTGGCCATCGTCAAGTCTCCTTCTGGCAGGAGTGCGTCGATACTGCACATGGAGCCGACCCCATTCCGATGAAATTGGCTCTTAAGTCTCGCACTGACAAGAATAGCGCCTAAACTGCCTTAGAAAAACGAAAGGC
This sequence comes from Cupriavidus sp. CPT47-8839-RL05A, assembly GCF_058792255.1. Lineage (NCBI taxonomy): Bacteria > Pseudomonadati > Pseudomonadota > Betaproteobacteria > Burkholderiales > Burkholderiaceae > Cupriavidus > Cupriavidus sp. CPT47-8839-RL05A. The sequence continues at coordinate 221,025 of NZ_JBYTEG010000007.1, read as the reverse complement.
GAGTTCGCCGGCAGTTTGCCGATATTCCTCAGACGCCACTTCCGAGACTATGGGCCGCTTCGACTCTGTAGTGCCGCCAAGACGTGTGCAGGGAAGACTACTGCTGCGATGCGCCGCCGCAGTCATGCTGGCGTGCCTGGCCGGTTGTAACGCAGTGCTGCTTGCGCCATCCGGCGACATGGCCCTGCGCCAGCGCGACCTGATCATCATCGCCACCTGCCTGATGTTGCTGATCATCGTTCCGGTGATCATCCTCACGCTGCTGTTTGCGTGGCGCTATCGGGAAAGCGCGACCGACGCGCCCTACAACCCCGACTGGGATCATTCCACGGTGCTCGAGCTGGCGATCTGGGCCGCGCCGCTGCTGATCATCATCGCGCTGGGCGCCGTGACCTGGGTCAGCACCCACCAGCTCGATCCGTACCGGCCGCTGACGCGGATCGACGCAGGCCGGCCGGTTCCGGCGGACGTGAAGCCGCTGACGGTGGAGGTGGTGGCAATGGACTGGAAGTGGCTGTTCCTGTATCCCGAGCAGGGCATCGCCACCGTCAACGAGCTGGCGGCGCCGGTCGACCGGCCCATCGCTTTCCGCATCACCGCCACCTCGGTGATGAACGCATTCTTCGTCCCGTCGCTGGCGGGCATGGTCTACGCCATGCCCGGCATGGAAACCAAGCTGCATGCCGTGATCAACAAGTCCGGCGTGTATGAAGGCTTCTCCGCCAACTACAGCGGCGCGGGCTTCTCCCACATGCGTTTCAAGTTCCATGGGCTGTCCAACCAGGACTTCGAGCGCTGGATCCAGCAGGTCAAGTCATCGGGCCATGGCCTGTCCACGGATATGTACCTCAAGCTCGCGCAGCCCAGCGAGCGCGACGCGGTGCAACGCTATGCCAGCGTGGCGCCAGGCCTCTACGACCTGATCCTGAACCGCTGTGTGGGCGGCGGGCGGTGCATGGCAGACACCATGGCGCTTGACCGCAGCCGCGGCAAATTCGACCCGTTCGCCGGCATCTGCACGGCGCGCAACACCGCGGCCACAGCGCCCGTGTTCGCGTCGGAGTCCGCGCGCAATGACGGCCGGGTGCTGCTGCAGTAGGGTGCGGATCCGGATCTTCCCTCGCGGTACTGGCCAGCCCCATCGGCCATGGTTGGTTAATTCAGGCCCCAGGTGACAAACATGCCCGAGCGCTCGGAACTCGCCAATTTGATCTTCGGCCGGCTTTCGTGGGAGGCCCTCCCGCTGCACGATCCCATCCTGCTCGGCACCTTCATCGTGGTGGTGATCGGCGGGGGCGCAATCGTCGCGGCGCTCACCTACTATCGCCTCTGGGGCTACCTGTGGCGGGAATGGTTCACCAGCATCGACCACAAGAAGATCGGCATCATGTATGTGATCCTGGGCATCGTGATGCTGCTGCGGGGCTTTGCCGATGCGATCATGATGCGCATCCAGCAGGCCATCGCGTTCGGCGACAACCTTGGCTACCTGCCGCCGCACCACTACGACCAGATCTTTACCGCCCACGGCGTGATCATGATCTTCTTCGTTGCCATGCCGCTGGTCACGGGGTTGATGAACTTCGTCATGCCGCTGCAGATCGGCGCGCGCGACGTGGCCTTCCCGTTCCTGAACAACTTCAGCTTCTGGATGACCACGGGCGGTGCCATCCTGGTCATGATGTCGCTGTTCGTGGGCGAGTTCGCGCGCACCGGCTGGCTGGCCTATCCGCCGTTGTCCGGCATCATCCACAGCCCTGACGTCGGCGTCGACTACTACATCTGGGCGCTGCAGGTGGCCGGGGTAGGGACGCTGCTATCCGGGATCAACCTGCTGGTGACCATCGTCAAGATGCGGGCGCCCGGCATGACGCTGATGCGCATGCCGATCTTCACCTGGACCGCGCTGTGCACCAACGTGCTGATCATCGCCGCGTTCCCGGTGCTGACCGCGGCGCTGGCGCTGCTTGCGCTGGACCGCTACGTCGGCACCAACTTCTTCACCACCGAGCTGGGCGGCAGCGCCATGATGTACGTGAACCTGATCTGGATATGGGGCCATCCGGAGGTGTACATCCTTGTGCTGCCCGTGTTCGGGGTGTTCTCGGAAGTGGTCGCCACGTTCTGCCGCAAGCGCCTGTTCGGGTACGCGTCGATGGTCTACGCCACGGTGGTGATCACCGTGCTGTCGTACCTGGTCTGGTTGCACCATTTCTTCACGATGGGATCGGGTGCCAGCGTCAATTCGTTCTTCGGCATCACCACCATGATCATATCGATCCCCACCGGTGCCAAGATATTCAACTGGCTGTTCACGATGTACCACGGCAAGATCCGCTTCGAGCCCCCCATGCTCTGGACCATCGGCTTCATGGTCACGTTCGTGATCGGCGGCATGACCGGCGTGCTGCTGGCGGTGCCGCCGGCTGACTTCTCCTTGCACAACAGCCTGTTCCTGATCGCGCATTTCCACAACGTGATCATCGGCGGTGTGCTGTTCGGCCTGATGGCAGGCATTACTTACTGGTTCCCGAAGGCATTCGGCTATCGCCTGGTCTCGTCCTGGGGCAAGGCATCGTTCTGGTTCTGGCTGGTCGGCTTCTACTTCGCGTTCATGCCGCTGTACTGGCTGGGGCTGCATGGCGTGACCCGGCGCATGAGCCATTTCGAGGACGCAACCCACCAGGTCTGGTTCCAGCTGGCTGCGTTCGGCGCCTTGCTGATCGCCATCGGCATTGCCTGCTTCCTGGTCCAGCTGGTAGTCAGCTTCATCCACCGCGAGGCGCTGCGCGACCTGACCGGCGATCCGTGGAACGGCCGCACGCTCGAATGGTCTACGTCATCCCCGCCGCCGCAGTACAACTTCGCCTTTACGCCGGTGGTGCACGACACCGACGCCTGGTGGCACATGAAGCAGAACGGCTACGCGCGGCCGCAGCAGGGCTTTATTCCGATCCACATGCCGAAGAACACCGCGGCCGGGATCGTGCTCGCGGGACTGTCCACGCTCTGCGGTTTCGCGTTGATCTGGCACATCTGGTGGCTGGCGGCGGCATCGTTCGCGGCAACGATCATCGGCGCGATCATCCATACGTTCAACTACCAGCGCGACTATTACCTCCCGGCGGACCTGGTGGTCCAGACCGAAGCGGCGCGCACACAGCGGATGGCTGGCCATGGCTGACACGACCTTTCCCAACCATGTGAGCGGCACCGGCACCGCGGACGCGGCCCCGCCGGGGGGCTACCAGTTCTACCTGCCCGATGACCATCACCCGCAGAACGGGACGCTGCTGGGGTTCTGGCTTTACCTGATGAGCGACTGCCTGATATTCGCGTGCCTGTTCGCCGCGTATGGCGTGCTGGGCCGGGAGTATGCGGGGGGACCGAGCGGGGCAGAGCTGTTCGAGCTGCCGCTGGTGGCACTGAACACCTCGTTCCTGCTGTTGTCGTCGATTACCTACGGCTTTGCCATGCTGCAGATGCAGCAGAACCGCATCGCCGGAACCCAGATCTGGCTGGCCATCACGGGGGTCTTCGGCGCGGGGTTCCTGGCGGTCGAGCTTTATGAGTTCGCGCACCTGATCAATGAGGGCGCAGGGCCGCAGCGCAGCGCGTTCCTGACCTCGTTCTTCGCGCTGGTCGGCACCCACGGGCTGCACGTCACGTGCGGCATCATCTGGCTGGTCGTGCTGATGACCCAGGTGGCGCAGCACGGGCTGATCACGGCCAACAAGCGCAGGCTGATGTGCCTGTCGATGTTCTGGCACTTTCTCGACGTCGTCTGGATCGGCGTCTTTACCTTCGTCTACCTGATGGGAGCGTTGCCATGAGCGCGCACGACGAAACGCTGGACAGCCACGGACACAGCCACGGGCATGACGAGGAAGTGGGGCCGCACGCCACGCTGGGCGGCTACCTGACGGGCTTCGTGCTGTCCGTCTTCCTGACCGCGATCCCGTTCTGGCTGGTCATGGGAAAGGTGTTCGACAAGTCGTCCACCACCGCCATCGTCATCCTGCTGATCGGCGCCGTGCAGATCGTGGTGCACATGATCTACTTCCTGCACATGAACGCGCGGTCGGAGGGCGGCTGGAACATGCTGTCGCTGATGTTCACGCTGGTGCTGGTGGTGATCACGCTGACGGGTTCGCTCTGGGTCATGTTCCACCTGAACAGCAACATGATGCCGACCATGCAGCACGAGCGCACCACCGACGCCGGCACTGCGATCGTGCCGCCCAGGACCAAGTAGGAACAGGCTCACGGAGGCGGGAATCGGATCCCGCCTCATTCCCGTTCACGGAGCCTGGCATGCGCGCAACGCGCCTTGTCGCGGCCCTGTGCCTGGCGCTGCTTTCCGTGCCGGCTTGCGCGCAGCGGCTGGCCGTGGAGGTCGAGAATTTCAGCACGCCAGGCCCATGCGCGGAAGAAGACAATGTCTCGTTCGCCCTGTCCGCCGCCGCGGTTGGCAGCTTCCGCATCCAGGCGTTGCATCCCCCCTACGTCAACGCCATCCGCATTGACACCTCCGCGCCGGATTTCTCCGGGTGCAACTTCGGCAAGACGCCTCACCCGACTGATCCCCGCCATGTCTTCGTGCCGCGCACGGTCACCCTTTACGACGGCAGGAATATCGCCATTGTCGGCATCACGTTCGCCAGCTTCTGGCGGCCACATCGGGTGCCGGTCACGGTAGCGGGCAGGGCCGATGCCGGTTTCCACCTGATCCAGGTGTTCCGGAAATCCGGCCGGACCCGTGCCGAGGTCCTGGTGCTCTATCCCGCCGATGGCTACTGGCGGGCGAAACCGTTGCCGGCCCGTCATCTGGGTGTCAATGCCTATGGCTCTTCGTTCCTGCTGGGGCCGATAGAGCAGGAAGGGCGCCCGGTGGTCAACATCGCTCGGATAGAAATCGAGCCGCAGCCCTTGGCTTTCAGGCTGCATTTCACTGGCGGAGGCCAGGCAACGGTCACCATCACTGAAATCAGCGACATGCGTACGGCGCTCGATGTCCGGTTCCTGCCGGCCTATGACGCCAAGCGCCCGTTCGCGATGCTGCGCTCCATGTACGTTGCCGACGACAACGCAGACGCGAGCGAGGTCACCTGGACGACCGGGCCGGCTGGCGAGGCCATCAGGAAGCCGGTGATGGCAGTCACTTCAATGCAGGCGACCGCGGTGCGATTCGGCCGTACGGTCCGGTCGCGTCACAACACCAGCGCCCCCGATCTTTTGTTCGATGCCTTCGAGGCGCCCGCGACGGAGGGCACGGCGCCAACGGGCAAGAAGCCGGACTGAATCGATTCCCGGCAACCTCACGACCAGCCAAATATATTCATGTCGACAATAAAAATTTCGACTGCTATGATTTGCGCACGATAGCCTGAGCCGGTAGCAATTGCTTGCCGCACAGTGGTGGGGCTGGCAGCACTTTTCAGGCTGGGAAATAGTCGAGAGAACATGGGGACGACGATGTCATCACTGAACAAGCTGCTCGCCATCACATTGTGCGCGGAGGCAATCATTGCCCTGTGCGCGCCAGGGCCGCTGCAGGCACAGGAAGCCTGGCCCGCACGCCCGATTCAAATGATCGTTCCGTCGTCTCCCGGCTCGGGAACCGACGCGCTGGCGCGGGCCATGGCGCAGCGCCTTTCCGAATCGCTGAAGCAGGCCGTGGTCGTGGAGAACCGGCCGGGCGGCAGCGGGGTGATCGGGACCAATGCCGTTCTCAAGGCGGCGCCGGACGGCTACACGATTCTCTACACGACGGCATCCAACATGGTGGTTGCGCCTGCCGTCATGAAGTCCATATCCCAGGAGGCAAGAAAGAGCCTCATGCCGATCGCGCAGACAGCCGCGGGTGGGGTGTTGCTGCTGGTGAGCCCAGATCTGCCGGTGCACGACTTGCCAGGACTCATCGAGCTGGTGAAGGCGAATCCGGACAAGTACAGCTATGGCAGCTGGGCCACCGGCTCGTCCGCGCACTTGACCATGGAATGGCTGAAGAAGCAGACCGGCATGAAGACCGAGCACGTCGCATATCGGACAACAAGTCAACTGCTCACCGAGCTTTCCTCAGGGGTGCTGAATATCGGCTGGACCGATCCCAGCGTGGCGGTTCCGTTCCTGCGTTCCGGGAAGGTGCGTGGCATTGCCATCGTCGGCAACGTGCGCTCGCCACAGCTTGCCGACGTCAAGACCATGAGTGAACAGGGCTACAAGTTCAACACGGTGGGATGGTTCGGCATGTTCGCCCCGGCCGGAACCAGTCCGGCGATCGTGAAGCGGCTGTCCGATGAGGCCAACAAGGTGCAGGCATTGCCGGAGATCGCGGCGCTGATGAAGAAACTGAACTTCGAGCCGCCGCCGGTAAAGACCTCCGCGCAGCTGGGCGAGATCGTCCGGAGCGATCTGCAAGTCTGGTCGAGGATCGCCAACGACGCAGGGATCAGGGTCGACGAATAAGGCTGGCGCCCCGTCATTGCGGCCTGCCCAGCGGCCCATTGCCCGCCATGATGGCAGCCGGCCGTCAACGATCCAGTGCGCCTGCACCAGCGAATCCTTGTCATAAGAAGGAAAGTCCAAGGCGTGCCAGGTAAAGCGGAACGTTGCGCCCTGCCAGATGATTCGATCGTCGCGAAACACACTCGGACATCAACCCATCCACTGCATCACCAAACCGGTTTGTCCTTCGGCGAGCTCAAGCGGCGATCCGCAGGTGAACGGTCATATTCGATAGAGAACAGGAGACGGCATGGCGAAAATCGTTAAGTTCCATGAAACCGGCGGACCCGACGTCCTTCGTCTTGAGGACGGCAGCGTTGGCGAGCCCGGAGCGGGGGAGGTCCGCGTTCGCCACGTGGCGGCAGGCCTGAACTTTGCCGATACCTACTTCCGCAGCGGCACGTACAAGGTGCCGCTGCCCAGCGGCATCGGCAACGAGGCCGCTGGCGTGATCGAGGCCGTCGGCGCCGGCGTCACCCATCTGGCGGTCGGCGACCGTGTGACCTATACGGGCTTCACCAACACGCTGGGCGCCTACAGCACGGAGCGGCTGATCTGTGCCGATCCGCTGATCAGGCTGCCGCAGGCAATCAGTTGCGAAGTCGCGGCGGCCATGACCATGCGCGGCTTGTCGGCGGCCTACCTGATGCGCCGGATCTACCCCTTCAAGGCGGGCGACTCCATCCTGCTGCATGCCGCGGCAGGTGGTGTTGGCCTGATTGTTTCGCAGTGGGCCAAATTGTTGGGGCTGACGGTGATCGGCACGGTTTCCACCGATGCCAAGGCCGAAGTGGCGCGCGCCCACGGCTGTGACCACACCATCAACTACAGCCATGAGGACGTGGCCAGGCGCGTGCGGGAACTGACCGACGGCGTGGGCGTGAACGTGGTCTTCGATAGCGTGGGCAAGGACACCTTCATGTCCTCGCTGGACTCCCTCAAGCGCCGCGGCCTGCTGGTGTGCGTGGGTTTCGCCTCCGGCCCGGTCACCGGGTTCGATCCGGCAATCCTGGCCCGCAAAGGCTCGGCCTTCCTGACGCGCCCGGGCCTGGCCGACTATATCGCCGATCCTGCCGAAAAGGCGGAACTGGTCGGCGAGCTGTTCGGCCACGTGGCGGCTGGCCGCATCCGCATCGGGATCAATCAGCGCTATGCCCTGGAGGATGCCGTGCAGGCACACCGGGACCTGGAGTCGCGGAAGACCACCGGCTCGTCCATTTTCGTGATTTGACGGCACGAAGCAGCCGTCTCATCCAGTTCGACCTTCTCAAGATTCACATCTCAACCCGGAGATCCATCAACATGAACTTCCTTGACGGCCACCTGTATCCCGAGAACCAGCAGCCTCTGATCATCACCGCCGCTCCCTATGCGCCGGGCTGGATCCCGTCAGACTTCCCGGAAGATATCCCTGTCACCATGGCGGACCAGATCCAGAAGGCGGTGGATTGCTACGAAGCCGGTGCGAGAGTGCTGCATCTGCACGTGCGCGAAGAGGACGGCAAGGGCAGCAAGCGCCTGTCCAAGTTCAATGAGCTGATCGCCGGCGTGCGCAAGGCCTGTCCGGAAATGGTCATCCAGGTGGGCGGCTCTATCAGCTTCGCGCCTGAAGAGGGCCAAGGCGCCAAATGGCTTAGCGATGACACGCGGCATATGCTGGCCGAACTCGATCCTAAGCCCGACCAGGTGACGGTGACCGTCAACACCTCGCAGATGAATGTGACGGAGCATGCTGGTGTGGATGATTTCAAGGGACTGTCGCGAGGGTTCGCGCACCTCTACGATACCTACAAGGACATGGTCGTGCCCTCGAATCCCAGCTGGTTCGAGGAGCACGTTCGGCGCCTGACAGCCGCCGGGATCCAGAGTGAGTTTCAGTGCTACAACATCAACAGCTTTGAAACGATTGAGCGGATGATTCGCCGCGGCGTCTACAAGGGCCCGCTGGTGATGAACTGGGTGGCGATCAGCGGCGGCATGGATCAGGCGAACATCTACAACCTGGCAAACATCCTGCGCGCTGTGCCGGACGGAGCCGTGGTAACGGTGGAGAGTTCGGTGCTGAATGTGCTTCCCATCAACATGATCGGCATGGCCTTGGGCCTGCATGTGCGGTGTGGCATCGAGGACGTGCTCTGGAACCAGACCCGCACGGGAAAGATGAGCACCGTCGAGCAGATCAAGCAACTGGTGCGTATCGCCGGCGAATTTGGCCGCCCCATCGCGACGGCGCAGCAGACCCGCGAGATCTTGCAGCTTGGGGTCTTCTACGACACGGTGGAAGAGACGCTTCAGAAGAATGGCTTCGCACCCAATCGTAACGGTGGCCACCAGGGCTTCCTGCGCAAGGCCGAATGCATGTAAAGAGCCCTTGGGGGAACTGACGGCCGGGCATCCCGGACCCAACATGTGATGGCGAAGGCGGGACCCGCGACGGTATGCGGCCCGTTCTTTCGCCTTGCTGCCGTGGACCCTCGAGACCTCAATTGCCGTGTGGCCGATACCGCGAGCAGGGTTTTCCCTCTGTTTGCGCGAATCGACAACAACTTGGCGTGATCGGTCAAGCCGGTTGACGCAGGGCGATCCGAGAATGGAGAAAAGACGGCAATCAAGAGGTACAGACATGAGGAAGCGAACCAATAACCTATGGTGGCGCGGATACGCCTTGGCGATCGGAGTTGGTGTCGTCGGTGGGGTGCCCGTGGCCCAGGCCCAGGAGGATTGGCCAAGCAAGCCGATCCGCCTGGTGGTGGCGGGGCCTGCCGGCGGCAGCGCCGACGCCTTGGCGCGGCTGCTGGCGGAAGGCCTGCAGAAGGCATGGAGCAAGCCGGTTATCGTGGAAAACAAGCCTGGTGCCGCCGGCGCGCTGGCGATCACCGATTTGCAGGCCACCGGCAAGGACGGTCATACCCTTCTGGTCATCCAGGGCGGCGTCGTCAGCGAAGCGCCGTTGGCCTACAAGGTCCATTACAAGCCCTTTGCCGACCTGAAGCCCCTGGCCCAGGTCAGCCGCACGGGGTTGGTGCTGGTTGCCAACAAGGATGTGCCGGTCTCTAACCTGAAGCAGTTGGTGGACTACGGCAAATCGCAGAAGGACGGTCTGGTTTTCGCTTCCTACGCTGCGGGATTGAGGGGCCACACCTCGGGCATACTGCTCGGCCAGCTTACCCAGGTGCAAATGCGGCATGTTGGCTACAAGGGCTCTCCTCCGGCATTGAACGACCTGATGGGCGGCCATGTGCCGCTGATGTTCGATGGGGTGACTACCTCAATGCCGCTGATCAAGGCGGGGAAGATCAGAGCGATTGCCGTGGCCTATCCGAGCCGGATTGCCGGATTGGCGGATGTGCCGACGTTCAAGGAGCTCGGTTACCCGCAGCTGGCGCAAGCAGGCTGGTTCGCCGTGTGGTCGCGCCCGGATGTCGCTCCGGCGGTCCAGCAAAAAATCCGCGAGGCGACGCTGGCGTATTTCAAGCAGCCCGCAGTGCAGAACCGCGTCAGGGATATGGGCATGGAGCAGGGGAATGCCGCCACCTCGGAAGAGATGATGGCGGACCTGAAGCAGGCATACCAGCAACAGGCCGCGCTGCTGAAGTCCATCAACTACCAGCCGGAATAATACGGCAGTCACCCGGCCGCGCAACTGGGCTGGGTGACTACCGTTGCGGCATGCCCGACCGGTCATGTCGATCTTTCAGTAAGGCGCGTCACCGATAATGGCGGTGCGCTCCATCTTCCGGTGGCACGGGGGGTAATCCATCACTGCGTAGTGCTGGGTCGAACGGTTGTCCCAGAACGCAACACTGTTTTTCTTCCAGCGAAAACGCACCTGGTACTCGGGGATGGTGGCCTGGCTGACCAGGTAGCTAAGCAGATTTGCGGCACCCGGGGCCTTGTCGATGCCGAAGCGCACGTTGGCCGGCACGTTGTAGTTGGTGAAGTGCGTGGTAAAGCTTCCATTGACGAACAGCAGTTTCTCTCCGGTTTCGGGATGGGTGCGCACCACCGGGTGCTCGGCGTCCGGGTACTGGGCCTTCAGCGCAAGACGCTTTTCGATCGGCATGGCGGCACCGAAGCTCGCCTCGATGCCGTGGCGCGCGCGCAATGTGGCGATCTTCGTCTTGATATCCTCGGGCAACTGGTTGTACGCCTCGACCATGTTGACCCACATCGTGTCTCCGCCCACGGGCGGGCACTCGATACAGCGCAGCACGCAGCCTAGCGGTGGCTTCTCGCGCCAGGTGGCATCGGTATGCCAGGAATTTTCGTTGCGGTCGGGAGGACTGTCCGGGGTTTTGTAGATCTGGACCAGCCCCGGGTAATCGGGATGGCTGCCTACCACCGGATGGTCCTCCAGCTCGCCGAAGCGGCGCGCAAAAGCCACGTGCTGCGCGCGCGTGATGTCCTGGTCGCGGAAGAACAGCACGCGATGTCTGAGGAGCAGGGCGCGGATTTCCGCCATCAGCTGGTCGTCTTCGGCAGCCGCGCCGAGGTTGACGTTGCTGAGCTCAGCACCGATCGTGCAGGTGACTGGCTCGACCTGGATCGAATTGCCCAGAGAGGTTGCGCGGACCACGGCGGGTGCCGCTTTGAGGCGTTGGATCATGAACGTTGTCTCCGATTTTTCGAACAGGCCGATCGATTCCTGCGAGTCTGGATCCAGCGGGTTTCTCCCGCTTGACACTACATGACCGGGATTTATCATTTCATGTCAATGTTCTACTCTGCTCGCCAATGTCGTCACTTGTCCGCGCTGCGGCCCTCACCAACTACAGCGAGGTCGCCCGAGCCGCCGGACTGGACCCGGTGCGGATGCTCCTTGATGCGGGGTTGAGTCCGGGCGTGCTGCGCGAGCCGGACCTCATGATTCCGGTTGAGCGTGTCGGGCGACTGCTGCAGGCGTCGGCAACCATGTCAGGCAACGAGAGTTTCGGACTGTGCATGGCCGAGTCGCGCCTGTTGTCCAATCTTGGGGCCGTAGGATTGCTGATCCGCGACCAGGCGACGCTGCGCGACTCGCTTCGCATGCTGATGCGCTATCAGGCGTTGCTCAACGGTGCGCTGTCGCTGGCGGTAGAGGAGTGCGGCGAACTGGTCATTATTCGCGAGGCGGTCATCGCTGGCAGCGCGCATCAGCCCACGCGCCAAAGGGTTGAACTGGCGCTGGGGGTAATGGTGCGGCTGATACGCCAGCTTCTCAAGCCCGACTGGGAGCCGCGGCGCGTATGCTTCGAGCACCCGGCGCCGCGCGACCTTGGTACGCACCAACGGTTTTTTGGCCCTTGCGTCGAGTTCGACTATGACTTCAACTGCATCATCTGCGCGAAGGCCGATCTCGATGCACGCAACCCGTCCGCCGATCCGGCCATGGCGCGCTACGCGCAGCAGCTGATCGACGCGTCTGTCATGTCGCAGCACGCGACCATGCTTGAGGACGTGCGGCGCATTGTCCTGCTGCTGTTGCCCAGCGGACGTTGCAGCATCGAGCAAGTGGCGGATCATCTGGGCGTGGTGTGCCGCACGGTCCAGCGCAGGCTGGCGGACGAGGGACAAAGCTTCTCGTCGATCGTCAACGACATCCGCACGGAGCTTGCCGCGCGTCATGTCATCGAGAGCGATCGTCCGTTGACCGAGGTGGCGACCCTGCTCGGCTTTTCCGCGCCGAGCGGATTCTCGCGCTGGTATCACGCGCAATTTGGTTGCAGCCCCAAGGAGAGCCGGTCCACGCGCGGCGCAGTGCGCCGAAAGACGACTGCCTAGCCTGCACCGACCGCGATGCCACCCTCGGCCATCCGCCCGATACGCCACGTAAGGTAAGATCTTGGGCGCTGCGAGCGGTGCAGCGCCGATCGAGGGCAACACCCGACCGGTTCCCCAATAATCGGAAGGACTTACCCCTCATGGGCAGACTCAAGACTACCAACACGCCAGAACTGCAGTCGCTGCTTGCGCCGCAAACACCGCAGAATCCGGTCACGCTGGCGGTCGAGCAGGCGCTTATGCATGGACGCGACTGGTCGGCATCCGTCGCCGACCAGATTGCGGTGCGGCTGGCGGGACTGATTACGATCGACGTGATCCACGCAGGCCAACGGCTGCTTGAGAAAGACATCAGCGAGGTCCTGGAGGTCAGCCGCGCTCCTGTGCGCGAGGCCTTGCGCATCCTGGAGCGGGAGCGGCTGGTCGAGTTCCGCGCGCGGCGCGGCGCCATTGTCACCGAGCCCAATGCCCAGGACCTGCGGGATATCTACGTGGTGCGGGACGCACTGTTTGCGATTCTGCTCAGGCAGCTGATGGAAGAGCGCGCGGACGCGCTTGATGCGTTATTCGAGCAATTCATGCCGCGGCTCGGCAAGGCCGTCGAGGAATCGGTGGACGCCTATATCAGCGTGACCTTCCTGGCGAACATGGCCATGGCAGACCTGTCGAGCAACCGGCTGGTCGGGGAGCTGCTGAATTCCATCTCGCTGCGGGTCCTGCGCTATGTGCGGCTGGGGCTCGCATCCCGTCCCGGGTCGCTGGAGAATTCCTTCAAGACCTGGCGTGCCCTGCAGCGCGCCGTGACCAGGCGGGACATCGATGCGGTGCTGGAGACCGCGCACAAGCGCATCGGAAACTCCCGCGAAGCCGCCATCCGTGCCCTGGCATCCGGCGTCCGGAAAGGCAAGGCCGGCGCTGCCGGCAACGACGCTGTGCCAGCCGGCGCTTTCTGAGTCCGCGCGGGCGGGACTGCCCGCTTTGGCTCTCCGGTCAAGGGACCCGCGCCCGGCTGGCGAATGCATTCCATTCCCGGAAGACCGTGTCCAGGCACGATGCCGAATCGCAGCGGTCCCGCTTCTTGCGGAATGCTGCAATGTCGGCGTCGGTGATTGCCCGCGCCTTGAGCAGGCGCTGCTGGTCGGCATGGATGCGCTGGTAGCCCATGGAAAACAGCGCGGATTCGCAGATCAGGCGCTGCGCCTGCGTAGCGCTGGCGGCGGTGGCGGACGGATCGCAGTCGATGTCGGTGGCATGCGCGGTGCTCAGGAACATGAGGCTTGCGGATGCCAGGGTGTGGAGGGCGATGCGGACAATGCGGGTCATGACAGGTCGGGGGCAGGGCTGACGCTCGACGCAAAGGCGCCGCGTCAGGCGAATAGTAGCGCGCCCCGGTAGCGGGCCGGCAGGTTCACTGCATGCCGGCCCGCTTCGCCGCGCTTAGCGGAACACGCTGACCGCCTCCACCAGCCGTGTTGCCTGCTGCTTCAGGCTTTCCGCCGCGGCCGCGCTCTGCTCGACCAGCGCGGCGTTCTGCTGGGTGATGTTGTCAAGGTCGCTGACCGCGCCCCCTACCTGGGATATGCCGCTGCTTTGCTCGGTGGTGGCGGCGCTGATCTCGGCGATCAGGTCGGATACGCGCTTGACCTGCGAGACGATGTCGTCCATGGTCTTGCCGGCTTCGTCGACCAGCTTGGCGCCGGACGCGACGTTGTGGACGCTGACATCGATCAGTCCCTTGATTTCCTTGGCGGCGTTGGCGCTGCGCTGCGCCAGGCTGCGCACCTCGCCGGCCACCACGGCAAAGCCGCGGCCCTGTTCGCCGGCGCGGGCGGCTTCCACCGCCGCATTGAGCGCCAGGATATTGGTCTGGAAGGCAATGCCATCGATCACGCCGATGATATCGGCGATGCGCCTGGAGCTCTCGGTGATCTCGTTCATGGTGTTGACGACCTCCGACACCGCCTGCCCGCCGCGCTCCGCGGCGACGCTGGCGGAGCCGGACAGCTTGTTGGCTTGCGCCGCGGTTTCCGCGTTGCTCTGCACCGTGGACGTCATCTGCGCCATCGACGCGGATGTTTCCTGCACGCTGGACGCCGCCTGTTCGGTGCGCGCGCTCAGGTCGATATTGCCGCGCGCGATTTCATTGCTGGCGGTCTGGACATTGACGACCTGGCCGCTGACGTCGTCGATCAGCCAGCGGAACATCAGGCCGAGCTGGCTGATCGTGCGCAGCGTCATGCCGATCTCGTCGACCCGGTTCATGTGCACGGCCTTCTGGCTTTCGCCGGACGCCACGCGCAGCGCCTGCTGCAGGACCTGTTCCAGCGGGGTGGTGATCTGCCGTTGCAGCCACCAGGATGCCAGCAACGTGGCAAGCGCCATGACCCCTGCAAAACCTGGCAGTGCCATGCCGGAAAGGCCCATGCCCCAGGCGCCGATGATACTGACGGGGAGCAGGGCGGCCAGCGCCAGCCGCACGCGCCAGCGTACCGGCATGGTCTGGAACAGCGAGGTAAAGGCCATCAGGCCCGTGCGCACGATCAGTCCCTTGTGGAATTTCCGGCTGCCGGCCTGGCCCTCGCGGAAATCGCGATACAGCTTTTCCGCGGCCGCTATCTCCTCGCGTGTTGCCTTGGTGCGCACCGACATGTAGCCGGCGGGCCGGCCGTTGCGCACCACGGGCGTGGCATTGGCGCGGACCCAGTAATGGTCGCCGTTCTTGCGGCGGTTCTTGACCAGCGCGGTCCATGGCTCTCCGCCCTTGAGGGTGGCCCACATGTCGGCAAAGGCTTCAGCGGGCATGTCGGGATGGCGCACCAGGTTGTGCGGCTGCCCCTGGATTTCTTCCCGCGTGAATCCGCTGACCTCGACAAACGCGGCGTTGGCGTAGGTGATGTAGCTCTGCGTGTCGGTGGTCGACATCAGCGTGGCGTTGTCCGGGAAATCAAACTCGCGCTGGGTGACGGGCTGGTTGTCGCGCACGGCATTCCTCCTCATTCTCGATGGGCAGGGGGCGCACGCCTTGTTTGCTTTGCATGGATTCCGGCGCGCCACGGCTGCCGGTCCGCGCCCCCTTCTCCCCGCCATGTCGGCCGCAGTTCCCTGGCGCTGATCCCCTCTTCCGTAGGGGAGGGGTTGAATACACTCAAACGAGTGAGGGCGACACCGTGGCGCAGGGCGTGGGTGTGGATCCGGCGTGCCTGGCTTGCTACATCCGGAATACCACCCCCAGCCAGAAGCTGCGCGGCGCGCCCGGTGCCACGAACAGCGCGCTGGCGGCATCCCCCGGTGCCACATGCGGGCGCACCAGGCTGCCGCCGGGGAACACATCGTTCGCGATCTGTCCGTAGGTCTCGTAGCGCCGGTCAAAGACATTGGCCACGCGCGCATAGATCTCAAACCGCTGGTTCACCTTGTACGCCGCGCGCAGGTTCAGGGTGGCGTAGCCGGGCACATGCCAGTCGGCGGTCTTCGGCGGCGCGCCCGGCTGCGGGTCGCTGCGCAGGCCGTCTTCGTTGCCGCTGGAGACGGTGCCTGACACCGCCACCAGGTCGGCGCCAAGCGTCAGGCCGGCCAGTGCCTGCCAGTCGAGGCCCAGCTTGAGCGTATGGCGGGGCAGGCCCGCCATGCGCATGCCGGGCCGGATGTCGATGGTGCGTTCGCCGGCGGCAAGCTGGCCGGCGGCCTGGTAGGTGGCGTGCAGATAGCTGTAGGCAAGCCGCAGCGTGACATCGCCCACGCGCTGGCGGCCGCTGAGGTCCAGGCCCTGGTTGCGGGTGCGGTCGAAGTTGGCGAAGTAGCCGAGCTGGGTGTTCGGCGCGCGCAGGAAGAGGATGTCGTCGTGATTGTCGACGCGGTAGAGCGACGCGGTGACTTCGGTGTCCTTGCCGCGGTGCCAGCGCACGCCTGCTTCATAGGAGTGTGAGACCACCTGCTTCAGGTAGGGGTCGGCCTGCAGGCCGGCCGGCAGGCGGCAGGGCCGCGTCGGGTCGGCGCAGCCGAGTTCGAGGACGGTCGGCACACGGTTGTTCTGGGCGTAGCCTCCGAACACGGTGACGCCGCCGCCCAGCTTCTGCGAGAGCCCCAGCGCCGGGTTGAGGCGGCGGTAGGTAAAGCTCTCGCGCGGCTGTTCGCTGCCGTCGCTGTTGCGCAGGGTGTTGCTTACCGCGACGTGGTTCCACCTGGCCGAGGCGGTCAGGAAGGTGCTGGGGGTCAGCGACCAGGTGTCGGACAGGTACAGGCCGAGCATGCGCGAGCTGCCGCCG
The DNA here is from genome assembly GCF_058792255.1 of Cupriavidus sp. CPT47-8839-RL05A. Classification (NCBI taxonomy): domain Bacteria; kingdom Pseudomonadati; phylum Pseudomonadota; class Betaproteobacteria; order Burkholderiales; family Burkholderiaceae; genus Cupriavidus; species Cupriavidus sp. CPT47-8839-RL05A. The sequence continues at coordinate 204,493 of NZ_JBYTEG010000007.1, read as the reverse complement.
ACGCCGGAGAACAGGGCGTTGGGCGCGTCCGGGGCGGCCACGGCGCCGCGGTCGTCGGTGAAGGTGCCGGGCTGCGCGTACTGCGAATAGGTCAGGCGGCTGCGGTCCAGGGTCAGGCCGGCGTTGAGCAGGTGGCGGTCGGTCTCCCTGGCCATGCTCAGCGCCATGCCGACGGTCTGCTGCCACATATGGGTGGTGTTGATCACGGCGGGATGCAGCGCGGCGCCTTCGGCCCGGGTCATGCCGCAGTCGGCGCCGAGCGGGCTGCCGTCGGGCGCAAAGCCGTCCTCGCAGTCTTCGGCATAGGCCTCGTAGGCGGGGTTGACATCGCCGTTGGTGGTGTCGCGGCGGCTGGTGCGCACGTAGGCCAGCGCGGCGGCGCTGGTCTTGTCGTCGAACCAGTGGCGACCGTTGACGGCGACCTGGGTCACCTGGTTGCGGGTCTGGTCGGGGTAGGTGTACACGGCGTGGCGATTGCCCTGGTAGAGGTCTGGCAGCGTGCCGTTGCCGCTGGCGTGGAAGCTGGGCACCAGCCCGTTGCCGGTCAGCGTGCTGCGGCCATGCAGCACTGACACGTCCAAGCTGTCAGTGTCGCCCGCATAGCCAGCCTTGGCGAAGACGTTGCCAAGCCGGCCGCCCGACTGGTCGCGCCAGCCATGCTCCTGGAACAGGGTGCCGGCCGCGAATGTGTGCCAGCCGCTGTCGCTGCGCACGCCGCCGGACAGGTCGGCGCGCTTGCGGGCGCCGCTGCCGTAGGACAGGTCGGCCGTGAAGCCGGGTGCGTCCAGCCCGGAGCGAGTGGTCATGGCCAGCGCCCCGCCCAGGGTATTGAGGCCGTAGGCCGGGTTGGCGCTGGACACCAGCGACACGCTCGCCAGCGCGGCTTCCGGGATCATGTCCCAGCTGACCACGTCGCCGAAGGGCTCGTTGACGCGGATGCCGTCCAGGTAGACCGACAGGCCCTGCGGCACGCCCGCAATGGACGAGGCGCGGAAGCCGCGGTAGGTGATGTCGGTCTGGAACGGGCTGCCCTGGATGTCGTTGACGTTGACGCCGGCCAGGTTGCGGGACAGGTACTCGGCCAGGTTGCCGGCGCGCGACCGGTCCAGGTCGTCGCCGCGCACGGTCTGCACGGTGTAGGGCACCAGGTCGCTGTCGACGCCGATGCCTGGCAGCGGCGCGGCGGCCACCACCAGGACTTCCGGCAGCATGGCGCTGTCCTGGTTTGGGACAGCGGTGTCCTGCTGCGCAACAGCGGGCCGCTGGGCCATCAGGGCGACCGCCATGGCAATCGCGGTGGCGGCGCCGCGGCTGCTCCTGCGGCGGCAAGCCACGGTGTCGCGCGGCACGTGCCCTGGCGGTGCGGGGCGCGGGTTGGCTGGCATGGTTCCGTCTCCTCCGGATAAGCGGCGCGATACCTGCATTGGGTAGCGCCTGCCCGGAGCTGAGCAGGTTTCGTACCGTGCATCGGGAGTCCGGCACTTGCGCGGTGAGCGGCCCGGGAACGCGCTGGCCGAACCCTCCTTGCGCCGACGCCTGTCACAAAACAGGACAGCTGCGGACACAGGCAGCGGACCGGTGCTCAACCATGGGACAGTCGTTCGCGGCGCACCGCACAAGGCACGGCCTGGCCGCAGCGTCCGGCAGAGCGTCCGGCGCGGCCAGGCAACGGCTGGCATGGAGCGCGGCCCGATGCTGCGCTGCACATGGTATCGGCCTTGCTCTGTTCACCTGCATCAACACTCTGCCTGGTGCTTAGCCATGTTCCGCCGCCTTGGTCGCTGCCTTGCCTGCCTGCTGTTGCCGTGCCTCGGCCTGGTCCATGCGGGCGACGCGCTGGCCGAGGGCGCGCACGGGTATCCGTCGCGGCCGATCACGCTGGTGGTGCCATGGCCAGCGGGCGGCGCCACCGATATCTCCATGCGCATCCTGGCGGAGCTGGCCGGGCGCGAGCTGGGGCAGCCGGTCGTGGTGGAGAACCGGCCGGGCGCCGGCGGCACGCTGGTGGGCGGCTTGCTTGCCGCGGCGCGCCCGGACGGCTACACCATCGGCCAGCTGCCGCTGACGGTGTATCGCTTCCCGCATCAGCAGAAGACCGCCTGGCAGCCGCTGCGCGACATCCAGCCGGTGCTGATGATCTCGGGCTATACCTTCGGCATCGTGGTGCCCGCAGACAGCCCGTTGCGCTCGCTGCGCGACCTGGTCGCCTGGGGCCGCGCGCATCCGGGCGAGCTGACCGTGGGTTCCACCGGCATCGGCACCACCGCCCATCTGGCGATGGAGGACGTGCTCGGGCGCAGCGGCGTGCGCTATATCCACGTGCCGTATCACGGCACCGCTGACCAGATGCTGGCGGTGGCCAACGGTTCGCTGATGGCGGGGGTCAATTCCACCGGCTTCGCGCCCTTCGTCGAGACCGGCAAGCTGCGCCTGCTGGCCGTGTTCAGCGCGCAGCGCTCACCGCGCTGGCCCGAGGTGCCGACGGTAAGCGAGCTGGGCTTTGCCGATGCGGTCCATAACTCGCCCTACGGCATCGGCGTGCCGCGCGGCACCGATCCGGCCATCGTCCGCCGCCTGCATGACGCATTCCGCGCCGCGATGCAGCAGCCGCGCCACCTTGCGGAACTGGCCAGGTACGACCAGGAGCTGACCTACCTGGATACCGCGCAATACGATGCCTTCCTGCGCCATGCGTGGGAGACCGAGCGGACCTTTGCCGAGCGCGTGGGCACCGCGCGGCCCAGGGGGCAGCTGTGATGGCCATGCAAGCGCCGCTGGCGCTGTGCTGCGACGCCGTGCGCAAGGCCTTCGGCAGCCGCGCGGCCCTGGACGGGGTCTCGCTCAGCGTGCGGCGCGGCGAGTTCGTGGCACTGCTCGGGCCCAACGGGGCGGGCAAGACCACGCTGTTCCAGATCCTCAGCGGCCTGTTCGTGGCCGATGCCGGGCAGGTCACGGTCATGGGCAGCGACATGCGGCGCGATCCGGTGCGCGCGCTGGCGCGGCTGGGCATCGTGTTCCAGCAGCCGGCCATCGACCTGGACCTGCCGGTGCTGGCCAACCTGCGCTTTCACGCGGACCTGCACGGGCTGCCGCGCGGCGTGGCGGCGCAGCGCATCGCCCGGCTGCTCGATGACTTCGGGCTGGCGGCGCGTGCGCGCGCACCGGTGCGCGAGCTTTCGGGCGGCAACCGGCGCAAGGTGGAACTGGCGCGCGCGCTGCTGCATGAACCGGCCATGCTGCTGCTGGACGAGCCCACGGTGGGGCTGGACCCGGCCGCGCGCGCGCAACTGGTGGCCGATGCCCGGCGCCTGACGGCGCGGGCGCAGGCCGGCGTGCTGTGGGCCACCCACCTGGTGCAGGAGGTGGAGCGCGCCGACCGCGTGATTGTGCTGGACCGCGGCATGGTGCGTTTCGACGGCACCCCGGCCGCACTGCGCGGCGCCGCGGCGTGCGACACCCTGGAGGGCGCTTTCCTGGCCATGACGCCGCAGGCCCCTGTCACTGACCCGGCCGTGAGGCGCGTACCCGCATGAACAAGATGCCATCTCCCCGCTGGTTTGCCGGCGCCTTGCTGCTGGCCACGACGCTGCTGGTTGCCGCCGGCCTGGCCGAAGGCGCGCAGGGCGGGGCCGCGCGACCCGTCGGCCAGGCTAGCAACCAGGTCTTTGTCTCGAGCGAGAAGGACGATGCCCTCGCCGTCTTCGATGCCCGCAGCCGGCAGCTGGTCGCGGTATGGCGGCAGTGCAAGCGGCCGCGCCACCTGCAGCTGTCGCCCGACCGCACGCGCCTGTACGTGGCCTGCAGCGACGACAACCGGGTGGATGTGGTCGATGTGGCCAGCCGCAAGACCGTGGCATCGCTGCCGGTGGGGGACGATCCGGAGTTGTTCGATCTCAGCCAGGACGGCCGCACGCTCTATGTCTCGAATGAAGAAGACGGGCTGCTGTCGGCCTACGACACGGCGTCGGGCAAGCGCGTGTTCGCGGTCAGGGTGGGCGAGGAGCCGGAGGGCGTCAAGGTCAGCGCCGACGGCAGGCATGTGTACGTGACCTCGGAGGTGGCCAACCTGGTCCATGTCATCGACGTCGCCGCGCGCAAGGTGATCCGCAATATCCAGGTCGGCAACCGGCCGCGGCGGCTGCTGCTGGTTCGCGACGGCAAGGAGCTGTGGGTGTCCAACGAGCTCTCCGCCAGCGTCAGCGTGATCCGTACCGATACCTTCGAGGTGGCCCAGACCATCGCCTTCGCGCCGCGGGGCTTTCGCGCCGAGGACGTGACCCCAGTGGGCATGGCGGCCAGCGGCGACGGCACGCGCGCCTATATCGGGCTGGGCCGCGCCAACCATGTCGCGGTGGTCGAGGTGGCGTCGCGCCGGGTGCAGGACTATGTGCTGGTCGGCCGCCGCGCCTGGGGGCTGGCGCTGAGCCGCGACAACGCACGGCTTTATGTCGCCAACGGCCTGTCCGACGATGTCAGCGTGGTGGACACCGCCAGCCGCAAGGCGGTGGCCACGCTCAAGGCGGGCCGGGTGCCGCATTCGGTGGCGATCGATGACTGAGCGCTCGCGTGCGTGGTGGCAGTGGTGGCGTGCCGGGCTGGGCGCCATGGCGCTGGCGTGGCTGCCTGCCGCGGTGCACGCTGCCGAGGTGCGCGTGGCGGTCGTGTCGCAGGCCGACGACGCGCGCTATGCGCCCCGGCGCCTGGCGCAGCGCTATCCCGGCCAGCCGCAGGGCCGTGCGCTCGACGGCGCCCAGGTGGCGGCCGCCGAAGCGCGCGTGGCGCTCGAGGCCGCGGGCCAGTCGCTCAGGCTGGAAGCACAGGAAGCCCGCACTGAAGCCGAGGTGGCCCCGCTGGTCGCTGCGCTGGCGCGGCAGGGCACGCGCTATATCCTGCTGGACCTGCCGTCGGCATCGGTCAGGGCAGCCACGGGTGCGGTCAAGCCGGGCGAGGCCTTGTTGTTCAACGTGTCGGCCGATGACGACGCGTTGCGCGGCGCCGGCTGCGCGCCGGTGCTGCTGCACACGCTGCCCAGCCTGCGCATGCGCGCGGATGCGCTGATGCAGTACCTGGTATTGCGCAAATGGCGCCGTGCCCTGCTGCTGAGCGGCCCGTCCGCGGCCGATGCGGCGCAGCGCGACGCGCTGGTGACGTCGGCGCGGCGCTTTGGCATTGCCTGGTCGGCGCAGCGCGCCTTCAGGCTGTCCAACGACCCGCGTGAGCGCGACCAGGCCAACCTCGGCCTGCTGACCGGCGGCGTGGACTATGACGTGGTGGTGGTGGCCGATGCCGACGGCGAGTTCGCGCGCGGCGTGCCCTACGCCACGCTGCTGCCGCGCCCGGTGGTGGGCGCCAGCGGGCTGGGCGCGCAGGCGTGGCACTGGGCCTGGGAGCGCAATGGCGGGCCGCAGCTCAACCGGCGCTTCATGCGCGCGGCGGGCCGTCCGATGACCGGCTACGACTGGGCTGCCTGGGTGGCGGTCAAGGCCATCGCCGAGAGCGTGGCGCGCCTGCCCGGGGCCGGGTTTGCCGGACAGGCGCAAGCGCTTGCCGCCGGGCAGGTGGTGGTGGACGGCTTCAAGGGGCCGCCACTGTCGTTCCGCCGCTGGGACCGCCAGCTGCGCCAGCCGGTGTTGCTGGCCCACCCTGACGGCGTGGCCGGCATGGCCCCGGTGGACGGCGTGCTGCATCCGAAGAACAACCTCGACACCCTGGGCGCCGATGAAGCCGACACGGCGTGCCGGGCCCCATCCGCGTAGCGCACCCATGGCCTCCATCCTGATCCATCGCTGGCGCGCGCTGCGCGCGGTTTGCGGGCGCGAGCTGCGCAAGTACCTGCGCCAGCCCGGGCGCCTGCTGTCGTCGCTGGTGCGCCCGCTGCTGTGGCTGCTGGTGTTTGCCGCGGGCTTCCAGAACGCGCTGGGCGTCGCCATTGCGCCGCCCTACGACACCTACATCGAATACAAGGTCTACGTGGCGCCCGGGCTGCTGGGCATGATCGCGCTGTTCAACGGCATGCAGTCGTCGCTGGCCATGGTGTACGACCGCGAGATGGGCGTGATGCGGCTGCTGCTGACCGCGCCGCTGCCGCGGGGCTGGCTGCTGGCTTGCAAGCTGGCGGCGGGCACGGTGCTGTCGCTGCTGCAGATGGCCGCGTTCCTGCTGGTGGCGATGGCCTTCGGCATCCGCTTCGAGCCCCTGGACCTGCTGGCGGCGACGGGCGCCATGGCGCTGGCCGCGCTGATGCTGGGCGCGCTGGGCCTGCTGCTGTCGGTCCATGTGCGCCAGCTCGAGAACTTTGCCGGCACCATGAACTTCGTGATCTTCCCGATGTTCTTCATCAGCTCGGCGCTGTACCCGCTGTGGAAGCTGCAGGAGTCGGGCGCGGAGGTGGTGTACCAGCTGGCCCGCTTCAATCCCTTCACCCACGCGGTCGAGGCGATCCGCTTTGCGCTGTACGGGCAGGTGGCGCCGCTGAGCCTGGCGGTGGTGGCGGGCAGCGCGGCGGTGTTCTTCGCGCTGGCGCTGCAGGGCTACGACCCGCAGCGCGGCATGGCGCGCCGGGGGCAGCAGGCATGAGGCGGCGGACGCGGGGCATGGTCCTGCTGATGGCGGCCGCTCTGGGCATGGCCAGTCCGGCGGTAGCGGCTGCCGCGGCAGACGGCGCCGTCATCGCGCACGGCGATCCGCTGCAGTCGCCGCAATGGGCCTGGATCCACAAGGAGCTACTGCAGGCTGGCCCGGTGGTGTTCGACAGCCGCGTCAGGGTGACCGGGCCGGCGTTTGCGGAAGACCCCATGCGCGTGCCGATCGCCTTCGATGCCTCGGCGCTGGGCGAAGTGGATCGCATCGTGGTGGCGGTGGACCGCAACCCGATCCGCGAGGTGCTGGCGTTCGAACCGCTGCGGGTGCGCCCGTCGCTGTCGTTCCGCTTCAAGCTGGAACAGGCTTCGCCGGTGCGGGTGGCGGCGCGCACGCGCGATGGCACCTGGCATGTCGGCAGCGTGCTGGTCGATGCCGGCGGCGGGGGCTGCACGGTGCCTGGCGCCACGCGCCGCGACGGCAGCTGGAGCCGCACGCTCAACCGCGTGGACGCGCGCGTGTTCCCGGGCTTCGGCGGGGCCGCGGCGCGCGTGCGGCTGCGCGTGATGCATCCGATGGATACCGGCCTGGCGGCGGGCATCCCGGCGTTCCATATCGAGACCCTGGTGCTGGCCGACGCGGCCCGGCAGCCGCTGCTGCGCCTGACGCTGCATGAGCCGGTTGCCGAGAACCCGATCTTCTCCTTCGACCTGCGCGATGCCGTGCAGCCGGGCATGACGGTGGCCGGCCACGACAACAACGGCAACCGCATCGCCGCGCGGGTGTGGCAATGAAGCGACGCGTACTACTGTGGTTGCTGCTATGCCTGGCGGGCCAGCCCGTGCCGCCGGCATTCGCCCAGCAGGCCGTGCTGCAGCCTCCCGACTACCGCCTGGCCCCGCGCGAGATCGCCGCGGGCGTGTGGCTGCTGGAAGGCGCCAATGCCGACTTCGCGCCCGGCAACGGCTGCAACATCATCAATACCGCGTTTATCGACACCGGCGACGGCGTGGTGGTGATCAACACCGGCCCGTCGCGGTTGTATGGCGAGCAGCAGCGCAAGGCGATTGCATCGGTCACGGCCGCCCCGGTGCGGCTGGTGCTGAACCTGAACCTGCATCCCGACTATTTCTTCGGCAACCAGGCCTATGCCGATGTGGGCGGCAGCGCCCTGGCCGGCACCATCGACGGGGCGCGGCGCGAGGGCGCCGCTTATGCCGACAACCTCTACCGCCTGTGCGGCGACTGGATGCGCGGCACCGAGCCCGCGCCGGCTGCCCACGCGCTGGCGCCGGGCCGGCGCACGATCGGGCGCCATACGCTGGAGCTGGTGCGCCTGGACGGCCATACCGGCGACGACCTGGTGGTGCTGGACCACAGCGCGGGCGTGGTCTTTGCCGGCGGGCTGGTGTTCCGGCAACGCATTCCGACCACGCCGCACGCGGATATCGGCCGCTGGCTGGCCAGCCTGGACCGGCTGCAGGCGCTGCTGGCCGACAGCGGGGCGCGCGTGCTGGTCCCCAGCCACGGGCCAGTGCCTGCGGCCGGCGGCGGCGCAGAGGCCATCGCGCAGACGCGCGGCTACCTGCAATGGCTGGATACGCGCCTGCGCGAGGCCGCGGCGCAGGGGCGGGACCTGGCCGAGGTCATGGCGATGCCGGTGCCGCAGCCCTATGCGCACTGGGCCGCGATGCCCGCGGAGTACCTGCGCAACGTCGGACATCTCTACCCGGCGCGCGAGGAAAGCGCGCTTGGCCACTGACGCCGGCCAGCCGTGGCGGGCTGTTCAATTCTGGAGCAGCTGCAACGCAGTGTTGCGCGCTGGCACGGCTGGCATCACGCAACCGGGCCGCAACCGGCGTGCTGGTGCGGGGATGCGACTGGCATGGGACTTGCCAAAGGCATGTCTGGTGTGTGGCGCAGTGGCGCACCAGGGAAACCCAAAACAAGAGAGGAGATGGCAATGAGGACGTTACGAGTAGTGATGGCGGTTGCGGCTGCCGCGGCCAGTCTGGCCGCGCAGGCGGCAGTGACCGATGCCATGATCGAGAACGACGCAAAGAGCCCCGGCGATGTGTTGTCGTGGGGCATGGGCCCGCAAGGCCAGCGCTATTCCACGCTGTCGCGCATCAATACGAAGAACGTCGGGCAGCTGGTGCCGGCGTGGTCGTTCTCGTTTGGCGGCGAGAAGCAGCGCGGGCAGGAATCGCAGCCGCTGATCCATGACGGCAAGATGTTCGTGACGGCCTCGTATTCGCGCATCTATGCGCTGGACGTGAAGACCGGGCGCAAGCTCTGGAAGTATGAGCACCGGCTGCCCGAAGGCATCATGCCGTGCTGCGACGTGGTGAACCGCGGTGCGGCACTCTACGACAACCTGGTGATCTTCGGCACGCTCGATGCGCAACTGGTGGCGCTGGACCAGAAGACCGGCAAGGTGGTGTGGAAGGAGAAGCTGGAGGACTACGCCGCCGGCTATTCGTACACGGCGGCGCCCATGATCGTCAAGGGCATGGTGCTGACCGGCATCTCGGGCGGCGAGTTCGGCGTGGTGGGCCGGGTCGACGCACGCGATGCCAAGACCGGGCAGCTGGTGTGGTCGCGGCCGGTGGTGGAAGGCCATATGGGCTACAAGTACGACAAGGACGGCAACAAGACCGAGAACGGCGTGACCGGCACCGCCAACGCAAGCTGGCCGGGCGAGACCTGGAAGACCGGCGGCGCCGCCACCTGGCTGGGCGGCACCTATGATCCGGCCACCGGGCTGGTGTATTTCGGTACCGGCAATCCGGGCCCGTGGAACAGCCATATCCGCAAGGGCGACAACCTCTACTCGGCCTCGACGGTGGCGCTGGATCCCGCCACCGGCAAGATCGCCTGGCACTACCAGAACACCCCGAACGACGGCTGGGATTTCGATGGCGTCAATGAGTTCGTGACCTTCGACCTGGACGGCAAGCGCATGGGCGGCAAGGCCGACCGCAACGGCTTCTTCTACGTCAACGACGCGGCCAGCGGCAAGCTGGTCAACGCCTTCCCCTTCGTCAAGAAGATCACCTGGGCCACCGGCATCGACCTGAAGAGCGGCCGCCCCAACTACATCGCCGAAGGCCGCCCCGGCGACCCCGCCGCCGGCAGCGACGAGAAGAAGGGCAAGTCCGTGTTTGCCGCGCCGGGCTTCCTTGGCGGCAAGAACCAGCAGCCGATGGCCTACAGCCCGCAGACCGGCCTGTTCTACGTGCCCGCCAACGAGTGGGGCATGGATATCTGGAACGAGCCCATCAGCTACAAGAAGGGCGCTGCCTTCCTGGGCGCGGGCTTCACCATCCAGCCGCTGAACGAGGACTACATCGGCACGCTGCGGGCCATCAACCCCAAGAGCGGCAAGATCATGTGGGAGGTCAAGAACAGCGCGCCGCTGTGGGGCGGGGTGATGACCACTGCCGGCGGGCTGGTGTTCTGGGGCACGCCGGAAGGCTACCTGAAGGCGGCCGACGCCAGGACCGGCAAGGAGCTGTGGCAGTTCCAGACTGGCAGCGGCGTGGTGGCGCCCCCGGTCACCTGGGAAGAGAACGGCGAGCAGTACGTGGCCGTGGTGTCCGGCTGGGGCGGCGCGGTGCCGCTGTGGGGCGGCGAGGTGGCCAAGCGCGTGAATTTCCTGGAGCAGGGCGGCTCGGTGTGGGTGTTCAAGCTGCACAAGAGCTGAGCTGGCGGGAGATGACACTGCCCGGCGCACGCGCGCATCGCATCATGGGTGCGATGCGCGCGCCGGGCGCGGGTGCAACAGGATGAAACGGGACTCAGGTATGAAGAAGGAATGGATGGCGCTGGCGGTGGCTTCGGCGCTGCTGCCGGGCGCGGCACTGGCCGGCACGGCCGCCGACATGCAGGCCCTGGCCGACAAGAGCGGCTGCTTTTCCTGCCATGGCATGCAGTCAAAGCTGGTGGGGCCGGGGTTTGCCGAGGTGGCCGCCAAGTACAAGGGCGACAGCCAGGCGGCGGAGCGGCTGGCGAAGAAGATCCGCGAAGGCGGCAAGGGCGCGTGGGGGCGGATTCCGATGCCGCCGCATGGCAGCCTTGCTGAGGACGATGCGAAGAAGCTGGCGGAGTGGGTGTTGAGTGCCAGCTGAGGCCGGCGACTGTCTGGACGATGCCGGCATGCCGGCAAGGAACCCCGGCTGGCGCCTGCCATGCCGGGGTTTTCCCTTTCTTAGCGCTGGCCGCTGCTCAGCCGCAGCGAGTTGCCATCGCTGCGAAATACCATCGCTTGCTCGCGCGCCTGCGCCACGGCCAGCCGGCCCTGCAGCACGATCTCGCTGACCTTGTCGTGCGCGCCGGAGCGCTCGCACACCGGGTCCGTGGCGGCGGCGTCGCCGGTGACCAGGAACGCCTGGCAGCGGCAGCCGCCGTAGTCCTGCTCGCGCTGGTCGCAGGAACGGCAGGGTTCCTGCATCCACTGCGTGCCGCGGAAACGGCGGAAGGCATCGCTTTCGGTCCAGATCTCGCGCAGCCCCTGCGTGGCGACGTTGGGCAGCGCCAGGCCCGGCAGCATGCGCGCCGCGTGGCAGGGCAGCGCGGTGCCGTCCGGCGCCACGCCAAGGAAGGTCGTGCCCCAGCCGTTCATGCACTTCTTGGGCCGCGCCTCGAAGTAGTCAGGCACCACGAACAGGATCTGGCATTGCCTGCCGATACGCGCGCGGTACTGCCGGACCACGGCCTCGGCCTCGCGCAGCTGCTCATGGGTGGGCAGGAGCGCCAGCCGGTTCTCCCAGGCCCAGCCGTAGTACTGCGTGTTGGCCAGTTCCAGGTATTCGGCGCCCATCTGCAGGGCCATCTCGATGATGGTGCCGACATGCGGCAGGTTATGCCGGTGCAGCACGCAGTTCATCACCATCGGGTAGCCGTGCGCCTTGATCATGCGCGCCACGCGCTGCTTCAGGTCGAAGGTGCGCGTGCTGGACAGGAAGTCGTTGAGCTCGCGGGTGGAGTCCTGGAACGACAGCTGGATATGGTCCAGGCCGGCATCGCGCAGGGCGGCAAGGCGGGCATCGGTCAGGCCCACGCCCGAGGTGATGAGGTTGGTGTAGAAGCCCAGGCCATGCGCATGCCTGACCAGTACTTCAAGGTCCTTGCGCAGCAGCGGCTCGCCGCCGGACAGCCCGAGCTGCACCGCGCCCAGCGCCCGCGCCTGGCTGAACACGTCGCACCATTGCGCGGTGCTCAGCTCGGCCGTATGCCGGGCATAGTCCACCGGGTTGGAGCAGAAGGCGCAATGCAGCGGGCAGCGGTAGGTCAGCTCGGCCAGCAGCCACAGCGGCGGGCCGTGCGCGGCCTCAGACCAGCCAGCCGCGTTCGATCGCATGTTTGACAAAGGCATGTACCTCCGGGGCGATGCCCTGCACGCCAAACGCGGCCTGCAGGTCGTCGATCAGCATGTCCAGCGTGTGGCTGCCGTCGCAGCGCTGCAGGATCGCGGCGGCGCTGTCGTTGAGGGTGACCATGCCTTCCGGGTACAGCAGCACCCAGCTTTGCTGGGAGGCTTCCCATTGCAGGCGAAAGGTCCGGTGCAGGGTCGGTCTGGCGAGGTCTTGCGTGCTGGCTGTCATGGGTTGGCTTGCTGGATGGCGTCGAGCATCGACCAGAGCACGTCGAGCTTGAACTGCAGGATGTCGAGGGCACGCTGCTGTTGCGCCGCGCTACGGAAGTGGCCCAGCGTCACGCGCAGGCCATGGTCCACGTCGCGCTGCGCGAGCGGAATGCGAGAGCGGAAGTAGTCCAGCCCGGCGGCCTCGATCCACGGGTAATGCGTGGGCCAGCCGGCCAGGCGCTCCTGGTGGATTGCAGGCGCGAACATCTCCGTCAGCGACGAGCACACGGCTTCCTGCCACGGCGCCCGGCGCGCAAAGTTGACGTAGGCATCGACGGCAAAGCGCACCCCGGGCAGCACGTGCCGGTGGCTCAGCAGCGCTTCGCGCTCCAGGCCCACCGCCTGGCCCAGGCGCAGCCAGGCCTCGATGCCGCCGGGCTGGGTGTCGGTGCCGTCGTGGTCAAGGATGCGCACCACCCACTCGCGGCGGGTGTCGCGCTCGGGGCAGTTGGACAGGATGGCGGCGTCCTTCAGCGGGATGTTGTCCTGGTAGTAGAAGCGGTTGGCCACCCATGCGCGGATCTGCGCGGGCGAACACTGGCCCGCCGCCATGCGCTGGTTGAAGGGATGGTGGATGTGGTAGCCGCTTTCCATGGCGCGCAGGCGGGCCTCGAACTCGGCCTCGGTCCAGGCGATGGGGAGGATGGCAGATGTCATAGTGCGATTTCCATGCCGTCGTACGCGACCTCGATGCCGTGCCGCGCCAGCTCCGCGCGCTCCGGCGAGTCTTCCACCAGCACCGGGTTGGTATTGTTGATATGGATAAGGATCTTGCGGCTGGCGGGCAGCCGCTCCAGGACCTCGATCATGCCGCCGGGTCCGGACAGGGCCAGGTGGCCCATGTCGGCGGCGCTCTTGCCGGAAAAGCCCGGCGCCTGCATCTCGTCGTCGCGCCAGAAAGTGCCGTCGACCAGCACGATGTCGGCGCTGTGCAGCTCGGCAAAGACGTGGTCGTCGATGCGGCCCAGGCCGGGCGCATAGAAGGCGCTGCGGCCGCTGCGGCGGTCTTCGATGCGCAGGCCGATGTTGTCGCCCGCGCGCGGCGCGTGGCGGTTGGGCGAGTAGGGCGGGGCCTTGCTCTCCAGCGGTATCGCCGTCAGTGTCACGCCGTCCAGCGGCGGGACTGAAAACGCGGTGCCGTCGCAGGGCAGGGCATGCGTCTGCAGCCCGCAGTAGTGCGACAGGATGCGCGTCAGCGGGAAGGCAGCGCCCAGGTCGTCGAGCACGGCGGCGGTGGCATAGAGCGGCAGCGCCTGGCGGTGTTCGCGCAGCATCAGCAGGCCGGTGACGTGGTCGATCTGCGCATCCATCAGCACGACCGCCGCGATCGCGGTGTCGCGCGGCGCGCGCGCCGGCTGCAGCGCGGGTGCCTGGCGCAGCTGCTGCAGGATATCGGGCGAGGCATTGACCAGGATGGCATCAGGCCCGTCGCCCGTCAGCGCGATCGAGGATTGTGTGCGCGGCGTGGCGCGCACCGTGCCGCGGCGCACGCCGTCGCAGTTGTGGCAGTTGCAGTTCCACTGCGGAAAGCCGCCGCCGGCGGCCGACCCCAGTACCCGGATGCTTGTCATGGCGTGAGCGCTTGGTGTTGGGTCATGGCTTCACGGGGCAGGCGCCAGCCCTGGCGCCTGCCTGCGTTGGTTGTGCTTGCGGTCCGCGGCTTGCCTGTCGGCGCAGCGCCGGTCGCAGGCACCGTGGCACGTTCAGCGGTTGGCGATGTACATCGTGATTTCAAAGCCAAGCCGCAGCTCGGTGTAGGCGGGGGTGGTCCAGCGCATGTCTCTCTCCTTGGGTGGCATGGTTAGTGAATATCGTTGTGCAGCGGCGCCTGGCTGCCGCCCGACTGCCGCATCCCCTCAAGGCAACATCCATGCCCGACGCATCAACGATTTCTGCCGGCTTTTCCGACGCGGCCACCACCTTCCACTTGCGTACGCCCGACGCCCAGCGCGTGCATGTGCGGCTGGCCGGCGCCGCGGACGGCCAGCCGTGGCTGGTGCTGCATGGCGGGCCGGGCAGCGGCTGCTCTGCCGCCATGGCGCAGTGGTTCGACCCGCGGCGGCACCGCGTGGTGATGCCGGACCAGCGCGGCGCCGGCCGCTCCAGGCCGGCCGGCTGCCTGCGCCGCAATACCGTGGGCGCGCTGCTGGCCGACCTGGAGCAGCTGCGCCGCGCGCTGGGCATCGAGCGCTGGGGCGTGGTGGGCGGATCATGGGGTGCGGCACTTGCCCTGGCGTACGCGGCGCAATGCCCGCACGCCGTGGCGGCGCTGGTCCTGCGCGGCACCTTCCTGACTGGCCGCGACGATGTGCTCGCGCTGTTTTCACCGCGCCATGGGGGCCGCCGCATGCTGCATTGCGTCAAGGCATGGGGCGAGCGCTTGCCCGATGCGCGCGCGCGGCTGCTCACTGTGTCACGGCTGTTGCAAAGTGGTACGCCTGTTCAAAAACGGGACACTGCCGCGGCGTGGCAGGCGAGCGAACAGGCGTTGCTGGGTCTTTCCCCTGCGTCGCATTCGCGCCGGCAGCCGCAGCCTGAGCGCATGGCCGCGGTGAACAAATACCGGATCCAGGCGCACTACCTGCGCAACCGGGCCGGACTGGGCAAGCCGGCCCTGCTCAGCGCGGCGCGGGTCATCGGCGCGCATGGCCTGCCGGTGACGCTGCTGCATGGCCGCGCCGACAAGGTCTGCCGTCCCGCCAACGCGCTGCGCCTGCAGGCCGCCATGCCGGGCGCACGGCTGGCATGGGTGGACGGCGGACACCTGGCGGCCGGGGCCATGCGCGACGCCCTGGTGGCCGCGATCCGCGCCGCGGGCTGGCAGCGGTGATGCCCACGACGCGGCGCGGCTTTCTTGGCGCCACGCTTGCGCTGGCCATGAACGGCTGGCGCCCGGCGGCCGCTGCCGGCACGCGGGTCACGCTGGAGCGGCTGCAGCCAGGCGTGTACGTGGCCCGCGCCGGCAATGCCGAAGCGGCGCGCGCCAACGCCGCCGAAGTGGTGCCGACCCTGGTCCATCTGAGCGGTGCGGGCGTGCTGGTGGTGGACCCCGGGCCGCAGGCGGCGTGGGGCGGTGCGCTGCTCGGCGCCATCCGGGCGCTGACGCCGCAGCCCGTGCGTTGGGTGGTCAACACGCACGCCCACCCGGAGAACGTGCTGGCCAATGCCGCGTTCGCACGGCTGCGGCCCCGGCCCGTGTTCCTGGCTTCCGCCGCCACGGCTGCGCTGATGCGGCAACGCTGCGCGGCCTGCCTGGCCCGCATGGCCACGCTGCTCGGCAACGGTGCCATGCGCGGCGCCGCGATCGTGCTGCCGCAGCCCGCGCTGCAGCACGATGGCTGGCTGCACACCGGCGCTACCACCTGGCAGGTGCAGGTTTATGCGAACGCGCACAGTGCCTCGGATACGGTGCTGTACGCGCCGCAGCTGCAGCTGCTGTGTGCGGGTGGCCTGGCTTACCGCGAGCGCGTGCCGGAGATGCACGAGGCCTCGCTGCAGGGGTGGCGCCGTGCGCTGCGGCGGCTGCAGGAGCTGCCGGCGCGCACGGTGGTGGGCACGGCGGTGGGCACGCCCGCCCAGACGCTGGCGCCGACGCTGGCCTACCTGGATGCGCTGGCGCACGGAATCGGCGCCGCGCTGGCCGCGGGCAGCGATGCCTCGCGCGCCAGCGACGCCGTGGCGGCGGAGCCGTTCCGGCATTGGCGCCATTTCCAGTCGGGCCACCCGCTGAACCTGCAGCGCGCCTGGCGCGAGCTCGAAGACCTGTGGATGCAGGGCGAGCCGCTGGCCTGAGCGCGCGGCTGCCCTGGTGCGTGGCCGGGATCAGCCGGCCTGGTGGGGCAGCCCGCGGGCCTCTTCCATTTTCCGGTAGACCGTATTGCGCGAGATCCCCAGCGCCTTGGCCGCCGCAGAGATATTCCCGTTGTGCGCCTTGACCGTGGCGACAATGGCCATGGCCTCGACATCGGCCAGCCGCGTGGGCTGCGCGCGCGGCAGCATATGGCCCGCGGGCGCCGCCGCATGCCCCTGGCGCTCGCGCAAGTCATCGAGGAAGTCGTCGGGCAGGTGGTCCTCGGTGATCTCGGCTTCGCCTTCCGCCATCAGCCGCGCGGTGCGCAGCAGGTTGCCCAGCTGGCGGATATTGCCCGGCCAGTGGTAGCGGCGGAACATCTCCATCACCGACTCGCGGATGCGGGGCGGCTCGCCGGGTTGCACGCCGGCCTGCTCCTGGCGCAGCAGCCTGGCGGCCACCACGTCGAGGTCGCCGCGCTCGCGCAGGGCCGGCAGCCGCACCACCAGCCCGTTGAGGCGGTAGTAGAGGTCTTCGCGGAACTGGCCGTTGGCGACCAGATCACGCAGGTTGCGGTTGGTGGCGCACACCACCGAGACATCGATATGGATGACCTTGCTGCTGCCCAGCGGCGACACCGCGCGTTCCTGCAGCGCGCGCAGCAGCCGCCCTTGCAGATGCAGCGGCATGTCGCCGATCTCGTCCAGGAACAGCGTGCCGCCGTTGGCCAGCAGCATCTTGCCGATGCCGCCCTTCTTGCGGGCGCCGGTGAAGGCCCCTTCTTCATAGCCGAACAGCTCGGATTCGATCAGGTTTTCCGGGATGGAGGCGCAGTTCACCGCAATGAACGGCCCGGCATGGCGCGGGCTGTCGGCGTGGATGGCGCGCGCCATCAGTTCCTTGCCGGTGCCGGTCTCGCCCAGCACCATCACCGGAATATCCTTGCCGATGACCTTGCGCAGCTTGCCGATGACCGCGCGGATGTGCGCGTCGCCCGTGTCCAGGTCGTCCAGCCCGGGGGAGGGGGCCGGGCCTGCGGCCAGGCTGCGCGGTGCGGCGGCCGTGCCAGGCTGGACTGCGTCGCCGGCATCGGTGTTGCCCGGCAACGATGCGGCGGGTGACTTCCATTCGACCCGGGCGCTGACCTTGACGCCGCTGGGCAGGTGCAGCTGGACGATGCCCGCATGAGCCGCGCGCACCGCGTCGAACAGCTGCGACATCGACAGCCCGAACAGCGAGGAGAAGGTGTGCGCATGCAGGGCGCCATTGGACAGGCCAAGCTGGAACTGCCCGCTGCGGTTGGCTGACAGGAAGCGCCCGCCGGGCGTGAAGGAGACGATGCCCTCGACCAGCGTGCCCAGGAACTCCGCGCGCGAATGGAAGCGGATGCACACCATGTCACGGAAGGCGTTGCCGAACAGCTGGTTCTCGATCATCTGCGCCGACATCCGCACCAGCGCCATGGTGTGCTTGTGGAAACCGCGCTGGTCGCCGGTCACATCCAGCGCCCCCACGGTCTTGCCGTAAGGGTCGAGGATGGTCATGCACGAGCAGGTCAGGAACTGGTTGGCCTCCAGGAAGTGGTCGGCGCCGTGTACCAGCGTGGCCCGGTTCTCGGCCAGGGCCGTGCCGATGGCGTTGGTGCCGCGGCGCGCTTCCGACCACTCCGCGCCCGGGCGCAGCGCGACCTGGTTGGCCCGGGCCAGAAAGTCGTCATCGCCCATCGAGTGCAGGATCAGGCCATCGGCGTCGGTCAGGATGACCATGCTCTGCGTATTCACGATCTGGTCGTAGAGCGTTTCCATCACCGGCAGCGCATAGGCGAACAGCGACTGGCTACGCTCGATCCGCGTTTTCAGCTCGCTCTGCAGCACCGGGCAGAAGTCGGGCGATTCATAGGGACGCAGGCCATAGGACTCGGAACGCTGGTGGGCCTGGGCAATCAGTTGGTCGCGCTCGGGCTGCCCCGTGTCACCCGGGGCGCCCGCCGCGGGGCGGGCCGGTTCCGGCTGGAAGGTCATTTCTCTGTCTCCTGTGGAAAGTCCGCCCGCGATCTTTGCGCGGGTCGCTGTCGGCGTCGCCGGGGCGCATGGTCGACAGTGTTGCGTCATGAAGCAAAACACTTGCCAGGGTGTGGCAATCCGGGACACCCGTGCCGCGATGCTGCGTTGCACTGAACCATGGCGGCGCGGTGAAGCCTGCCTGCAGGCGCCTCCGGGCCTGGTCCGGCTGGCTGGTATGGCTCTTGCGGAAACAGGGCAAACAACCAAGACCCGTCCACTGTAGGAGACATCCATGAAAACGCAGCGCCGCCTGCTTGCCTTGCTCGCGCTTTGCGCGTCCCTGACCGCCGTCCCGGCCGGCTCCGTGCTGGCCCATGGCGACGTCACGCCCCAGGCCGTCGATACCAAAGCGTTACCACAGCTGGGCGACGAATGGCGCCCGGACAATCCCTACCGCAGCGGCGATGCGCACAAGGAGGCGCTGCGCATCGGCAGCTCGGCCTATAACCAGAACTGCGCGCGCTGCCATGGCCTGGAAGCGGTGTCAGGGGGCATCGCGCCGGACCTGCGCAAGCTTGACGGCGACTGCGTCTCACTGGCGGATGCAAAGAAGAAGCAGGCGTGCATGAGCGAGATTTCGCAGTTCTACACCACCACCGTGCGCAAGGGCCGCACGCGCGACGGCCGCGTCTACATGCCGCCGTTCGACGGCGTGCTGAGCCAGGAGGCGGTGTGGGCCATCAAGACCTACCTGGAGTCGCGCCACGAGTAAGAGGCGGCTGCGCCGGCAGTCCTTCACGTTGTCCAGCCCCGGCCCGCAGTGCCGGGTCAACGCATCTTCCAGGAGCCATCCCATGCCCGCCAGCCCTGTCCGCGGCCTCAGGCATTCCGTGTCCCCCATGCCGGCGGCGCCGGCAGGCGCCGTGCGCTGGCTGTGCGGCGCCATGCTGGCTGCCGGCGCGCTCCTCTTCTGCGCGCAACCGGCCCAGGCCGACCTGGCCAGGATCCGCCAGACCGGCACCCTCAAGGTGGCGGTCTACAAAGGCTTGCCGCCGTTCTCCGCGATCGCGGGCAGTCAGGCCGCGGGCATCGACGTGGCCCTGGCCAGGGCACTGGGCAAGGAGCTGGGCCTGTCGGTGGCGCTGATGCCGTTCGATGCCGATGAAAGCATGGCTGACGACTTGCGTGCCATGGTCTGGCGCGGCCATTACCTTGGTTACGGACCGGCCGACGTAATGCTGCACGTGCCGGTCGACCGCGCCTTCATGCGCGAGAACGACAAGGCGCTGATCTTCGCGCCGTATTACCGCGAGACCTTCGTGCTGGTGCAGGACCGCGAGCGCGTGCCGGCGGTGCGCGGCCTGGAAGACCTGGCCGGGCAGCCGACCGGCGCCGCAGCCGGTTCGGCCGGGGCCAATGCGCTGCTGTCCGGCGCGGGCGGCACCTTGCGCGACAAGGTCAGGATCTACCCCGAAGCCGACGCGGCATTGCGCGCGCTGTTCTCCGGCGAGATCGCGGCGGCGATGGTGACGCGCGCCCAATACGAGAGCGGGCTCAAGGCCGCGGGGCAATCCGGGGCGCGCTTTGCCGCGACGGAACCCAGCGCGCCGCTGCTGCCGCGGCGCGGGTGGGCCGTCGGCATGGCGGTCAAGGCAGACGAGCGGGAACTGGCCGAAGCGCTGGAAAAGGCGCTGAGCGCGCTGCGCAGCAATGGCGAGCTGGCGCGCATCTTTGCCGGGTACGGGGTGTCGATGCAGGCGCCGTGAGGGGTGGGTGGCGAGCGCCTCACCGGGCCGGCCTGCCGGCCCGTGCAAGCGGCAGCGTCTGCAGGCGCTCGGCAACGACATTGCGGATCGCCTGCGGCGCGTCCAGTTCGTCCAGCATGCGCGGCCAGTTGGCATGTGCCAGCGCGACGGCTTCCCTGACGGCGGCGGTCGCAATGCGCCGCGGGACGCCGGCCTTCTCCGCGATGGTCTCGTACGTTGCCAGGGTTTCTTCACGCTGCCGCTTGTCGATGGCAACGTTCTGGCCATAGGTCGCAAAGCCGGGAAGCGCGGCCACGCAGACGATGTCGTACGCCGGTGACAGTTCCGGCAGGACCCCGTTGTGATAGGTCACCGAGAAGTTCTTCAGGTGCGCATCGCTGTTGCCGATCAGCGTGTTGACCGCCTGGCGCAGGAAGAACTGCCGCGCATGCTCGACCCCGCTCGGGCTCAGGCGATACAGGGCGGCAACGAGCTGAATGTAGCTCTCGATGCCGGCGTACTTCTTCGCTGGCATCCTGCCCAGCATCTGGCAGCCGTCTTCGGCGTGCACACGCCCGGCCGGGGTGCGGTCAAACCTGTCCACCGCAAGGTAGTGCAGGTTTTCGCCCAGAGATTCAACCAGTCCCTCGGCCTCGATGGTCGAGACTGGCAGCACTCTGGTCGGCGCGACATGGACGCCGGCGGCGGCCGCAAGCTGCATCGAGATCGATTCGTTGAACACCTGCGAATCATCGTTCCTGGCAGGAAGCTTGGCGATGATGTCGGACAGCCTGCCCTTGGCTGGCAGGGTGTAGCGCTTGTCCTGCAGCACCGTCGACAGGGCCAGCTTGTTCTGCACGCCGGACACCGAGGCCGCGCCCTGGGTGGCGCCCTCCACCACGGCAATTTCCAGGTTGTCCGCGCCGCCGGTCACGCCATACGTCCGCGCATACTCCGGCAAGGCGCCGATGTCCGCCGGCACGATGACGACGGCCCCGGGGAGATCATTGCCGGCCGATGCCAGGATGCCGAAATCGTCCTTGTCATCGGGATTGCTCCGCGTTGCCTCGAGCCGCTTGCGCAGTTCGCCCTCGGGCAGCAGGCCGGCAAAGTAGGGCGGCAGTTCATGGCCCGTGCTGTAGACGGCAGGATGAAAGGGGTTGTCCAGCACCTCGGCGGTGGCCTTGCGGCCGGCCTCGGTCGGGACGCTGATCGACAGGCTCAGCGTGGGGCGGCGCGTGTCGCCCCGAAAGGCTTCGGATGGCACGAACCGGACATTGCCGCTGGCCTCGCACAGGTAGCCGCATAGCTGGTCGTAGAGCCGGACCTCAAGAAAGCGCGGATGCAGTTCGTAGCTCATTCCTGGTCCAGGAAGATGTCGACTGCGCTGCGGGCACTGCGGTCGGGCCCGCTGCCTTTGCCTTCCAGGACTTGCCTGACTTCCTGTGCCCGCTCGTTGGGCACCAGGACCCATTCCGCGTCCAGGGCGGCCGCCAGGGCTTCGAGGGTGGATGCGCGGCTGTCCTTCTTCCCCAGCAGGATCGCCGACAGGTTCTGGCTTGCCATGCCCAGCACCCGCCCGATCTCGGTCAGGGTCTTGCCTCTGGCTTCCCGCATGTCGCGGCACTGAGAAACTAATGACATAGCATTATTTCACTGATGTATGCATGTTCTAGTATGATACATCGGCGCGCCGATATCCAGGTGTGTATCATTCGATAGTAGCTATATCTCTAGAAAATAATACTATCGAATTATTTTCTATTGCGAACCGCCGCCCGGCATGAAACCGGGTGGAGCAAATGAAGACGGCCGCCGCCCGCCCGTCTCACTTCCCCGGGGTCCCCCAAGCCACCCCTTGCCGCTACCCCTTGCGCTGGCACCAGATACTGTATAAATATACAGTTATCGTAAACCTACTAGTTCCTCGCCCTCCCCGGCGAGCGACACCAACTCCACATGACTGCGCAATCGCACGCAGCCCCGCCCATGACGGCGGAGGGCCTTCTTTTCCCAGCGCCGGCGCCCCCGGAGCCTGCCCCGTCTGCCCCGGCCTCGCGCCAGCAGGCGCTGTCGGCGCTCGAGCAGCGCTATCCCGGGCTGTGGCGGGCCGGCCAGCTGGGCCGTGCCGGCGGTGCGGCGGTATGCCCGACCGGATATGACGCGCTGTCGGCCGAGCTGCCCGGCGGCGGCTGGCCGGCGGGCGGGCTGACGGAGCTGCTGACGGCGCAGGGTGGAGCGGGCGAGCTGCGCCTGCTGCTGCCGGCGCTGCGCGCGCTGGCCGGGGCCGGGCGCCGTATTGCGCTGGTGGCGCCGCCTTACCTGCCCAATGCGATGGGGCTGGCCGCGGCCGGCCTGCCGGCGCGCCAGCTCTACTGGATGCGCCCCCCGGCCGGCGCCGGCAAGGCCGCGCAACAGGCCGACATGCTGTGGGCGGCCGAGCAGGTGCTGCGCAGCCAGGCCTTTGGCGGCGTGCTGGTCTGGCTGCCCGCGGCCCGCCCCGAGGCGCTGCGCCGTCTGCAGGTGCTGGCGCAGGCCGGCGACGCGGTGGCATGGGCGCTGCGTCCGGCCACGGCGCTGCGCGAGTCGTCGCCGGCGGTGCTGCGGCTGCTGCTGGCGCCGCTGCCCGGCAATGTGCTGTCGATCACCTTCCACAAGCGGCGCGGGCCGGTGCGGGACACGCCGCTGCTGCTGCGCCTGGACGGGATGGCGGCGGCCACGCGCGCAGCCGCCTGGCCTGTCCCGGCAGGTGCGCCTGCCTTGTCTGAATCGTCTTCTCCATCTTCTTCCGATGCCGTACTGGATCGCGGTGCACCTGCCGCGCCTGCCCCTGGACGCCCTGCAGCCCAACTGGCCTGAGCTGGCGCCCGCCGTGAGCGCGTCTGCCGCCACCGCCACGCTGCACCATGCGCTGCCGGTGGCGGTGATGGCGCGCGAGCAGGTGGTGCTGGCCAACGGCCCGGCGATGCAGCTCGGCGTGCGCTACGGCATGCGCCGCGGCGGCGTGCAGGCGCGGTCGGCCGACATCGTGCAACTGGAGCGCGACCTCGCCGCGGAAGCATCGTTGATGGAGGCGGTGGCGCTGGCGCTGCTGCATTTCACGCCGGGCGTGTCCGTCGACGAGGAACCGGAGTCGGCCACGGTGATGCTGGACGTCACCGCCAGCCTGCGCCTGTTTGGCGGCCACCGCGCGCTGTGCCGCGCGGTGCGTGCCTGCGTGCGCCAGCTTGGCACCTTTGCCCAGGTGGGCTCAGGCCCGACCGCGCACGGCGCCGCGTGGCTGGCGCGCCAGCCACTGCGGCGCACGCGGCGCGGCGTGGTGCGGCCCGGGCGCCGCGCGGTGGGCATGGCGCGCCTGCACCGGCTGCTGGACCGCCTGCCGGTGGAGGCGCTGCACACGCTGGCCGATCCGGCCTGGCTGGACGGCATCGGCTGCCGCACCCTGGGCGAGGTGCGGCGCCTGCCGCGCGCGGGCCTGACGCGCCGGCTGGGCCCGGCGCTGCTGGCGCGGCTGGACCAGGCCTATGGCGAGGCGCCGGCGCGCTTCGTCTGGTTTGTGGCGCCGCCCGCGTTTGCGCAGCGCATGGACCTGCCGGGCCGCATCGAATCCGCCGAGGGCGTGCTGGCCGGCGCGCAGCGCCTGCTGCTGGCGCTGGCCGGCTGGCTGGCAGTGCAGCAGGCCGGCGTCACGCGCTGCGTGCTGGTGCTGGAGCATGAGCGCTACCGGCGCGGCGTGGACACCGACGGCACCGAGGTGCCGGTGGGCCTGGCCCAGCCCAGCCGCGATCCCGCGCACCTGTCGCGGCTGCTGCGCGAGAAGCTCGACAAGCTCAACTTCCACGCCCCCGTGACCGGCCTGGCGCTGCGCGTTGAGGCGATGGCCGCATGCGTGCCGCAAAGCGATGCGCTGTTCCCCGAGCCCGGCGGCACGCCGGAAGACCTGGGCCGCCTGCTCGATACGCTGATGGCGCGGCTGGGCCGCGACAACGTGCTGCAGCCGCGGCCGCTGGCCGACCACCGGCCCGAGCGCGCCAACCGCTGGTGCCCGGTCGACGAACCCGGCGGCAACAAGGCCGCCAGCCTGCCGGGCCCGCAGCCGGAGCGCCCGCTGTGGCTGCTGCCGCAACCGCTGCCGCTGCCGGTGCAGCGCCACCGGCCCTGCCACGGCGGCCCGCTGGCGCTGCTGAGCCGCCCTGAGCGCATCGAGGCCGGCTGGTGGGACGGCGCGCTGGCCACGCGCGACTACTTTATCGCCGAGCGCGCCGACGGCCTGCGCTGCTGGATCTTTCGCGAACGTCCGGGCCATGCGGCGCAGGACGAGGGCGGCGAGTACCGCTGGTTCCTGCATGGGTTGTTCGCATGAGCGCGCTGTCCTTGCCTGCCTCGCTGCCGGGTTTGCTGCCGGCGCTGCCGGATTACGTGGAGCTGCACTGCATCTCCAACTTCACCTTCCTGACCGGCGCCTCGCACCCGGGCGAGCTGATCGAGCGCGCCTTCGGCCTGGGCTACAGCGGGCTGGCGCTGACCGATGAATGCTCGGTGGCCGGCACCGCGCGCGCGCACGATGCCATCGAGACCCTGCGCAAGCGCCTGCACGACGCGGTGGCGCGCAGCGCCGCACGCGGCGAAGAGAGCGTGGATGAGCCGCTGCTGGACCATGACGAAGAGCCTGACGCCGGCGCTGACGATCCCCATGCCCACGCCAGCCGCCACCAGCGGCTGCAGGCGCTGGCCCGCGCCGCCGATGCCTTCTCGCTGCTGATCGGCAGCCGCTTCAGCCTGACCCCGGCCGATGGCTCGGAGCGCGCGCCGCTGCGGCTGGTGCTGATCGCCCAGCACCGCGAGGGCTTTGGCAACCTGAGCGAGCTGATCACGCTGGGCCGGCGGCGCGCGCAGAAGGGCACCTACCGGCTGCATCCCGAGGACCTGGCCGCGCCCGCCGCCGACGAAGCGCACCTGCGCGGCATGCCCGGCTGCGTGGCGCTGCTGCTGCCCGACTATTGCGCCGATCCTGAACTGCTGCGCGAGCAGGCCGAGTGGTGCCGCGCGGTCTTCGGCGAACGTGCCTGGATTGCGCTGGAGCAGCTGCAGGGCCATGCCGACGCGCTGCACCGCGCGCGCCTGGAAGCGGTATCGGCCCAGACCGGCGTGCCGCTGGCGGCGGCCGGCGCGGTCACCATGCACGTGCGTTCGCGCAAGCCGCTGTCCGATGTGCTGGCCGCGATCCGGCTGGGCCAGCCGCTGGCCGAATGCGGCATGGCGCTGGCGCCCAATGCCGAGCAGCACCTGCGCATGCGCCAGGTGCTGTCGCGCCTGTACCCGCGCGAGGCGCTGGCGCAGACGCTGAAGATTGCCGAGTCCTGCGATTTCTCGCTGGGGATGCTGCGCTATGAATATCCCGAGGAACTGGTGCCGGCCGGCGAGACGCCGATCTCCTACCTGCGCAAGGAGGTCACGCGCGGCAAGCATGAGCGCTTTCCCAACGGCCTGAAGCCGGAGTGGGAGAAACAGCTCGAAGAAGAACTGCAGCTGATCGAAGAAAAACATTACGAACCCTTCTTCCTGACCGTGCACGACATCGTGCGCTTTGCGCGCGGGGAGGGCATCCTGTGCCAGGGCCGCGGCTCGGCCGCCAATTCACTGGTGTGCTTCTGCCTGTATGTGACCGAGGTCAGCCCCGAGCAGGCCAACCTGCTGTTCGGCCGCTTCCTGTCGCGCGAGCGCGATGAGCCGCCCGATATCGACGTGGACTTCGAGCACCAGCGGCGCGAAGAGGTGATCCAGTACATCTACAGGAAATACGGCCGCCACCGCGCCGCGCTGGCGGCGTCGCTGATCACCTACCGCTCGCGCAGCGCATTGCGCGACGTGGGCCGCGCGCTGGGCATCGACGCCAGCGTGGTGGAGCAGGTGGTCAAGGGCCAGGCCTGGTGGGACGGCGGCCGCGGCTTTGTCGAGAAGATCGCCCGCTACGGGCTCGATCCCGAATCGCCGGCGGTGCAGCAGTGGGCCAGCCTGACCGCGCAGCTGCGCGGCTTTCCGCGCCACCTGTCGCAGCATGTGGGCGGTTTCGTGATCGCGCAGCACAAGCTGTCGCGGCTGGTGCCGATCGAGAACGCGGCCATGGCCGACCGCAGCGTGATCCAGTGGGACAAGGACGACCTGGAGTCGCTGGGCCTGCTCAAGGTCGATGTGCTGGCGCTGGGCATGCTGTCGGCGATCCGGCGCGCGCTGGAGATGATCCCCAACCCGGACCTGGCGCGCGCTGCATTGCCGACGCGGATGGAAGACATCCCCAAGGAAGACCCGGACACCTACGACATGATCTGCAAGGCCGAGACCATCGGCGTATTCCAGATCGAATCGCGCGCGCAGCAATCGATGCTGCCGCGGCTGCAGCCGCGCCAGTACTACGACCTGGTGGTGGAGGTCGCCATCGTGCGGCCCGGCCCGATCCAGGGCGGCATGGTGCATCCCTACCTGAAACGGCGCGAGGCCTTCCGCCGCACGCAGCAGCCGCCGGCCTATTTCAACAAGGTGATCGAGAATGTCCTGGGCCGCACGCTGGGTGTGCCCATCTTCCAGGAGCAGGTGATGCAGCTGGCCATCGACGCGGCTGGCTTTTCACCGGGGCAGGCCGACCAGCTGCGCCGGTCGATGGCGGCGTGGCGGCGGCGCGGCGACCTGCGCCAGCACCAGGATGCGCTGGTGCGCGCGCTGACCGGCAACGGCTACCCGGAATCCTTCGCGCTGGCGATCTGCAAGCAGATCGAGGGGTTTGGCGAGTATGGCTTCCCCGAGAGCCACGCCGCCAGCTTCGCCAAGCTGGTCTATATCAGCGCCTGGCTCAAGTGCCATCATCCGGCCGCCTTCCTGTGCGCGCTGCTGAACAGCCAGCCGATGGGGTTCTATTCACCGTCGCAACTGGTGCAGGACGCCAGCCGCAATGGCGTGCAGGTGCTGCCGGTGGATGTCACCATCAGCCGCTGGGACAGCACGCTGGAGCCGGTGGAGGCCGATGTCGCCGACGCGCAGGCCCGCACCAGGCCGCAGCATCCGCGCGTGCGCCTGGGCCTGGGCCGCGTCAAGGGCATGCGCGAAGCGGCCGCGCTGCGCATCGAGGCCGCGCGCGCCCAGCGTCCGTTCGACAGCGTCGAAGACCTGGCACTGCGCGCCAGCCTGGACCGGCACGACATCGACGTGCTGGCCGCCGCCGACGCACTGGCGCCGCTGGCCGGCAACCGCCGCCAGGCCCGCTGGCAGGCCCGCGCCGCCGCCGCGCATGCCGCGCACCGCGACCTGCTGTACGAAGCGCCGCCCGCCGAAGCCGCGCTGGCGCTGCCCGCGCCCCGGCTCGGCGAAGACGTGACGGCGGACTATGCCAGCCTGGGCCTGTCGCTCAAGTCGCACCCGCTGGCGCTGCTGCGGCACAAGCTGGCGGCGATGCGCTTTGCCACCGCCAGCCAGCTCGCGCGCTGCGCCAACGGCCGCCGCGTGCGCGCCTGCGGCATCGTCACCGTGCGCCAGCGCCCATCCACCGCCAGCGGCACCATCTTCGCCACCATCGAGGACGAGACCGGCTCCGTCAACCTGATCCTGTGGCCCGACCTGGTCGAGCGCCAGCGCAAGGAGGTGCTGGGCGCCACGCTGCTGGGCGTGGTCGGCACCTGGCAGCGCCAGGGCGACGTGCGCCACCTGGTGGCCAAGGAGCTGGTGGATTTAAGTCCGATGCTGGGGCGGTTGATGGTGGGGAGCCGGGATTTTCATTGAGACGCACGGCCAGAAGCCAGGTCATGCCTGTGCGTAGAGCGGTTTACTTGCACGCCTGATTCATCGCCAGGCACCGCTTTGTTGTTCACGCAACTGTAACGAAGCGCAGGTAACGTAGCGTCCGTCCACTACCGGACACCACAGGGCGCTGCGCCCGGCCCGCGCCCCCCACACCTGGCGCTGCCGGCGCGTGCGCCAGCCAGCCTGATCGGGCTGCCCGGAATTGCCTTGTCTGCACCGTGGGCGCGCCTTGCCCGCACTCCTGAACCGCCTCGACACCACCGCCATGAAAACCCGACTGATCGCCGCGGCCTTGCTGGCCGCCACGGCGAGCCCTGCCTTCGCCCTGAACATCCTGCTGACCAACGACGATGGCCTGACCAGCAACCTGAAGGCGCTGTACGACGCCCTCAAGGGCGCCGGCCACAACGTCATCGTCAGCGTGCCCTGCACCGGCCAGAGTGGCCGCGGCGCCGGCATCGTGATGTACAGCACCACGGTCATCGTGCCCGACAACGACAAGACCCAGGTCGAGGCCGAAGGCGGCTGCCACAACGGCGCGGCGGCCACCGGCGAGCCGGCGGTGGGGCCTTTCACCAAGCCGGGCTATGCCAACGGCGATTACCACTACGCTCACGGCACGCCGGTGATGGCGACCATGTACGGGCTCGACGTGCTGGCCCCCGCGCGCTGGGGCAAGGCGCCGGACCTGGTGCTGTCCGGGCCCAACGAAGGGCAGAACGTGGGCCGCATCGTCAACAGCTCGGGCACCGTCAGCAACGCGCAGTTCGGCGCGGCGCGCGGCATTCCGTCGATCGCGCTGAGCGCCGGCACCGACTCGGTCGACAACGCCGGCCTGGCGAGCCCGGTGTCGGGCGTGGTGGCGCAACTGACCATCAAGCTCATCAACACGCTGCGTGCCAAGACCAACGGTGGTCCGCTGCTGCCGGCGGGGCTGGCGCTGAATGTCAACTTCCCGAACGCGCCGACGGCCGCCACGCCGTTCGCGTTCTCGCGGCATGGCACCTTCGACGCCTATGCGCTGAAGTTCAACGGCACCGCGCCGTACGGGCTCGGCATCGGCGCCGGCAGCGGCACGCCGACCACCGCGCAGGCCGAGGACGAGTCCGTCGTCTACAAGACCAGGACGGCCGTCACCGCCATGCAGATCGGCTTCGACCAGCGCCCCGCCGGCCAGCAATGGCTGCGCCTGCGCCTGGGTGAACTGTTCGGCCAGTGAGGCAGGTCCCGATGAAACGCCTCATTTCCCTGTTCCCCCTGGCAGCCGTGCTGGGGCTCGCCGGTTGCGGCGGCAACGACGCGTCCGACAACACCACGCCGCCCGCCACCGCGAGCGTGTCCGTCACGGACCTCGATCCGGGCGCCTACGTTGTCAGCGTGGGCGACGCCGACAACCCGACCGTCGGCAAGTACTACGCCGGCACGGACGGCAGCCGCTACCTGGCCCTGGCCGATGCCGAAGACAAGGCCACCACCATCTACCGCCGCGACAAGAACGGCAGCTGGGTCGCCGCACCGGGCGCGGACGCCGCGGCCAGCGTCAAGCTGCTGAGCCAGGCTGCCGTGCCCTCGGCGAAGGTAGAGCCCGGCAACGTGGCTGGCGCTTACACCGCGGTGCTGCCCTCGGGTGCCAGCGCAAGCTTCACCGTCACGGCAGAAGGCAAGATCGCGCCCGGCGCGTCTGCATGCCAGCTATCGGGAACGCTCGCCACGCATGCCATGCCGAATTCGCTGAGCCTCAAGCTGTCCACGTCGGCCTGCGGCACGCTGCCGGCCAGCGCCACCGGCGTGCTGGCCATCGACACCGACTATCAGCCCGCCGCGTTCCGCCTGATGGCGGACGACGGTGGCCGCGTGGTCGACTTGTGGGCGTATCGCGACTGAGCGGCGCAGCCTGGCGCGTGAAACAGGGACGACACGATGCTTGTGAAGCGCATTGCCGCCTGCAATCGGGTGCGAATGCGCTCGCCTGGAAAAATCCGTGAGCTGCTGCGGAAACCGCGGTATTGATG
Source organism: Cupriavidus sp. CPT47-8839-RL05A (assembly GCF_058792255.1). Taxonomy (NCBI): domain Bacteria; kingdom Pseudomonadati; phylum Pseudomonadota; class Betaproteobacteria; order Burkholderiales; family Burkholderiaceae; genus Cupriavidus; species Cupriavidus sp. CPT47-8839-RL05A. Next base: position 174,926 of record NZ_JBYTEG010000007.1, on the reverse strand, counting down.
CCGGAAACCGGCGTCAAAACTCGGAGAAAAGTTAATGCACAGCCCGGATTTTTCTCGAAAAGGTCGATAGCCGCCGATAGCGGTGCCACAGCGTACGCATGGGTTCCGTCAGGCAGAAGCCTTCTTTTGCGAATTGTGAATTCACGTGCCCTGACGGGCGATTTATCGTCATTGACGCAGCGCTGGAACCACATCCCAGGAACATGGCGCGACCGTAAAAGGAGATGACGATGAAGCAGGCTTTCGATGGGCGGTGGCTGGCGCGCGCCAGGCTGGCACTAGCGGCGACCGGGATGGCGGGGGTGGTTGGCGTTGCCGTCGTGGTGGCCCCAGGCACAGCGCTGGCGGCATATCCCGACAAGCCGATCCGGCTGATCGTGCCGGCGGCCGCGGGTGGTACAACGGATATCGCGTCGCGCCTGGTCGGCAAGCGCATGGGCGAGTTGCTTGGCCAGCCGGTGGTGGTGGAAAACCGCGCCGGCGGAGGCGGCATCATTGGCGCCCAGGCGCTCAGGCAGTCTGCCGCCGATGGCTACACCCTGATGATGGGCAATATCGGGCCCAATGCCATCAACTACAGCCTGTACCGGCAACTGCCCTACCGCGCCGAGGACTTTGCGCCAATTACCATGGTGGTGTCGGTACCCAATGTCCTGGTCGTCAATGCCAGCGTGCCGGCCCGAACCGTGGCCGAACTGGTCGCGCTGGCCAAGGCGCAGCCCGGCAAGTATTCCTTTGCCTCCTCGGGCACCGGCCAGTCGGTCCACCTTTCCGGCGAGCTGTTCCGCAAGCGCACCGGCACTGATCTCATCCACGTTCCTTACAAGGGTGCGGCACCGGCCGTGGCCGACCTGGTCGCGGGACAGGTCACCATGATGGTGGACAATCTCCCCAGCTCGCTGCCGCATATCCGGTCGGGCAAGCTGCGCGCGCTGGCGGTGACCAGCGCCAGCCGGGTGCCCGAGCTGCCTGATGTGCCTACCATGAAGGAAGCTGGCGTGAACGACTTCCAGGTGACGGCATGGTTCGGCCTGGTGGCGCCGGCCGGCACGCCACGGGAGGTGATTGACCGGCTGCAGAAGACCGTCGCCGGCATCCTGGACGAGCCCGACATCAAGGCAAGGCTGGCGGAGCTAGGGGGTATCCCAGGCGGCGATACGCCCGCTCACTTCGGCACCTTCATCAACAGCGAGCGCGAGCGCTGGGCGCGCGTGGTCAAGGACACCGGCATTCCGCAGCAATGAACCAAGACCGGCCGGCCGGGGCATGCACGCCGCCGGCGCCGGACTGGGGCCGTTCTTTACGCCGACCGCGTATGGCACGGCCCTGGCTGAGGGCAAGGAAACGCGCGAGATCGATGGCAGGGGTTATGTGCTGGAGCAACCCTTGCGCGGCGATTTCGCGCTGGTCAAGGCGCATCGGGCGGATCGCTGGGGCAACCTCGACTACCGCTATGCGGGCCGCAACTTCGGGCCGGTGATGTGCACTGCAGCCCGACACACCATCGTCCAGGTCGATGAGATCGTGCCGCTGGGCACGCTGGCGCCAGAGCAGGTGATGACGCCAGGCATCTTCGATAATGCCAGCAAGGAGCCGGTCGCGTTGCTGGCGGGCGCTTCCATCTCCGACCATGCAATGTCCTTCGCGATGATGCGCGGCGGGCATCTCGACATCACCGTGCTGGGTGGCTTCCAGGTCTCCGCCACGGGCGACCTGGGCCAACTGGTCGACCGGCGGGCCCGACGCGATTCCCGCCGTGGGTGGCGCCATGGACCTGGTGGCGGGAGCGGCCAGGCTGTTCGTGATGATGGAGCATGTCACCCGCGACGGCCAACCCAAGCTCGTGGAGCGCTGCAGCTATTCCGTTACCGGCCTTGGCGTGGTGGACCGCATCTACACGGACCTGGCGGTGATCGACGTGCAGCCTGGCGGCGGGCTGCTGGTCACCGGCCTGGCCGAAGGCGTGTCATTCGAAACGGCGGCGGCACTGAGCGCGGCGCCGCTCATGCTGAAGCCGCAATGCCGGGTGTTGCGCTAGTGTCATACGCATGGATCCGGACGACCTGCGGCACGCTGCTTGCCTGCGTCACAGGGTTGCTGGCCATCGATGCCGACTACCAGCCTGCCGCGTTCCGCCTGATTGCGGACGATGCTGGCTGCATGGTCGACTTGCGGGCGTATCGCGACTGAGCGGCGCAGCCTGGCGCGCTAGTTCATCGCCAGGCTGCCCGCCAGCATTGACTGCCCGGAAGAGAGCTCGCGGATGGCCTGGTTCCGCGTCGCGGTAGTGGTGGTGATGGCAGCGCCCAGGCTGGCGATTTCCTGTTGCGGCACCGCAATGCGGACGTGCTTCCGGTTGGGGCGGCCTTCGAATGACCCATGAAGGGCTCAGGATTCAATCGGTCGATGCAATCCTCTGGAGGCCGGGCGCTCGCGACCAGTTCCGTGGCAGGGGCAACGGAAAACGGTATTGTCAACGCAAACAGTTATCATCGTGCCGTGCCTTGCCGGTTTCATCCGGAACACTGAATTCACCATACACTTTGCAGGTCGATTGATGCCGATTCCGTCTTGCCACCCTGGCTTCGCGCCGTATCGTCAGTCCCTGAGCGGGCGGGGCCCATGGTAAAGGGCCGCCGCGGCGCGGGCGCGGCGCCGGCCCGGAAATCGTCGTCGCAGGCGTCATCGGCCAGAACGGAGACCGCGCAGACCGCCGAGCCAGCGCCGCCGTCGCCCACCACGTCGGCGATGCTCGCGCGCATTCACAGCATGCGGGACTCGCTGGGGCCGGCCGGGCAGCGCATTGCCGATTTCGTGACCCGGTATCCGCAGACCGTGATCCATATGTCGGTCAGCGAAGTGGCCGAGCGCACCAATGCGAGCGAGGGCAGCGTGGTCGGCTTCTGCAAGAGCCTGGGCGCGACGGGCTTCCAGCAACTGAAGATCCTGCTGGCGCAGGAACTGGTGCAGGGGGTCCAGATCATCCACGAAGACCTCGAGCCCGGCGACACCTGCCCGGCGGTCATGCGCAAGATCTTCCAGAGCAACGTCCAGACGCTGCATGACACCAGCGCCGTACTCGACGTGGCCGCGATCGAGCGCGCGGTCGCCATGCTCAGGGCGGCCGAACGCATCGAGATCTATGGCATCGGCAGCGCGGCGCCGATCGCCGAGGATGCGCAGTACCGCATGCTGCGCATCGGGCTCAACGTGAAGGCGGTGGTGGATTCGCATATCCAGGCCATCAGCGCATCGCTCGCGGGCCCCAGGGTTGCCACGCTGACCATCTCGCATTCGGGCAGCACGCACGAAACCGTGACGGCCACGCGGCTGGCGCGGGAGAGCGGTGCCAGCACCATCTGCATCACCAATTTCGGCAAGTCGCCGATCCAGGCCTTCGCCGACGTCGTGCTGTTCACGATGGCGCGCGAGACCCGCTTCCGGACCGAGGCGATGACCAGCCGCCTGGCGCAACTGGCGATCATCGATGTGCTGATCGCCTGCCTCGCGCTGACGGACTACGACCACTCCGTCGAAACGCTGCGGCGTACGTTCGACGTCCTGTCGCTCAAGCGATATTGAGCCCCAGCCGACCCGCGCCGGCATCCTGACATTTTCCTGCTGCAGTTGTCGTCCAGCCTTGCTCCCGTCAGTGACGGGGGGTGCCGTTCCACGGCCAGAAAATGAGGATAATTCAAATGTAAAAACAATTGTATTGAGCAATATTCATTTGGATGTCACATCGGCCCCCTACGCTTCGAGTCGCGTCAGTCCCTTCCCCCTGGCCCTCGAACATAAGGAGTCCTCATGAACAACCCATTGTGGTCTGGCCGCGCCGCGCTGCTCGCGGCGCTTTTGTCCCTGGCCCTCACCGCATGCGGTGGCGGCGAAGATAGCAGCAGCATCACTCCCCAGGCCGTCAAGACAACCATGCAGGCGGCAGCAGCCGAAGACGCGGCAGCGTCGAAGCAGGGCATGCACTGCGCACCCTGACACATCCGCGACCCTTCCCCCATCGTCCGCTCCTACCATTCCCCCGATCATGACCAAAATCGATCGACGCACCTTCCTCTCCGGCGCCGTCAAAAGCGCTGCCGCTGCTTCGGTTCTGTCGATGCTGCCGCCCAGCATCGCCCGCGCACTCGCCGTTCCGGCTGCGGTCAATACCGGCACGATCCAGGACGTGCAGCACGTAGTGATCCTGATGCAGGAAAACCGCGCGCTGGACCATTACTTCGGCGCCATGCGCGGCGTGCGCGGCTTTGGCGACCGCTTCCCGGTGCCGGTGCCGTCAGGCAAGCCGGTGTGGTTCGAGTCGAACGGCACGCGCGAGATCACGCCGTTCCATCTCGACAGCGCGACCGTCAACGCGCTGCGCGTCTCCGGCACGCCGCACAGCTTCATGGATGCGCAGAATGCGTGGAACCAGGGCCGTTTCGGCTTCTGGGCCAAGTACAAGAACGACCATTCGATGGGCTACTACCGTCGTGAAGACATTCCGTTCCAGTACGCGCTGGCCGAGGCCTTCACGCTTTGCGACGCCTACCACTGCAGCCACGCCGGCGGCACCGACCCGAACCGCATCACCTTCATGTCGGGCTCCAACTACAACCCCGCGATGCGCGAGGCGGGGCGCAACTGCACGCTTGACGATGCGGAGGTCAACAACCTGCGCTGCAGCGTGAGCGGCAAGCTGCCCACGCCGGGCTACACCTACAAGGGTTCCGCCTTCCGGTGGTCCACGCTGCCGGAACTGCTGCAGGCAAAGGGCGTCAGCTGGCGCATCTACCAGAACCCCAATGCCAACTGGGGCGGCCTGCTGCATGGCGGGCTCGCCTTCAAGAGCTTCCGTGAAGCGCAGCCAGGCAATCCGCTCTACGACAACGGCATGAGCAGCTGGACCATCGAGCAGCTGGCCGCGCATGTGCGGGACGACACGCTGCCGGCCGTAAGCTGGATCCTGCCGACGCCGGCGCAGTCCGAACATCCGGGCGGCCCGTCGAGCGCAACCGAAGGCGCGGACTTCATCAACACGGTGCTGACGGCGCTGACCGCCAACCCGGAGGTCTGGAGCAAGACCGTGTTCTTCATCACCTTCGATGAGAATGACGGCTTCTTCGACCATATGCCGCCGGCCGCGGTGCCGTCCTACGACGCCAATGGCGTCCTGCACGGCAAGTCGACCGTCGACGTCACCGGCGAATACTTCGACACCGCCGGCAATACGGCGCTCGACGGCACCACCACCAGCGGCGAGACCATCCGCCTGCGCCCGTACGGGTTCGGCCCGCGCGTGCCGATGTATGTGATCTCGCCGTGGACGCGCGGCGGGTGGATCAACTCGCAGGTGTTCGACCACACCTCGATGGGGCGTTTCCTGGAACAGCGCTTCGGCATCACGGTGCCCGCGATCAGCCCGTGGCACCGCGCAGTGGCCGGCGACCTGACTTCCGTCTTCGATTTCAGGACGCCGAATGACCAGGTGTTCCCGACGCTGCCGGATACCAGCAACTACAAGCAGGTGATCGCCGAGCAGCTGGCGAAACCCAAGGCGGCGGCACCGGTCGTGCCGGCGTCGCTGTTCCAGGAGACTGGCACCAAGTATTCGCGCGCGCTGCCCTATGTCCTCCATGCGAGTGCGCTGGCCGAGCCCACCATCGGCAAGCTGAAGCTGATCTTCAGCAATACGGGGGAGCAGGGCGCGGTCTTCCATGTCTACGACCGGCTCCATCTGGACCAGATTCCGCGCCGCTACACGGTCGAGCCCGGCAAGATGCTGGACGATGAATGGGATGCGCGCACCACGGACAACGGGCGCTATGACCTGGCGGTCTACGGGCCTAACGGCTTCGTGCGCATGTTCAAGGGCCAGCTGCCCGCGGACGCCATGGCCGATGCCCCTGAGGTCCGCGTCTGCTACGACCTGGACAAGGGCAGTGTCTACCTGTCTGCGCGCAACGACGGCAAGGGCGCGGTCAACGGTGGCGGCAAGCCGCTGACGCTGGTGGTGACGCCCAACGCTTATCGTAGCGACGGTCCGTGGCAACTCCATATCACGGCCGGCGCCGAGGTGGAGCACCACTGGCCGCTGCAGGAGAGCGGCAACTGGTACGACTTCACGGTCACGGAAGCCGAAAGCGGATTCGAACGGCGCTTCGCAGGTCGCCTGGAGACTGGCCAGCATGGCGTGACGGACCCGGCGATGGCAACCGGGCTGGGCTAGCGTCCGGTCGCCGCGGTCTGGCCGGAATGCGTGCCGGACCGCAGCTTTGCGAGGTGATGGCATATCGCCTCGAAGCTCCGGATCTCGATGCGGATCTGCGGCTTGCACCGCTCGACCATCGGGAAGATGCAAACGGCGCGAGACCAACTGGCTCACGCCGTTTGCTTTTCAGCGCTGCTCATCCGTTGCGCGGTCAGCAGCGCTCTTCGTCAGACCAGCGCCTGCAGGCGGTTGGCGCTCTCGTCCAGTTGCTGCTTGAGCGGCAAGAGCAGGGCGTGGAGGCCGATGCCCTGGGGGATGGTGTCGCTCTGCAGGTCCAGCAAGGTCAGGAAGGACTGAAGACCGACGCTGACACGCAGGATGTCGTCGGTGACTTCAAGGATGTGGTCCTCCAGGGGGACGGCCTTGCTGGGCGGGGGTGGGGCGGCTTTGCGTGGCGACGAGCCTGGGCGCGGTCGATTTTGGCCAGGTTCTCGGCTAGTTGGGCTTGCTTTTGGGCGAGGGTGGGCTCTTGGGGAGCCGGGGTGTTGCTTTGCATGATTACCTCCAAGTGAGTGATGGAGGCTCGCAGTCCGCTGCTAACCGGGGGGGCGAGCACAGGGCCGGGTTAGTCAGTATGACTCCCCTGGAGCAAGGAGGGCTGGCCCGCCGCGAGGAATCAAACGCTCGCACATGACCGGTCAACGAAGCTGGCCGATTGGAAACGAATTTTGACATACTGGCCAGGTATGCAGGTCAGAGGGCGACTGCAAGTTTGTCCGGAACGTTACCGAACCCGTGTTCCGGCGGAGGTCGCTTGTCGGCAATTTCCGGACCCTCGCCCAACGCTTCATGAGGACATTCAGAGGTCCGCTCTGCCCTGAAAGCCGACGGATGCAACCATCTCAGATCGGACCAGGCGACCGCGACGGCCGACAGACGCTGCAACGTCCTTTCACTGAAACACCGGTGCGGTGCAAAACTCAGTGCTCACGCTCGGCGGTCAGAAAATCGCTCACAGGACCTCCCACGCAGGACTGTGAAGCGGCAAATACGCGCCGCTTACACGCGGCGATACCGTCACACGCATGAGAGCCCGTTCGGAGCCTCGCTGGAAGCTTTCCCACTCCCACCTGACACGGGTGGTAGAGGCCGCCCCCGCTTCTGGCGTAGCGTAGCGTCATTCGATCGCCCAACCGATTTTCCCAATCGGCAAGCGACATCCGCCACGTGCGGCGCGGTTTAAGCTGCCGCAGATTGAGGAGACGCATTTCATGACTGGGCTTTCCGCAGTACGCCCCGACACATCCCCCAAGTACCGGCAGACGGTGTTTCCACAGCGCCGCACGCTTGTCGATTATCGCGACGACGGTACCATCGTATTGCGCTGCGCCAATCCGCCAGCCAACTCCGCCCAACAAGGACTTGGCGAGTACGCTGCACGTTGGGCCGCGCATCGCCCGGACGTCCGTGCGTTTGCAGAACGCGACAGTCAAGGCGACTGGCGGGCCATCACTTGGGCCGAACTCTGGCATCAAATCCTGGCCGTCGGCGCGGCGCTGTTGGACCTCGGACTCGATCGCGATCGACCTCTGCTTGTCCTATCGGGCAACTCGATCGAATTGGCGGTGTTGCTGCTGGCCGCCGAACATGTTGGCGTGCCGGTTGCACCGGTTTCGCCTGCCTACTCTCTGATGAGTCAGGATTTCACGCGCCTGCGTGACGTGGCGGAACTAGTACCACCAGCAGCGATCTTCGTGCAGGACGCAGCCCCATTTGCACGCGCGCTAACCACCATTGCAAAGCCCGGCGTCCCAGTGATCACGGTACACGGCGCAACGGATGGTCAATTTCAGTGGTCCGATTTCATCGCCGCTGAAGTCACCCCCGCGCGCCGGGCTGCCGTGGAGAATGCACACGCGGCAATCCAGGACCGTGACACGTGTCGCGTGCTCCTTACCTCGGGGTCCACCGGCGCGCCAAAGGGCGTGGCTCTGTCGCATGCCAATCTGCGCGCCGTCTCCGCGTACTACCTCGGCAACTTTCGAGCGTTGCTCGACCGCCCGTCCGCGTATCTCGACTGGCTGCCGTGGCACCACGGGTTGGGTGGTGTGCTCAACCTAACGCGCGCCGTCACAGTTGGCGGCAGCCACTACATCGACGATGGACGTCCCCTACCGGGCCAGTTCGATCGTACCGTGCGCAATATGCGTGATGTGGCGCCCACAGTTTTCACTGCTGTACCCACGGCCTGGGCCCTGTTGGTCGCGGAAGCCGAAAACGATCCCATGCTCGCGCGCAACCTGCTTTCAGAGGCGGTGAACTTCTCTTATGGCGGTGCCAGCCTGTCGAAGGATGTCTGGGACCGTATCCACGCGCTATCCGAGAAGACCATTGGCGAGCGCGTGGCCTTCTGCTCCGGACTAGCCTGCACCGAGTCAAGCGGCATCGGTCTCTTTTGCGGTTGGCCTACCGAGACTGCTGGCAACATAGGCGTTCCCGTACCGGGCGTCGAAGCCAAGCTGGTGCCGCTGCCTGGCGGCGACAGTCGCTATGAGATCCGCATCAAAGGGCCGTCATTGTTCACTGGCTATATCAATCGCCCCGACCTGACCGCCGCGGCATTCGACGAGGAAGGTTTCTTTCGAATGGGCGATGCGGTACGCCTGGTCGATCCTGGCGATCCCACTCGAGGCCTGAGCTTTGCTGGGCGCGCGGCAGAGGATTTCAAGCTGGCCAACGGCACATGGGTACGCACTGGTGCGATGCGGCTGGCCCTGGTCGAGCAATGTGCACCGCTACTCAACGATGCAGTGATCTGCGGCCACGACCGCGACTACCTCGCCGCCTTGGCCTGGCCCAATGTGGCCGCCTGCCGCCAACTCGCTCCGGAGTTGGCGGACCTCGATACCGATGCTCTGGCACACCATCCAATTGTCGTTGACGCCATCCGCGCGCGACTACGTGCGCAGTCTACCAGCGCCGCAAGCCTTTCAATTCGTCGCGTAATGCTGATGGCTGAGCCGCCCTCGCTGGACGCGAATGAGATCGCCGACAAAGGCTACGTCAACCAGGCAGCCACCCGTGCGCGCCGTGCGCATCTTGTTGAAGCGCTATTCGACCCGGAGCCAGCCGCGCATATTGCCCGCACGGAGTAATCGTAATGACCCCACAGATTCTGTGATATCGATTTCGGTGCCACTGCTCGAAGAGGCGCGATTTTTTGCGCACCCCACTTCACGCGGCCCGCTCTGCCACCATGCGGAGCATGCGCGCGGTATCTCTTACAGATCTGCAAGAAGGAGAGTTGATGGCGACAGAGACCATCCAATTTCGGGAGTCCGACCTATCGATTGTTGGTGGAGTCGCGGAATTCACGCACCGGCGACCAGAACATCGCAATGCACTGACCACGGAACTGGTGCTGGACTATGCCGACATGCTCGCCCGCGTCGAGTCCGATGAGGATGTCTTCGCACTTGTCATCACCGGCGCAGGAGGTTCATTCTGCGCGGGCGGCAATTTGAAAGCAGTGAAGGAGCGCCTCGGAACAGGCGACAACGTCGCCGCGTCCATGCGCCGAAACCTGACACGCGCTCATCAGACGCTTGCCCGTCTGCGCAGTCTCGACGTGCCAGTGATAGCGGCCGTGGGCGGCGCGGCATTCGGCACGGGTATGTCGCTGGCACTCTCCGCCGATTTCCTGATGGCGTCCACGCGCGCGCGCTTCTGCATGTCGTTCGGGAAACTCGGCTTAATACCGGACATGGGAGCGTTCCACACCTTGCCACGTCTGGTCGGCATGGTGAACGCGCGCGACCTTATGCTAACCGCTCGCGTGGTGGATGCCGAAGAAGGGAAGCAACTCGGCCTTCTACATTCGGTTCACGAACCGGATTCATTGACGAGCGATGCGCTGCACTTCGCGTCCCGCTTCAGGGGGGCGTCACGACGCGCACTGGGCACAACGAAACGTCTAACAGCGATACGTCGGGGGTCCGTGAAGGCGAGCCTTGATTGTTGTTGCCAAGGTGCTTCGAGTCTTAGCGATGGCCGCTTGAAACCCGGTAGCGGCCGTAGAGGTTCCACTAGTCTGAAGGGCCGTTCAGGGTCGGGAGCGGAAGTTCGACGCCGCGGCGGAGGTCGGCGACCGACGGACTTCCGAGTTCGGCCAGAAAGCGACGGCCGGGCTCTCAGACTGAATGGCCGAAGCTCTGCCACAGCGGACGCGTGCACTATATGGAGCTTGCCGGGCCGCCGTTAGAGTTCCTCTTTCGGTTGCTTCCAGTCCCGCCTTTCAAGTCGAGCGCATTGTCACCAAGTTAAGCGCCGCCAATGGTCCTCCAGGAAATTGGTGCTGCCTTCCGCCCACATCGAGCGAACCGAGATCGATGCTGAAAAACCCAAGACGATCGATCAACGTGGCCACCTCGGCTTTGGCGTTCGCATCGTCACCCGATAAAAACAACACGCGGCGGCCACCTTCTGCTTGCGGATCGCCAGACACCAGCGCGGGTTGCAGGTGATTGAACGCCTTGACAACACGCGCGCCGGGCACGAGGTCTGCAAACACTGCGCTCGAAGAGCGGCCATGCAGGTCCGCGGGGCGAAACAGCGGGGCCTCAATTGGGTTGTTTGCGTCGACGACAATCCGCCCGCCAAATTCGGGCAGCCCGCTCAGTGCCAGTGGCAGCTGCGACCAGTTCACAGCCACCAGCACGATGTCCTGCGCTGCGGCTTCCTCGCGCGTGCCCGGGCGAATCGAAGGCCCGATTGCTTTCACGGCATCCCGAAGCGTTTCAGGCCCACGGCTGTTGGCCACCACCGCCTGGATGCCGTGGCGTGCCAGCGCCGTGGCGAACGCCATGCCTATCGCGCCCGCGCCGATGATGCCAATGGTCTTTCCGTAGCTTGCTTGCATGACGAACTCCTTGTTCAAGCGGTGAAGCCGCCATCGGCAACGATCTCGGCACCGGTCACGAAGGCTGCGTCCGGGCCGGCGAGGAATGCCACCACGCCGGCAATCTCATGTGGCTGCCCGTATCGGCCCAAGGCAATGCCGGGCCCTACGATCTCGCTAACCGGGCCGCCGGCGGGGTTCATATCGGTGTCGGTCGGGCCAGGGTGGACGGTGTTGACCGTGATGCCTTTCGGCCCCAGATCACGCACCAGACTGCGATTGAAGCCTGCAATTGCACCCTTGGTCAGCGTGTAGAGCGATGCCGTGGGAAACGCTGCGTAGCGCACCATCGACGAACCGATGTGGATCACGCGCCCGCCCGCCTTCATATGCCGCACCGCTTCCTGTGTGGCCACAAATACGCCGGTCACGTTCACCGCAATCATGCGCTCGTAGGTGTCGAACGGGATGTCCTCGATAGCGCCGCCCAGGCCCAGGCCAGCGTTGTTGACGAGGATATCGAGACCACCGAATGCGTCGACCGTCGCGGCCACGGCTCGGCGCACCGCGGCAGGATCGCCGGCGTCTGCGGCGAGCGCGATGGCCCGGCCGCCGGCCGCTTCGATCTCGCGTACCACCGTGGCGGCCTTATCCGGTGATGCACCGTAGGTCAGCGCCACGGACGCGCCGTCGGCGGCCAGGCGGCGGGCAATGGCGGCGCCGATGGAGCGCGAACCGCCAGTAACTAGGGCGATCTTGCCGACCAGGGAAAGCGTCTGTTGAGTCATTTTTAGCTCCGGTTTGGGTGAATCACAAGGTGTGAACGAAGTATGGGCGTGCGATTCCCCGGTGATTAGTCGCGAATGACTGGAATCAACTTCAAGCGATCGTGTAAGCTGAGTCGGATGGAAACCCTCGCCAACCTCGAATCCTTTGTGCGCAGTGCCGAAACCGGTAGCTTTTCGGCGGCGGGTCGCCGACTGGCCCTGACGCCCGCGGCCGTCAGCCGCAACGTGGCCATGCTCGAGCGCAATCTGGGCGTGCGACTCTTTCAGCGCTCGACACGCAAGCTGACGCTTACCGAGGCTGGCGAACGCTTCCTTGCATCCATCGGCGGCAACCTAGACGCTCTGCAAACCGCCATCGCCGCCATGTCGAACGACCACGGCGAACCGGCTGGCGTGCTGAAAGTCAGCCTGGCCCCGTCGTTCGGCATGGCTTACGTGCTGCCGTTGCTTCCCGATTTCCTGAAGCGTTATCCGGCGATCCGCCCGGAATGGCATTTCGAGAATCGCGCGATCGATTTGATTGCCGAAGGGTTCGACGCGGCTATAGGCGGGGGCTTCGAGCTGGCGCCGGGTCTCGTGTCGCGCGCACTGGCACCGGCGCATGTCGTCGCCGTGGCGTCGCCTGCGTATCTGCGGGAACGCACGCTGCCAGCCGATCCATCCATGCTGAACGTCATGGATGGCATCGTCATGCGCTCCGGACGCACAGGGCGCACGCGCCAATGGACCATGCGCGATGCCGCCGGCAACGAGGTTGCCGCGACCATGCCCGAACGCATTGTGGTGAGCGACCCGGCCGCGATGCGTGAAGCCGCGCTACTGGGGCTCGGTGTAACATTGCTGGCTGTACCTGATGTGTTGCCATGGATTGAACGTGGCGAACTGGTGCGCTTACTGCCACGCTGGTATGCCGATGCAGGCGCCATTTCGCTGTACTACCCTACGCGCACACTGATACCAACCAAGACGCGCGTATTCATCGAATACGTTGTGGAAGCATTTCGCCAAATGCAGATGGCCGAACGCCTGGCAGGCAGCCTCGGCATTTAGCGTTGCCTGCCGAGACATGCCGCTTCGGCGTCCGCTCTGGCCTCAACTTGAGTCACTCGCCAAGCTTTAATGAAGGGTAGGAGTGGGTCGGACAGCGACCGTTACAGCAGGCGCAAACTGAATCTCCCTTCACCTGAAAGGAGATCGTCATGGATACGCGAAACTCCCCCGCCGCGCCTCACGTTCCTTGGAACAAAGGGAAGCTTACGGGTCAGAAGCCGCCCTTGAAGCTCAAGGAAATCTGGGCGATCCGCACCAGACTCCAAATGTCCTCGAAGGCGCGCGAGCTTGCGCTGTTCAACTTGGCCATCGACAGCAAGCTCCGAGCTTGCGATCTGACTCGATTGCTGGTCCAAGACATATGCTACGGCGGGCACGTGGCCGCCCGAGCCACAGTCACTCAGCAAAAGACCCATCGACCGGTGCAGTTTGAGATCACCGAGCAGACCCGTGACAGCGTTGCTGCCTGGATTCGGATACGAGGACTCCGTTCATCTGACCACCTTTTCCCAAGCCGACTTCACGCCTGCGCGCAGTACAGTTGCTGCTTGGACACACTAAGATCGAGAGCACTGTCAGATATCTTGGCATCGAGGTCGACGACGCGCTTGAGATGGCGGAGCAGACTGAAGTTTGATGACATCACGGCCGGCGAGCGGTCGCTTGCGGCCAATTGCGGTCATTGATCGTGTCGTGTTCCAGGACTCTTTTGACTCCATCAACAGACGCTCAAAGCGGTCGAAGGGCCGTTGGCCCGCGCAATAGCTATAGTGCGATAGCTCACGCGGCGCTCTTCCTTAGGCACACGGCTGTAGTTGGGCAGACTCGCATGGTCGCCGTGTTCGAGAGAAGAAGCCATTGTTGCGACCGCGGAGAGTCTGATCCGGCTTGGCTTGCTCGGCCAATCAACGGAGATTACCTAGGGCAATCTACTCGGCATCAGACAGCTTTTAGCAACTCGTTGCGCTGCTCCGCCCATTTGAGAAGAGCGTCCAGAGCGGGACAGAGTGCTTGTCCCCAATCAGTCAACCGGTATTCCACCTTGGGCGGCACCTGGGCATAGAGCTTTCTTGCCACGATCCCGTCCGCCTCCAACTGGCGTAGCTGCTGCGCGAGCATCTTTTGCGAAATACCAGGGATGAGCTTCTCCAGATCAGAGAAACGCTGCACCTTGCCATCGAAAAGGTGGAACAGGATGACCAGCTTCCAGCGCCCTTCCAGCAATTTAAGCACTGCTTCGACACCAACTGCGGCCGTGTCGGGGGTGTATTCCTTTCCCATAGGTAGGTAACTTACTTTTCCGTGCGTTCTTGTTCAATAGTAAGTTTATAGCGAAAATTCCTGTATCGACACTTTGCCATCAGAGGCTCCTTGCATGGACATTTCACTACCCGATGCGGTCTCCACTTTTTTTCAGGTGAGCAATGGTGCCGCGCCTTCATCGCTGCGGCGTGCTTTTTCCGAAAAGGCCGTTGTTCACGATGAAGGCCAGACGTATCAGGGACACGAAGCAATCGAAACCTGGCTGGCGGAAGCGCAGCGCAAGTATGCCTATAGCGTAGAGCCGTTGACGTTCGTGCAAGACGACGCCCGCGTCACTGTCGTGGCTCAATATGCTGGCAACTTCCCCGGAGGTCTCGCCGACCTGAAACATGTATTCCGGCTCACGGACAACAAGATTGAATTTCTAGAGATCCACTGATGACCACGAACCGCGAACTCACGGGCAAGCGTGTGCTGGTCACGGCTGGCACGAAGGGCGTTGGCCGCGCCGTCGTCGAACTGCTCGGCGAACTCGGCGCGCGCATCCTGACGACGGCTCGTGCCAAGCCGGACTTCATTCCCGACGCCATGTTCGTCGAAGCCGACCTCACTACGCCGGAGGGTTGCGCCACCGTAGCACAGGCCATCGAAAACCGGCTGGGTGGCGTGGACGCCATCATCCATGTCCTGGGCGGATCGTCAGCCCCGGCAGGCGGTTTTGCCGCGCTGGATGAAACCGAATGGCAGAAAGAGCTGAACCTCAATCTGTTTCCGGCCGTACGACTGGATCGGGCGTTGTTGCCGAAGATGATTGAGCAACGTGCAGGCGTCATCATCCACGTCACGTCCATCCAGAATCGTTTGCCCTTGCCGGAATCGACCACGGCTTATGCTGCCGCCAAGGCTGCACTGTCCACGTACAGCAAGAGTCTGTCGAAGGAAATCACGCCTAAGGGCGTGCGCGTCGTGCGCGTGTCGCCGGGCTGGGTGGAAACCGAAGCGGCAGTTGCGCTGGCAGAACGGCTTGCCAGCCAGGCCGGTACGGATTACGAAGGCGGCAAGCAGATCATCATGGATGCGCTGGGTGGCATCCCGCTCGGGCGGCCGTGCAAGCCGGCGGAAGTCGCCGACCTGATCGCCTTTTTGATCTCGCCGCGTGCGGCGGCGATCAGCGGGGCAGAGTACGTGATCGACGGTGGAACCATTCCCACCGCGTAAGACTGATCCATCTGGACACCGACACGATTCTGCAGTACTCATCGCCCGGGCACCCTATGCGTCCTGGTGTACCGCCGCTGGGTTGGGGCGTGCGCCCCGCGCCGCGGGAGCCGCTGCCATCCGGCGTTGACCCCTGACGGGCGAGTCGTAAGGCTGTCGGTTTCCATCGCCTTTTAAGGCGGTGATGGCGTCGAGCCCGTTGCAATATAAGAAGCGAATCCGATTGTTGCACGCGATCGCTGCTGGTTCGTAGTCACGACGGTGCGACGTCGATTGTCTTTGTTCAGCATAGATTAGGCTCGCCTGTTCGGTCTGCCATCCTCAAGTGACCTTGCGAAGGCCATTCAAAAACTTCGGGGCGCATACTCACCGCACAAACCAATGCCGCGGGACGGTCTGTGCCATAGCATCGAGGGTTCACAACGCGCTTTCGGGAGAAGGAAGGCTGTCGACAGGCGCCGAAAAATCTCCCTCACGTATCGCTTTCCGTTTTGTAGGCGTTCCAGTTACAGAGTGTCGAGTCAACCGGGATGTTCCAGTGCCTGATATGTGGTCGTCAAGGGACACTGGCAAGCTGGGTGCAACAGGCTGTTTAGGGTCGACAAGAGACCTTCGTTCACCTTAGATAGCGGGACGCGTCACGCTGGGTCAGTTCCTTGTCACCGGAATCGAGGTGGTCGCGGTCTGGGCGCTGTTCGACCGCTTCGGCGACGTGCAGGGCTGGCGCATCGGCGAAGTGGCGCTGTTCTACGGGCTGGTGAACTGCATGTTCGCCATCGCCGATGCCATCGGGCGCGGTTTCGACGTGCTGGGCAGACCTTTTTGCGTACCGGCGAATTCGACTGGTTTCGTTTTTCTCCTGGCGGCCATCGGCGCATGGCGTACCGGGCTGCGCCACTACACGTCGACTGGCAGCTAGCTGGTCACGGTCTGGGCCGTTATTGAGCTTCAGCCTTCGCGGTGGCGCAGATTGACGACCGCGAGAGGGACTCCGCTGACATCTGACGGCCGGCGAACACCATGTCTGTGTGGCCGCCTTCGACCATGCACGTATTTGTCTGGAAGCGAACAGAGCATGCCCGACGAGGGCTAGTACCGTAGGGATCGGCGGGTGGGCTGCATGGCAAGCCCTGTCGCCGATGACGCGACGAGGCAAGGCTCAGGGCAGTTGCCTGCGTCATAAAGCGGGGCGGCGTCTGCCGTGGGCGCTACCGCTTCTGCGCAGCCATGGCGCGCTGGGGATGCCGTGTCAAATTTCTATGATCTTTCGGGGAAGGCAGCGCTGGTGACCGGCGGTGCAAAGGGGCTCGGCCGGGCGCCTGGGCGATCCGGCCGAGGCTGCGCACCTGGTAGCGTGGCTATGTTCGGACGCCAGCCGCTTTAATGCAGGCGCTGTCTTTGACATGTCCGGTGGGCGAGCGCGATTTTAAGGAAGTGCGGATCTTCGGTTGGCATGCCGTGAGATCGATTCGATAATCCGCTCCGACCCGGGCGTCTACGGCTTGATCTTCCGCGAATCGCAGCACGCGACACAGACGGCATTCGAGCCAAGCTTCGGGGCGTGAACGGCTGCCGTCTTGCCCGGCTATGGGCATTCGGCGGGCGGCCTGACATAGTAGTTCCCCCGCAAAAACTGGGACCGCTGATTGGCGGTTCGCCAATCTCCATGGTTGGCATTGCGCTGCGCCGGGCTGATAATCACGACAGTGGTCTTGGGAGGATGCATAACGACGAGGGCTGAGGAGGGGGCAGCCAGGTCCTGGCTGGATGCGGCGTTTGCTGGCGCGTACCAGCGCGCCTGGGCCGCCCTTCAGGATCCGTCGCCATTGCTACCTGCCGCATCGCAACGACATATTGCCCGGATTCCGCTGCTGCGCCTGACTGGCACCCGCCGGCGGTCTTCCTGTCCCAGTTCTCCAGGAGCTAGCCATGAATGATCCACAGAAATCCCCGTTGACCATTGCCGAAGCTTGGCAGGCGCCGCCGGACCGCACCAGCGTGACTGACGACGCCCGCGTCGAAGACATCATTCCGCTGCCTCCGCCTGAACACCTGATCCGTTTCTTCCCCATCCGGGGCACGCCGGTCGAATCCCTGGTCACCCAGACGCGCCAGCGCATCTCGCGCATTCTGCACGGCAAGGATGACCGGCTGCTTGTGATCATGGGACCTTGCTCGATCCACGATCCGCAGGCGGCACTCGAGTACGCACGGCGGCTGATGGAGCAGCGCCAGCGCCACGCCGGGTCGCTGGAGATCGTGATGCGTGTGTACTTCGAGAAGCCGCGTACCACGGTGGGCTGGAAAGGGCTGATCAACGACCCCTACCTGGACGAAAGCTATCGCATCGACGAAGGCCTGCGCATCGCGCGCAGCCTGCTGGTCGATATCAATCGCCTCGGGTTGCCGGCGGCCGGTGAGTTCCTGGACGTGATCTCGCCCCAGTACATAGGCGACCTGATCTGCTGGGGCGCGATTGGTGCCCGCACCACCGAGAGCCAGGTGCACCGCGAGCTGGCTTCGGGCGTTTCAGCGCCGATTGGCTTCAAGAATGGCACTGACGGCAACATCAGGATTGCCATCGATGCTATCCAGGCCGCATCGCGTCCGCATCACTTCCTGGGCGTGCACAAGAACGGGCAGGTGGCGACGGTGCATACCAAGGGCAACCCGGACTGCCACGTCATTCTCCGTGGCGGCAAGGCCCCGAACTACGATGCGGATTCCGTGGCCGCCGCCTGCAGGGAACTGGAAGCGGCCGGGCTCGGCAACTCGCTGATGGTGGATTGCAGCCACGCCAACAGCAGCAAGCAACACCTGCGGCAGGTCGATGTCGCGCGGGACGTGGCGCAACAGATCAGCGGCGGCAGTGAATCCATTTTCGGGGTAATGGTCGAAAGCCATCTGCTCCCCGGCGCACAGAAGTTCACCCCGGGCGTGCACAGTCCGTCCTCGTTGTCATACGGGCAGAGCATCACCGACGCCTGCATCGGGTGGGACGACTCGGTGGCAGTGCTGGACATGCTTGGCGAGGCGGTCAGTGTGCGCCGTGGGCGGGATTCGCAGCCGTAGGCGTTCCGCATCTACGTCCCCAAGGAGCCGGTGAGGCAATGCGACTGGACCTCACCTCTCCCTGACATTGGTGAAATAGACAAAAGCTCTTTGCATACCGGAATGATCTCTTTTGACGTCGCACAATATCGTCTTGATTTTCAGGCTGTCGCCGTTGTGGTACGCGGAGATTATGTACTGCTCCATCGCGGCGAGAACGGTGGCTCCGGGAGCCTTCCGGACCTGTTGCAACGCCTCTAGCTGGCCCATCCTGCGTCGCATGTGCCTTCGACCAGATTAAGGTCCAATCGATGGCAGGCGTGGGCCAAGCTGCGCCGGCAGCCAAGACATAAGCCGCCGGGCAACAACCTCAATCCAGCGTAATCTTCCCCGCCTTCACAATCTCCGCATAGCGCGTGGTATCACGCTCGATCAGCTTGCGGAACTCTTCAGGCGTACCGCCCACCGGCACAAAACCGAGGTCGGTCAGCTTCTTCGCGACCTCCGGGCTGCGCGTGGCCGCGGCGATTTCCCTGGCCATGCGGGCCACGACCGGTTGCGGCGTGCCGGCAGGCGCCATCAGCCCGGTCCAGGAGCTCATCACGAAGCCGGGGAAACCTGCTTCCTCCATGGTCGGGATGTTGGGCTCGCCCGGCCAGCGCTTGGCGGAGGCCACGGCCAGCACATTGATCTTGCCCGATTTCACATGCGGCATCGGCACCAGCAGCGGGTCGAAGGCGACCGAGACTTCGCCGGACACCAGCGCGGGCAGGATTGGCGCACTGCCGTTGTACGGCACATGGGTCAGCTTGAGCTTCGACTCCATCGCCAGGCGCTCGCCCGTCAGGTGTGCGGAGCTGCCGACGCCGCTGGAACCGAAGGTCAGCATGTCGGGGTGCTTCTTGCCGTAGTCGACCAGTTCGGCGACGGTCTTGACCGGCAGCTTCTTGCTGGAGAACAGGAACAGCGGCAGCTCGGCCATTTCCGCCACCGGCACCAGATCCGTGGGCTTGTAGCTGAGCTTGGAATACAGCGACATGTTCGCGCTGTAGGCGGCCAGCACCGACACGAAGGTGTAGCCATCCGGCGCCGAGCGCGCGGCCACGCCGACGCCCAGGGTGCTGTTGGCGCCAGGCTTGTTCTCGATGATGATCGGCTGGCCCAGCCGTTGCGAGACTCTTTCGAACACGACGCGCGAGACGGTGTCGGTGGAACCGCCCGGCGTGTAAGGCACGATCACCTTGATCGGCTTGGCCGGCCACGCTTCGGCGGCGAGGGCAGTGGGGGCGGTGTGGGCGGCGGCCAGGCCGGCAATGGCCATGGCGGCGAAACGCGCGCTGCGCGCCACGCGATGCTTGATGCTGGACTTCAACTACATCTCCTTCTTTGGCTTCTTCGACTATCCCCTGGCGGGATGCTGCGGCCGGATATTCCGGCCGGCGCAATTATGCGGGACGCAGTTTCGAAGAACCGTGGCGGTACCGTCCAAATCGCGGGCGCGGGCCATCCACTGTGCGATAGCCGCACTGGGCGGACGGCTATCGGCGTCAGAATTCGTAGTTGATCGACAGGTCGAAGACCCCGTTGGTCGACTTGCGCGTGATCGGGCTGTCCGCCGCATCGCCAGCCAGCTGCGAGATCGCGATGTCGCTGGTGGCGAACCAGTGCTTGTTGAAATACCACACCGCGCTGACGCCGAAGCCGTAGGACTTGATGCCGCCGCGCGCATGGTAGGCGGGCCGTCCGGCGCGGGCCTGCGAGTCGCTGACGCCGTACCAGGCGTTCATGTAGCGCGAGTCGGCCAGGGTCACGGTGGGGCCGGCAAACCAGAAGAATTTCTCGGAGCTGCCCGGCAGCGGCATATAGGCGCCGATATCGCCGACCCAGCCGTCGCTGCCGCCCAGGCTGCGGCGCGCGTCGATGCGCAGCACCAGCGGGAATTCCTTCGAGACCGCGTATTCAGCGAACAGCTTGCCTTCCGGCGCCGGGTTGATATTGCCCATGCCGTCCAGGTGCGGCGAGTCCTCCTTTGCGCGCCGCCCAAGGTTGTAGGACAGCGCGATCCCCGCGCGCCAGTTCTTGCCCCGCAGCAGGTTCACGCCCAGCCCTTCGCCGATCGAGGCAAAGGCCAGGTCGCGGTAGCGGATATCGATGCTGGGCCCGCCGATGAGGATGTATTCCGACGAGCCGTCGTAGCGCGGCCGCACCATGGCCGCGGCGCCGAGCCGGACTTGCCAGTCGGGGATGGTGTCTTCAAACAGCTTCTGTAGCGGGATGCCGGCGGAGAACTGCCATTCCGCCAGCGGTGCCGGGGTCTGGGCGCTGGCCAGGGCCGGGGCCAGGACGGCGCCGGCGGCCAGCAGCAGGGCAATGCACGAGAACGGACGCTTGGGGTAGAGCTCGGTCACGGCAGCCTCCACGCCCGCCAGGCGGGCAGTCAGGTTGCGGGCACGAAGCCCGTGGGCGACATCTTTCCATTGGATGGCGGCCAGCGCAACCACCCTGGGCCTGGGCGGGCCTCAGTCCAGCAGCTTGTCCAGCGTAATCGGCAGGTCCCGTACGCGCCGGCCGGTGGCATGGTATACGGCATTGGCGATGGCCGCGGCCACGCCGACGATGCCGATCTCGCCGATGCCCTTGGTGCCCAGCGCGTTGATATGCGGATCGTCCTCGTCCACCACCGTCACGTCGATGGTGCCGACGTCGGCATTGACCGGCACGTGGTACTCGGCCAGGTTGGCATTGGCAACGCGCCCGGTGACGGGATCCAGCTCGGTTTTCTCATGCAGCGCCATGCCGATGCCCCAGATAATGCCGCCCTTGAGCTGGCTGTGCGCGGTCTTGCGGTTCAGCAGCCGGCCCACGCCATAGCTGGCGACGATGCGGTGGACCCGGATCTCGCCCAGGTCGGGATCGACGTGGACCTCTGCAAAGACCGCGCCAAACGCGTGCATTGCGTATTGCTTCCGCTCCTTGCCGGGCCTGGCGCTGGCCCGCGCTTCAATCGCGTGGCCACCTGCGCGGGTGATCGGCGCGGACACGGGTTCGCGCTGCGTCGGATCGGAGCGGCGTTGCAGCCAGCCGTCGCTGATCTCCACGTCTTTCGCCGGCACGCCCGACAACGGCGAAGCCGGGTCCGCCACGGCTTGCCGGATCAGTTGCCGGCGCGCGGCCGCGGCGGCTTGCTGCACGGCAGGCGCGACGCTGGCGACCGACTGCGAGCCCCCCGACACCGGGGCCTCGGGGAAGGCCGTGTCGCCCAGTTCAAAGCGCACGCGCCCGGGCGGCAGCCCCAGTGCGTCGGCGGCGACCTGCGTCATGACCGTATAGGTGCCCGTGCCGAGGTCTTGCGAGCCGGAGCGTACCAGCGCGGTGCCGTCCGGCAGCAGGCGTACCATGGCGCTGGCGCCCGAACGGTAGGTGGGATAGGTCGCGGTGGCCATGCCCTGGCCCACCAGCTTGCCGTCGGCGTGCATCGAACGCGGCTCGGGGTTGCGGCGCGCCCAGTCGAAGCGCTCGGCGGCCTCTCGATAACATTCACGCAGCGATTTGCTGGAGAACGGCAGGTGCGTCTCAGGGTCGGTATCGGCGTGGTTGCGCAGGCGCAGCGCGACCGGGTCGATGCCGAGCTGTTCCGCCAGCTCGTCCAGCGCGCATTCCAGCGCAAAGCTGCCAGTGGCTTCGCCCGGCGCCCGCATGAAAGTGGGGATGCCGATGTTCAGCCTGACCAGCCGCTGGCTGGTCTGCTGGTTGGGGCAGGCATAGAGCCTGCGCGTGATCAGCGCCGCGGATTCAAGCCAGTCTTCGATCATCGAGGTGCAGGTGGCCACGTCGTGGCGGATCGCGCTCAGCGCGCCGTCCTGTGCCGCGGCAGCGACCAGGTGCTGCTCGGTCAGGGGCCGCGTGCCCACGGTGCCGAACATCTGCGTCCGGTCCACGACCAGCTTCACCGCGCAGCCCGCCTGCCGCGCCGCCATCGCGGCCAGCATCACGTGCGACCAAACCGAGCCCTTGCCGCCGAAACCGCCGCCCACGTATGGGCAGATCACGCGAACTTTCTCCATGGGAATGCCGAACGTGGCCGATGCGACCTTGCGCACGCCGGTGACGTATTGCGTCGCGTCGTACAGCGTCAACTCGCCGCCGTCCCAGGCGGCGATGGTGGCGTGCGGCTCCATCGGGTTATGGTTTTCCATCGGCGTGGTGTAGACCGCGTCGACCACCGCGGCGGCGCTGCGCAGGCCGGCGTCAATATCGCCGCGGCGGCTGTCGGCCGATCCGTCCTCGTCGGGTTTGCATCCCTGCGCGCGGGCCTGCGCAAAGTCCAGCACGGCATCGGCGCGCCGGTATTGCACCGGCAGGCAGCGGGCGGCGTCGCGCGCTTGCTCCAGGGTGTCGGCCACGACCACGGCGACGGGCTGGTTGTTGTAGTGGATGGCGGTGTCCTGCAGCAGGTTCATGACGTGCCCGGCCGTGGCAATGTCCGCGGCGGCCTTGCCGCCCTTGGGCAGGTGCGGTGCATTGAAGGGGGTCATCACCAGCCGCACGCCCGGCATGCGCTCACAGGCGGCGGTGTCCATCGCCGTGATCTCGCCGCAGGGGATGGTGCTGGTCACCATCACCGCATGGGCCAGGCCTTGCAGCGGATGGTCGGCGGTATAGCGGGCGCGGCCGGTGACCTTCGGGATGCCATCGACGCGGTCGAGGGGGGCGCCGGTCACGCTCATGCCGAGGCTCCTTGCGGCCGGCTGGCGACCTGCAGCGCGCGCAGCACGGCACGTTGCGCCAGTCCCACCTTGAAAGCGTTGTGGGCATAGGGATGCGCGCCATCGAGCAGCAGCCGCGCGGCTTCGGCGGCGCTGTGCGCGCTCAGCGGGCGGCCCGCCAGGGCCTGCTCCGCCGCCGGGACGCGCCAGGGCTTGTGCGCCACGCCGCCCAGCGCCAGCCGGGCGCTGCGCACGGTGTTGCTGTCGATTTCCAGCGCCGCGGCCACCGAGACCAGCGCAAAGGCAAAGCTGGCGCGGTCGCGCACCTTCAGGTAGTGGGCATGGGCGGCATAGGGCGAAGGCGGCAGGTCGATGGCGACGATCAGCTCGCCCGGCGCCAGCATCGTGTCGCACTGCGGCATGTCGCCAGGCAGCCGGTGGAAGTCGCCGATGGGGATGCGGCGCTCGCCGGTGGTGGCGCGTACCACGACCACGGCTTCCAGCGCGGCCAGTGCCACGCACATATCGGACGGATGCACGGCGATGCATTGCTCGCTCGCGCCCAGGATGGCGTGGATGCGGTTGATGCCATCGCGCGCGCCGCAGCCGGAGCCGGGCTTGCGCTTGTTGCAGGCGGGGAAGCCGGGATCGTAGAAGTAGTGGCAACGCGTGCGCTGCAGCAGGTTGCCGCCCACCGTGGCCATATTGCGCAGTTGCCCGCTGGCGCCCGCCAGCAGCGCCTGCGCCAGCAGCGGATAGCGTTCGCGCACCAGCGGGTGGTTGGCCGCATCGGTGTTGCTGGCCATCGCGCCGATGCGCAGGCCGCAGTCGGGCAGCGCTGCCACCTGGGCCAGCGGCAGCCGGCTGACGTCTACCAGTAGCCGTGGCGTTTCCACGCCGGCCTTGACCAGGTCGAGCAGGTTGGTGCCACCGGCGACATAGCGCGCGCCCGGCTGGCTGCCCAGGCGCATGGCGTCGTCGACGGACTCGGGCCGTTCATAGGAAAAAGGATTCATGCCCGGCCCTCAGCGGCTGCCGTGCTGGCTGCAGACCTCGCGGACCGCGGCAACGATATTGGGGTAGGCGCCGCAGCGGCACAGGTTGCCGCTCATGCGCTCGCGGATCTCATCGTCGCTGAGCGGCAGGGCTGCCGGGCGCAGCGGGTGGACCGAACTTGCCTCACCGGCCTGCGCCTCGGCCAGCATGCCCACCGCCGAGCAGATCTGGCCCGGCGTGCAGAAGCCGCACTGCAGCGCGTCGTGCGCGATGAAGGCGGCCTGCATCGGATGCAGCGTGTCGCCGCTGGCAAGGCCTTCGATGGTGGTGATCTGGCGGCCTTCCTGCATCACCGCCAGCGTCAGGCAGGCGTTGATGCGCCGCCCGTCGACCAGCACCGTGCAGGCGCCGCACTGGCCGCGGTCGCAGCCCTTCTTGGTGCCGGTCAGGTGGATCACTTCGCGCAGCGCGTCAAGCAGCGTGCAGCGGGGCTCCAGCTGCAGCGTGCAGAGCTTGCCGTTGATGTGCAGCGTGACAGGGCGGGCGGCGGCGCCGGGGGGCAGGGCGGTGCTGCACTGGGCGGGGGCCTTGTCTTCGGACATTTGCGGGCCTTCTGTGGGAACTCTGGCACGGTTGGGGACGGTGCCTGGGATGCAGGAAGGCTGCAAGTTCAGTGCCGGGGATGGCCGTGGCGATGGGCCTGAGGAAAGCCAGGGGAAGCCATGGCTGGAAAGTCAAAACTCCACGGCGTTTGTAGAAATTACGCTGGCGCGTCCCATGCGCCGCAAAATAAAAAACGGCGCCCGAAGGCGCCGCCTGGTGATGCCGTCTGCCGTCAGGTTCAGCCCTTCAGCACACTCCCGATAGCCTTGGCCACGATCCCCACATTGCGCTCGTTCAGCCCGGCCACGCACATGCGGCCCGAGCGCAGCAGGTACACGCCATGCTGCTCGCGCAGGCGCTCGGCCTGGTCGGCGGTGAGGCCGGTGTAGGTGAACATGCCGCGCTGGGTCAGGTAGCGCGACAGGGCCTCGCCGCTGACATGGTCGCGCAGGTTGTGGTGGATCGCCTCGCGCATGCGCGCGATGCGGCCGCACATCTGGGCCAGTTCTTCTTCCCACAGCTGGCGCAGCTCGGGCGTGGTCAGCACCTTGGACACCACGCGCGCGCCGTGCGTGGGCGGGTTGCTGTAGTTGGCGCGCACCGCGCCGGTCAGCTGGCCCAGCACGTTGGCGGCTTCGCCGGCGGTGTTGCAGAACACGCTCAGGCCGCCGCAGCGCTCGCCGTACAGCGAGAAGTTCTTCGAGAACGAGTTGGCCACCAGGCAGGGCACGTCCTGCGCCACCAGCTCGCGGATGGCGAAGGCGTCGTCGTCCAGGCCGGCGCCGAAGCCCTGGTAGGCCATGTCGACGAACGGCAGCAGCTGGTTGGCCTTGAGCAGCGCGATCAGCTGGCGCCACTGGTCCTGGTTCAGGTCCACGCCGGTCGGGTTGTGGCAGCAGGCGTGCAGCAGCACGATGCTGCCCGCGGGGATGGTACGCAGCGCGTCCATCATTGCGTCGAACTTCAGGCCGCCGGTGGCGTCCTCATAGTATGGGTAGGTATTGACGGTGAAGCCGGCGCGCTCGAACACCACGCGGTGGTTTTCCCAGCTGGGATCGCTGATCCACACCTGCGCCTGCGGGTAGTAGCGCTTGAGGAAATCGGCGCCCACGCGCAGCGCGCCCGAGCCGCCCAGCGTCTGCAGCGTGGCGATGCGGCCGGCGGCGCGCGCCGGCGAGTCTTCGCCGAAGACCAGCGCCTGCACCGCGCTGCGGTAGGCCACCAGGCCCGACATCGGCAGGTAGGGGCGCGGGCCCATGTCGGCCAGCAGCGCGGCTTCGGCCTTGGCCACGGCCTGCATCACCGGCAGGCGGCCCTCGTCGTCAAAGTAGATGCCGATGCTCAGGTTGACCTTGTCGGTACGCGGGTCGCGCTGGAAGTCCTCGTTGAGCGAGAGGATCGGATCGCCGGGAAATGCCTCGATGTGTGCAAACATGGGATGCGATGGAATTGGGTCGGGGGGCAGCTGCCGCGGCGCAGGGGGCGTCGCGCAGACTGGATTCTAACCGGCGGCGCCCGCAGCCTGCAGGCACCGCCTTGCCGCTTCAGCGCAGTTGCTGGGCGGCGATGCCGCTTTGCAGCGCGGCGGCCGCGTTCTTCTGGCGCACCAGGTAGCTCACGCCGAGCACCACCAGCCACACCGGGATCAGGTAGACCGAGAGGCGCAGGCCAGGCGTCAGGTACATCACCACCAGGATGCCGGCCAGGAACACCAGGCACAGGTAGTTGGTGAGCGGATAGCCCCAGCTCTGGAACTTCGTGGCCTGGCCGGCGCGGCGCTTGTCGGCGCGGAACTTCAGGTGGATCAGGCTGATCATCGCCCAGTTGATGATGAGCGCGGACACCACCAGGCCCATCAGCATCTCAAAGGCCTTGCCGGGCATGAAGTAGTTGATCACCACGCAGGCCGCGGTGGCCACGGCCGAGAACGCCAGTGCCGTCAGCGGAATGCCGCGCTGGTTGACCTTGAGCAGCGCCTTGGGAGCGTTGCCTTGCTGGGCCAGGCCGTACAGCATGCGGCTGTTGCAGTACACGCCGCTGTTGTAGACCGACAGCGCCGCGGTCAGCACCACCACGTTCAGCACGTTCGCCACCCAGTTGCTGTTCAGCGCGTGGAAGATCAGCACGAACGGGCTGCCGCCGGTGACCACGTTCTCCCACGGGTACAGCGACAGCAGCACCGCCAGCGCGCCCACGTAGAAGATCAGGATGCGGTAGATCACCTGGTTGGTGGCCTTGGGGATGGTCTTCTCGGGAGAATCCGCCTCGGCCGCGGTGATGCCCACCAGCTCCAGCCCGCCGAACGAGAACATGATCACGGCCATGGCCATCACCAGGCCGCCCATGCCGTTGGGGAAGAATCCGCCGTGCTGCCACAGGTTGGCCACGCTCGCTTGCGGGCCGGCGTTGCCGGACAGCAGCAGGTAGCCGCCGAAGCCGATCATGCCGATGATGGCCGCGACCTTGATGATCGAGAACCAGAACTCCATCTCGCCGAAGGACTTCACGCTCGACAGGTTGATCAGGTTGATGATCACGAAGAAGGCCAGCGCCGAGACCCAGGTCGGGATCTCGGGCCACCAGTACTGCACGTAGATGCCAACGGCCGAAAGCTCGGCCATGCTCACCAGGATGTACAGCACCCAGTAGTTCCAGCCCGACAGGAAGCCGGCGAAGTGGCCGCAGTATTTGTCGGCGAAGTAGCTGAACGAGCCGGCGACGGGCTCGTCCACCACCATCTCGCCCAGCTGGCGCATGATGAAGAACGCCACGATGCCGGCGATCGCGTAGCCCAGCAGGACCGAGGGCCCCGCCATCTTGATGGTCTGGGCGATGCCCAGGAAAAGGCCGGTGCCGATGGCGCCACCCAGCGCGATCAGCTGGATATGCCGGTTCTTCAGGCCGCGCTTGAGCGTGCCGTCATTGCTGCTTGCATGCATTCAGTTGTTTCCTCTACCCATTCTCATGGAATGCGGGCCCGCGTTTCTGGCTTGTATCGAGTCGAACGCTTGGGCCTGGGGGACGTCACCACCCGCGCGGCAGGGTGACTGCCGCGAAGGTGGTGTGCGCGTTTCCGGACCCGGCTGTGCCCGTCAAGGGCTGCCGGTCAGGGAAAGCCGATGCCGGTCAGGCCTCGACCTTGAGCGTGCCGCGTTCGATCTGGTCGCGTTCCAGCGACTCGAACAGGGCCTTGAAGTTGCCTTCGCCAAAGCCTTCGTCGCCGCGGCGCTGGATGAACTCGAAGAACACCGGGCCGAGCGCGGTCTTGGAGAAGATCTGCAGCAGCAGGCGGGGCTTGCCGCCTTCGGTGGTGCCGTCCAGCAGGATGCCGCGCGACTTCAGTTGCTCCACAGGCTGGCCGTGGCCGGGCAGGCGCGTGTCCAGTGCTTCGTAGTAGTAGTCGTTCGGCGCGGTCATCAGCGGCACGCCTGCCAGTTGCAGGCGGTCGATGACCTCGATCAGGTTGTCGGTCAGGAAGGCGATGTGCTGGATGCCCTCGCCGTTGAAGGCCATCAGGAACTCTTCGATCTGGCCGGCGCCCTTGGACGATTCCTCGTTCAGCGGGATGCGGATTTTACCATCCGGCGCGGTCATGGCCTTGGAGGTCAGGCCGGTGTATTCGCCCTGGATGTCGAAGTAGCGGATTTCGCGGAAGTTGAACAGCTTTTCATAGAAGTTGGCCCAGTAAGCCATGCGGCCACGGTAGACGTTGTGGGTCAGGTGGTCGATCAGCTTGAGGCCGTGGCCGACCGGGTGGCGGTCGACGCCTTCGATGAACTCGAAGTCGATGTCATAGATCGACTTGCCTTCCTCGAAGCGGTCGATCAGGTACAGCGGCGCGCCGCCGATGCCCTTGATCGCGGGCAGGCGCAGCTCCATCGGGCCGGTCGGGATCTCGACCGGCTGCGCGCCCAGTTCCAGCGCGCGGGCGTATGCCTTGTGCGAATCCTTGACGCGGAAAGCCATGCCGCAGGCGCTCGGGCCGTGCTCGGCGGCAAAGTAGGCGGCGTGGCTGTGCGGCTCGCGGTTGACGATGAAGTTCACTTCGCCCTGACGGTACAGCACCACGTCCTTGGAGCGGTGCTTTGCCACCAGCGTGAAGCCCATCTGCTCGAACAGCGGCTCAAGCACGTTGGGGGTGGGCGAGGCGAATTCCACGAATTCGAAGCCCATCAGCTGCATCGGGTTGTCAAACAGGTCGGCCATGGCTTTCTCACTAAAGGGGCGGGAAATAATATTGTGGCGGCGGCACTTGGCAACGAGGTCGCACCGGTGTCAGTCGGCTCGGCGGAAACCTGTTGCAGGACAGGCCTGTAGTGCGCTTGCTTGGGATGCAGTGTATATTCCGGACGGCAAAATTGGATTTCGTAAAACAGGCAGGGAAACCCTAGATTATGAAATCTGATTGCGTGAATCTCTGATGTGAGGAAATCAAAGTGCAATCGATCGAGCTGGACCGTACCGATCGCCGCTTGCTGGGGGTGTTGCAGGAGCAGGGGCGGGCCTCCAACCTGGAACTGGCAGAGGCCATCGCGCTATCGCCGGCGCAGACTTTGCGGCGCCACCGCCGCCTGGAAGAGGCCGGGCTGGTCAAACGCTATGAGGCGCGGCTGGACGCGGCGGCGCTGGGCTTTGGCGTGGTGGCCTTTATCCATGTGACGATGGAGCGCGGGCATATCCGCGACCTGTCCAACTTCAAGCGCCTGGTGGCGGAACTGGCGCAGATCCAGGAATGCTTCTCGGTGACCGGGGATATCGACTACGTGCTCAAGGTGGTCGCCAAGGACCTGAAATCGCTGTCTGACTTCCTGCTCGATACGCTGATGCGTATCCCGGGTGTCAGCGGCGTGAAGTCCAGCGTGTGCCTGGACGAGATCAAGTGCACCAGCGCGGTGCCGCTGGAGGCCTGAGCGGGCTTAGTCTTCCGGCTGGTCGAGGCGGTCGCACTGCACGTTCATTGCCCGGCACACCGCACACCATGACGGCCGCGAGCCGGGCTTGACGCCGCAGTGGGCGGCCTCGTCATGCGTGCCGGCCTTGCTGTCGGGCGCGCTGACCCGCACTGGCACGGCTATCTCGCGCACCCGGTGGCCACTGGCGCAGGCTTTTGCCACCGCCGCATCCAGCGCCTGCAGGCCAACCGGCTTGACGATCACGGCATTCATGCCCGCCGCCAGCGCCGCGGCATGGTCCACCGCGACGGCGCTTGCCGTGCAGCCGATCACCGGCACGCTGCCGTGCGCATCCTGGCGTGCGCGTACCGCCCGTGCGAATGCCATGCCGTCCATGACCGGCATGGCGCAGTCGCACAAGATCACGTCGAAGCTGGCCCGGTCCAGCATGGCCAGCCCTTCGCGGCCGTCACAGGCGGTGCTCACGCGGTGGCCCAGGTGTTCCAGCTGGCGCTGCAGCAGCAGCCGGTTGGGCGCGTGGTCGTCGATCACCAGGACGCTGACCCGGCGCCGTGCGCAGCCCGCCACGGGCGGCGGCACCGGCTCGGGCAGTTCCGTGGCGACGGCAAGCGTCAGCGGCAGCGTCACCATGACGCGCGTGCCCTGGCCCGGCTGGCTGGACAGCGAGATCTGGCCTCCCATCGCGCTGGCCAGGCGCTGGCAGATTGCCAGCCCCAGCCCGGTGCCGCCGGCATGGGGGCGGGTGCGGTCATGCAGCTGTTCGAAGGGTTCAAACATCCGCGCCTGGGCGCCGGCGGGAATGCCGATGCCGGTGTCGGAGACGGTCAGCATGACCTGCTGCACGCCGTCGAGAGGCGCCAGCGCGTCAAGCCTGACATGGATCGTGCCGCTGTCGGTGAAGCGCACCGCGTTGGACACCAGGTTGGCCAGGATCTGACGGAAACGCAGCGCATCGACCTGGTGCAGCGGCGCGACGGCGGCGCCGATGCCGCTGGTCAGCGGCAAGCCCTTCTGCGCGGCCACCGGCCCGAAGATCAGCAGCGTGTCCCTGACCAGGCCGGGCAGCGAAGCGGGTGCCGGGTGGATGCTGAACTTGCCGGCCTCCATCTTGGACAGGTCCAGGATGTCGTCGATCAGCGCCAGCAGGCCCAGTGCCGACTTGTGCGCGGTGACCAGCTGCAGGCGTTCCTGTTCGGCCAGCTGGCAGCGCGCCAGGGTCAGCTCCAGCATGCCGGTGATGGCGTTCATCGGGGTGCGGATCTCATGGCTGACCGAGGCCAGGAAGGTGGACTTGGCGCGGTTGGCGGCCTCGGCTTCTGTCTTGGCCTGCGCCAGCTCGGCCAGCATGTCGTGGCGTTCGGTCAGGTCGACGCAGCCGCCGGCCAGGCCCTTGACGGTGCCATCGGCGCCGCGCAGCGGTGTCAGCCAGTTCAGCACGTGGTGGGTGCGCCCGCCCAGGCGCAGGCAGCGGTCCTTGTGCAGTGGGGTGCCGTCTTCGATCACCTTGCGGTAGTCGCGAGCCAGCTCGGCCATGTCGATGGCGATGGGACGCACCTGGATCGACGTGTCCAGCGGCTGCCCGCGCAAGGTGTCGCGCGTGGCGCCGACCAGTTCTTCATAGCTGCGGTTGCAGGTGATGAGCCGCAACGAGGCATCGCGCAGGTAGACAGGCTGGGGAATGCCATCGAGCAGCGCCGACTGGATCGCGATATTGTCCTTCAGCGCAATCTCGGCGGCCCGGCGCCGGCGCACCTCGCGGTACAGCATGAAGATCCATGCCAGCAGGCATGGCGTCAGCAGGCAGAGCAGCCCGGTCGTCCACCCCAGCACCCGCCAGTGCGCCTGTGGCCTTGCTTGCGGTGGCGGTGCTGGCCGCAGGGCAGGTGCCTCGGGCAAGGCGACTGGCATGCCGGCCAGGGAAGGCGCCGCGGCGGGCGCTGGCTCGGGTTCTGCCGTCCGCTGGGTACCGGCGCAGACCAATACGCTGACGAGCAGCAAGGCGGCACTTGCCAGCCGCCAGGCGCGCGTGAAGCGGTGCGGGCAAGCGGTGGCCGATGGCGATTCGCTATGGATGGGCGGACGAATGGACAAGCGGGGCGGCAAATTTCAGTGAAACGTGGCAGCGACCGCTGCGCGGTTGGCGCAGCGGTCGCTGGATAGTTTTCACTCTATGGGCTCAGCCTCGATATCTCATTAGGACGAATCTGAGATTGGGGGTGAAATTTCCGGATCACGCGCTGTTGACGCCTGTCACGTCACATATCGAAGACAATGCCGAGCAGCTTCTCGCGGGCCGGCACGCCGGCATCAGCCAGGCACGCACGCGGCAGCATCGTGAAACCTCATCGCTGCGGGCGGGTCGAAAACCTTCGGATACCCCCCTGCCATTGTCCGGCGACGTCGTTCTTCACGCCGTGGCGGCAGCGTTATGATTGGGCATGCGCAACTGCCATGGTCCGCATTGCGCCAGGCTTGCAAAACCCCTCGGCCGGGTTTTCGGAAGATGCAGGCCCCCGCTCGGAAATTTCCGGTGCCCTCCAGCACAAATGCTGAGCAAAATGATGTGCCCGGGCGCCCGGACATCAAGGTGCCTGCTATGGAGTTCAAGTTTTGACCACAATCCTGATCGTCGATGACCACCCGCCCATGCGGGTGGTGCTAAAGACGCACTTTTCCCAGGTGCTGGGCATCACCCATGTGCTTGAGGCCGACAATGGCCAGGCCGCCATCGAGATCGTGCGGCAGTACACCCCCGACGTGGTGATCCTGGACCTGGACATCCCGAAGATCAACGGGCTGGACGTGATCCCCCGCCTCAGGGCCTGCCATCCCGCCGTGCGCATCCTGGTCATTTCCGGCCAGGACCAGAACACGTTTGCCCCACGCGCGCGCCAGGCCGGTGCGCATGGTTTTGTCAGCAAGACCCAGGAACTTGCCGAGATCGTGCGCTGCACCGAGTCCGTGCTGGCCGGCTATACGGTGATGCCGGAAACCGACCGCGGCAACAACGCCGGCCACGCCGACGAAGCCGCGCGCCTGGCCAGTCTTTCCGACAAGGAACTGGTGGTCATGCAGATGCTTGCCAAGGGCATGTCGAACAAGGAAATCGGCGAAACCCTGTTTATCTCCAACAAGACAGTCAGCACGCACAAGACCCGGGCCATGGAAAAACTCGGCGCAAAATCGATTGTCGATGTCATCGACTTTGCGCGGCGCCACCATATTGCGATCGGCTAGCATGCTGCCCGTGATTCGACTCGCATTGAGAAGCCGCGCATGACCGGCGCGTTGCTGCTTGCCACGCCCGGCGACACGCGCTGGGTCGCCGGGGTTGCCCCGATCCTGCGCGATCTCGGCTTTGATGTGCACACCGACACGCCCGCGCCGGACGCCGCCGCAGACATCGGCCTGGTGCTTGCCGGTGCCGCCACCGAGATCCCCGACAGCCTGTTGCGCGCCTGGCGTGCCACCGGCCCGGTCTGCGCCGTGGTGCTGCCGGCCGACGCGGTGCAGGTGCCCGGCGCGGACGAAGGTGTGATCGCCAGCCTGCGCGAACCGGTGACCGAAGCGGCCATCGTCGCCATGCTGGCCCGCCAGCGCTACCTGGCGCTGTCCCCTCGCGAGGCCGCGGGCATCGGGCCAGCCATCGCGGCGCAGACCTTCGGCAACCGCGCCTTTGCCGCTGAGCTGGTGCACGCCCTGGTCACCTCGGCGCAGGCCGACCTGGCGCAGTTGCGCGCCGCGGACGGTGCGCTGGACACGGTGCGCAGCGTCGCCCACCGGCTCAAGGCATCTGCCCACTACGTCGGCTGCCATGCCTTGCGTGCTTTTGCCCAGCGCCTGGAGCATGCCGCCAGCGACGGCGATGCGGCCCACGCCGCTGCGCTGGCCGCGATCGTGGCGCCGACGGTGGCGCGGCTGCTCGCCCTGCTGGCGGCGCTGCCATCGGAAAAATAAGACCGCGGCGGTCGCCGGCAGCCCCGGTGCGGGAATACACCGGATTGGCCCGGTGCGGTCGGTTGATTATGCTCGAATATATCAGGGCATCGATTTTCAATATTCTGGAATTAATGGCGCCGATTAATGCGGTGCGTTTTTATATGACGGCGCGGACGCGGGATTCTGATTTTCGGCTGGACGGTTAGTTTGACGATATTTTCCGGGAGCGGGCATGGGTCAGATCATGGCGTCAATGCCGGAGTCGGCGTTTTATTTCCACCTGGCGGCGGTGACCATGCTGCTGCTGGGGCTGGCGCTGTATCGCGCGGTGTCGCACGTGATGGCGACCCCGGACGGGCGCAAGGCCCGCGCGCAGCGCCTGGCACTGGTCACCGCGGGGCGGCTGCTGGCGCTCGGCGGTATCTGGACCGCCATCGCCTATGGCCACGGCGCCTGGGAGCGCGCCGGCGCGCATAACTGCCGGCACCTGCCGTCGTTGGATGCCGCCGCGCGGTACGCAGCGGAATACTGCTATCTGGGCCGGGAGCGGGTGTTGCTGCGCATCTACGGCGTGGAGCGCGACCGCGTGCTGGCCCAGCGCACCTTCAACAGCAGCGGGCCGGTGCGGCTCAGCTGGGACGGCCAGGCCGTGGTCTTCGATGCCGCGGCGCCTGGCAAGGCAGGGCGCCTGGCGCTGCCGCCCACGCTGGGCGACCGGTTGCTGGCGCGGCTGCCCTGATCCGGCGCTCTACAACTAGTCTGCGTGCATGCGCGCCAGCAAGGCGTCCAGGCCCGCCGGGGCCGGCAGGCGCGCGATCAGCCAGCGCACCGCTTCGGACAAGCCCTGGCCGTCGTAGTCCGGCGCGAAGCTGTGCAGCGTGGCGCCGTGCAGGAAACAGCGCAGCGCCAGCCATTCCGGCTCTGGCGGCGCGTCCGGCGGCTGGCCGAACAGCATCCGCGGCACGGCTTCCAGCGGCGCGCGCACGGCGGTGGCCAGGCGCGCGTCGCCACGCGTTGCCATCCACACCTCCAGTATGGCGAGCGAGGTATGCCGCTGTGGGCGGGTCGCCAGGATATGCAGCATCAGGTGCAGGCACAGCGAAGGGCTGAGCGGCCCCAGCGCGGCCAGGCGCGCCGCCTCGCGCTCCAGCAGCCAGGTGAGCATGGCTGGCAGCAGGTCATAGCGGCCTTCGGGGAAATGGTGCCGCAGCGAGCCGCGGCTGCTGCCGGCCAGTTCGCACACGCGCGCTTCTGAAAAGGCTGCATAGCCTTGCTCGACGAGCAAGGTCACGGCGGCGTCGATCAGGGACTGGCGGGTGCTGGCGCTGCGTTCGGCTTGGGTGGACATCTGTCGGATTGTAGCAATGGCCAGAGGGCAGCCTGGCGCGCGGGCAGCGTGGGCTTGCCTTGATCCGCGTCGACGAGGGCGGTACCAGGGCGGCCAGTATGCGGCGCGGCACAATCCGTTCGTGTACTCCCAGCCGGCGCTGAGCGGCTTCAGTGGGGCGCCGCCGCCGGGATGTCGGCGCTGCAGCTGGGCGTCGCTTCGTCATGCGAATGCGGCGCCAGCGCGCCTGGTATGCGCTGGCTGTCCAGCCCCTTGCCTTGCAGCCACTGCGCGGTGGTGGCCGCGGCGCGGTCGATCAGCTCGCCGCATTTGGAGTAGTCGTAGGGCGAGATGTCGAGCGGGCACAGCGGCGGCACCACGCTGATCTGCGCGCGGTCGGCGAAGTGCTGCAGGTCGTGCACGAGCTGGCGCGCCACCAGCAGCGAGAGCGCGTTGAACGCATGCTCCAGCGCGCCGCGCGGCGGGCGGCGCTCGGCACAGGTGAAGCCCGCGGGCAGCACGATCACGCGCGTGGCACCGAGTGCGATCGCGGTGGATACCGGGGTGTTGTTGGCCACGCCGCCGTCGATCAGCGTGCGGCCCTCGAACTGCACCGGCGGGAACACGCCGGGGATGGCGGCGCTGGCCAGCACCGCGTCGACAATGCTGCCGCTGGACAGCAAGACCTCGTCGCCGCTGTGCATGTCGGTGGCCACCACGTGCAGCTGCAGTTCCGCTGCCTCCAGCCGCCGCGTGCCGAAGTGCTGCGCCAGCAGTCCGCGCAGCCCGGCCGCCTCCACCAGGTGGCCTCGGTTGCCGCCGAACATGCTCCACACGCTGCGCCAGCTCCACGGCAGGATGTCCGAGCGCCGGATGCCGCGCCACAGCGCGTCAAGCCGGCCGGCGCCGGCCACGCCCGGATTGCAGGCAAAGTAGGCGCCGTTGATGGCCCCGGCCGAGGCGCCGATCACGATATCGGGCATCACGCCCCATGCCGCCAGTTCGCGCAGCATGCCGACCTGGATCGCACCCAGGCTGCCGCCGCCCGCAAATACGAAGGCTGTCTTGTCCATGGCTGCGCCGGTCTCCCTGTCCAGTCTGCGGTCCTGAGGAAAGCATAGGCGACATCCGGGCCATCGGGCAGGTCGGACGGTAAGTCGTTTGTCGCGCTAGGGACTGAGCCTGTGGATCGTCTTCGCGAATTAATAGCGCAATTAACCGCCAGGAATATCCACCAACCACCAATGCTGGCTGGCAGCGGGGTGGCTGGTACCGTCAGCTATGACGCAAGCGGGGCGTCAGTCGAGAAACTCGTCGACGGGGATGCCGAGTTGGCCGGCCATGTGTTCGACCAGGCTTTGCAGCTTCGCTACCTTCTCGGTCAGGGCCTGCTGCTCGGCACGCAGCTGTTCGAGCTCGCCCGGCGAGGCGGTGGCGCCGCCGGTGGTGCGCTCGGCGTCGTCGGCGTCCGCCGCGGCGCTTACTTCGCCGCTCAACAGGTGCATCCAGCGGTTTTCGCGCGCACCCGGCGCGCGCGGCAGCCGGACGACGAAGGGCGGCGCATGGCTGGACAGTTCGTCAAGGAAGGCCTCGACCGACGAGATATCGGCAAAGCCGTGCAGGCGCGCGGTGTTCAGGCGCAGCTCCGCCGCGGTCTGCGGGCCGCGCAGCAGCAGCATCGCCAGCAGTGCGACGGACTGGCTGGGCACGGCCAGCACGCGCTGCATATTGTGCTCGAAGCGCGGCACGCGGCTGCTGCTGCCTTCAAAGACCAGGCTCAGGCCCTTGAGGCCATCGATGGCTTCAAGGATCTCGGCCTCGCTGACGTTCATCACCGGGGCGCGGGCGGTCTTCTGGTTGCAGCCCGAGGCCAGCGCATTGAGCGACAGCGGGTAGGTATCGGGCACGGTGTGCTGTTTTTCGACCAGCACGCCGAGCACGCGGCCTTCAACGGGCGTCAGGGGGCGCAATGCCGGGCGGGCGGGGCGGTCGCCAGCCTGGCTGGCGTCGGAATCATGGTTGGATTGCATCAAGACTGGTTTTTTGCTGAAGGTGACGGCGAATGCCGACACGCCGAGGCGCTCATTCAATCCCAAGCCGGCGCAATCCGCAACTGCGCCGTGCGATTCTCGCATTCTGCGCGCCGCCGTCTACTATCGATAGGCCGCGCGGCGGCAACCGGGAAGATGCGCCGGGGCAGGCGCGGGTCCAGACGGGGAGGGAGCATGGCGATTTCGCAATCGGAGGCAATGGCCCCGGATGAGGACACCGGCCCGGAGGCCGGCGGCGCCCTGGAGGCGCCGTATTCCACGCTGGAGTCACGCTGGCACCAGATGTTCCCGCAGCTCGGCGCCGACGACATGGCGCGCGTGCGCCGCTTTGGCACGCCGCAGAGCTGGCGCGCGGGCGAGAAGCTCTTTGCCATCGGCGATACGGGCCGGGGCATGTACCTGATCGGCAGCGGCCGCGTGCGCCTGATGCGGCGCGACGGCCTGGGCCGCGAGCACCAGATCACCGAGCAGGGCGCCGGCCACTTCCTGGCCGAGGTCGGCACGCTCAGCGGCCGCCCGGCGCTGGTCGACGGCGTGGCCGTGACCGATACCCAGGGCTATGTGATCACGCCAGAGCGGTTGCGCGCCCTGCTGGTGGCCGAGGCCGAACTGGGCGAGCGCATCATGCGCGCGCTGATCCTGCGCCGCGTGGGGCTGATCGAATTCGGCAGCGGGCCGGTGCTGGTCGGCCATGGCACCGAACCGCAGCTGGTGGCACTGCAGGCCTTCCTGCGGCGCAACGGCTACCCGCATACGGTCATCGACATCGACGCGGAACGCGACTGCTCATTGCTGCTCGACTACGCCAACGCGCCCGCCAGCGACTTCCCGCTGGTGATCTGCGCCGACGGCCGCGTGCTGCGCGCGCCGGACGAAGGGCAGCTGGCTTCGTGCCTGGGGCTGTTGCCGGAGTTCGATCCGGCCCATGTCTATGACGTGGTGGTGGTCGGTGCCGGGCCGGCAGGGCTGGCCACGGCCGTGTATGCCGCTTCCGAAGGCTTGTCGGTGGCGGTGATCGATTGCCGCTCGCCGGGCGGGCAGGCGGGCGCGAGTGCGCGCATCGAGAACTATCTTGGCTTTCCCACCGGCATCTCCGGGCAGGCGCTGGCCGGGCGCGCGTTCGTGCAGGCGCTGAAGTTCGGCGCGCATATCGCCATCCCGCTGGAGGTCAAGGCATTGCATTGCGGCGCGGACCCGATCCGGCTGGAGCTGGCCGATGGCCGCATGATCCCGACCCACACCGTGGTGATTGCCACCGGCGCGCAGTACCGGCGCCCGGACATCGCCGCGCTGGAGCACTTTGAAGGGCGTGGCGTGTACTACTGGGCTTCGCCGGTGGAGGCCAAGCTGTGCAAGAACGAGCCGGCAATGCTGGTGGGCGGCGGCAATTCGGCCGGGCAGGCAGCGGTCTACCTGGCCTCGCACGCGGCGCACGTGCATATGCTGGTGCGCGGGCCGGGGCTGGCCGCCACCATGTCGCGCTACCTGATCGACCGCATCGGTTCGCTGCCCAATATCACGCTGCACACGCACGCGCAGATCAGCGCGCTGGCGGGGGAAGGATGGCTCAGCTCGGTGCGCTACGAATGCCGCGCGGAAAGCCCGGCCCCGGTCACGATGGACGTGCGGCACCTGTTCCTGTTCATCGGCGCCGATCCCAATGCGTCGTGGCTGCGCACCTGCAACGTCGAGGTCGATGACAAGGGCTTCGTGCGCACCGGCGGCGGCGAGCTGGGCTGCGCGTCGGCGGTGCCGTATCCGCTGCAGACCAGCGTGCCGGGCGTGTTCGCCATCGGCGACGTGCGGGCGGGCTCGACCAAGCGGGTCGCCGCGGCGGTGGGTGAGGGCGCGGCCGTGGTGGCGCAGATCCACGACTACCTGGCTCGGGTGCAGGCAGCCGTGGCGCGCTGAGCGCGGGACACTCAGGCCTGCGCCTCGCGCTCCAGCAGTTCGCGCTTGCGCGCCACGCCCCAGCGGTAGCCCGACAGGTTGCCGTCGCTGCGCACCACGCGATGGCAGGGAATGGCCACCGCCAGGTGGTTGGCGGCGCACGCCTGCGCCACCGCGCGCACCGCACGCGGCGCGCCGATGCGCGCGGCAATCTCGGCATAGCTGGCGGTGCTGCCCGCGGGGATCTCCTGCAGGGCCTGCCATACACGCTGCTGGAACGCGGTGCCGCGCACGTCCAGCGGCAGCGCCAGGCCGATCGAAGGTGCCTCGATAAAGCCCACCACTTGCGCCACCAGTTGCTCGAATTGCGCATCGCCGCCGATCAGGTTGGCGCGCGGGAACTGGTCCTGCAGGTCCTGCAGCAGCGTCTGCGGATCCTCGCCCAGCAGGATCGCGCAGACGCCGCGCTCGCTCTGGGCCACCAGGATCGCGCCCAGCGAGCACTGGCCGATGGCAAAGCGGATATCGGTGTCGGCCCCGCCCGCGCGGTAGCGCGACGGGGTCATGCCCAGCACTGCGTCCGAGGTCTCGTAGAAGCGGCTGTTGGAGCCGAAGCCGGCGTCGTAGATCGCCTCCGTCACTGAGTCGCTGGTGCCGAGTTGCCCGCGCAGCTTCCTGGCGCGGTGCGCGGCGGCGTAGGCGCGCGGTGTCAGGCCGGTGGCAGCCTTGAACAGGCGGTGGAAATGATAGGGGCTGACGCCCGCCGCACTGGCCAGTTCGGGCAGCGTGGGCAGGGTGTCGGCGGCCTCGATGCGGCGGCAGGCGTCGGCCACGATGGCCGCGTGCCGGGCCGCCAGCGCAGGCGCGGCGGCACGGCGGCTGGGCCGGTAGCCGGCGGCTTCGGCCGCGGCGGCGTTATCGAAGAACTCGACATTGGCCGGATGCGGCAGGCGCGACGGGCTGCTCGGCAGGCAGTACACGCCGGTGGTCTTGACCGCATAGACAAAGGCACCATCGGCGCCCGGATCGCGCGCCAGCACGCGGGCCCAGCGCGGGTCGCGTTCGATGGTGCTGGCTTCCGGTTGCTGTGTGGGACGGGTCATGGGATACCTCACGTGGCGTCGTGGAAGATGATGCCCAGCGTGTAGCGCTGGCCCGCGTGCAGCCGGCTGACGCCATGCCGCAGGTTCACGCGGTAGCTGCCGCGGCTGCCCTGCACCGGGCGCTGGCTGACGGCAAAGACCACGGCATCGCCCTGGTGCAGCGTCACCACCTCGGCTCGCGACTGCATGCGCGGCCGCTGCTCGGTCATCACGAACTCGCCGCCGGTAAAGTCGCGGCCCGGCTCGGACAGCAGGATGGCGACCTGCAGCGGGAATACGTGCTCGCCATACAGGTCCTGGTGCAGGCAGTTATAGTCGCCGGGGCCGTAGCGCAGCAGCAGGGGCGTCGGGCGCAACTGGCCGGCGTCGTGGCAGCGGGCAAGATAGTCGGCGTGCGCGGCGGGATAACGCACATCGATGCCCATGGCGGCGTTCCAGCGGTTGGCCACCGGCACCAGGTGCGGATACAGCGCCGTGCGCAATGCGGCCACGGTGTCGGGCAGCGGGTAGCGGAAGTACTTGTACTCGCCCTGGCCAAAGCCGTGCCGGCGCATCTCGATGCGAGAGCGGTACAACGCGTCCTGCGCATAGCCGGCGGCAAGCGCGTCGCATTCGGCTGCCGACAGCAGCCCGCGGATCGCGGCGCAGCCATAGTCGTCGAGCTCGCGTGCAATGGCCGCCCAGTCGGTGCCATCGACGCGGGTGGCGATATCGGCTTCGTGCCCATGCCCCCGCGCCGTGCCGCGCGCTGGCGGTATTGGCCGGCGCGGCCCTGCCACGGCCATTTCGGGGCGTTGTATCTGGCTGATGCTCACCGCGGGTCTCCTGTCTCTTGCTTGCATGGTGCCAACTTTAGGCCGCCCGCGTGCGCCTCGCACTCCGGGTCTTGCTTTTGAATTCTGCCCGGTATCTGCCTTGACAAGACAGATCTGTCTACCAATAATGAGACAGGTCTGTATCATATCGAGCAGGCTGTTCTTCCTACCTGATTCACCCTGTTTCCGCCAAGGAGCCTCCGCATGTCCGCACAAGCCGAAATCCGTCCGCCGTTGCCCCCATTCACCCTTGAATCCGCCATCGCCAAGGTCCGTGCCGCCGAGGATGGCTGGAACAGCCGCGACCCCGAGCGCGTGGCGCTGGCCTATACCGTCGACAGCGCCTGGCGCAACCGAGCGGAATTCGTCAATGGCCGCGCCGACATCGTCGCCTTCCTGCAGCGCAAGTGGCAGAAGGAGTTGGATTACCGGCTGATCAAGGAGCTATGGGCGCACGACGGCAACCGCATCGCCGTGCGCTTTGCCTATGAATGGCACGACGATTCCGGCAACTGGTACCGGTCATACGGCAATGAGAACTGGGAGTTCGATGAGGCGGGGCTGATGCGCAGGCGCTTTGCCTGCATCAACGATGCGCCGATCAAGGCGGCGGACCGCAAGTTCCACTGGACCCTGGGCCGGCGGCCGGATGAGCATGCGGGGTTGAGTGAACTGGGGTTGTGACGGTTGTTCGGGTATCAGTTTGAACGCTGACGCTCGAACTGCTTGAGGCTGCTCCCCTCTCCCGCGCGCGGGAGAGGGGAGCACACAAGCGATGAGGGAACGCCTTACTGCATCTTGTCCAGGTTCCCGATCCGCACCAGCATCTCGGTGAACATCTGCATATCCAGGTTCAGGTCGGCCACTTCCTTGTACTCGCGCGCGTTGTGCGCGGTGTATTTCTTGCCCGGCATGGCCGGCCCGAAGTTGATGGCATTGGGCATCAGCTTGGCGGTGGTGCTGCCGGCGGTGGAAACCGGCTTGGCTTCCAGCCCGGTGGTATCGCCAAAGACATTCAGCAGCGTGGACAGCCACGCGCCCTTGGGATCGCGCGCCATCCAGTTGCCCTGGTCGTACTTGATCTCGACCGGGCCATGGGTGGCGGCCCAGCCGAAGATGCGCTTGGTGATCTTGCCGCCCAGCTCGTCCGGCGTGCGGCCGCGTGGCATGCGCACGTTGGTGACCACATCGACATATTCGCCGCGCTCGCGCACCAGCGTGGGCGACATGGTCAGCGGGCCCATGAACGGGTCGCGGTAGGCCACCTCCATCCTGGTGCCAAGGTAATCCAGCCCGTACAGGTCGTTCAGGTAGCGGACCGCGTTCAGGTAGTGGTTCTCGGCAAATTGCACGCCGCTGGCCTGCAGGAACAGCGCCAGCCGCGGCAGCGGGTTGACCCCTTCCTCAGGGCGCGATCCGTGCGCCGAGGCGCCGGTGACTTTCACTTCCACGTCGTTGCCGGCGCGCTTCACGTCGATGGAGAACTTGCCGCGCGGGGTGTGGCGGCGCAGGAATTCAGCGCGTGCCTGTTCCAGCGTGGCAGCCACGGCGGCAGCATCGCCACCGGCAATGCGCGCGGTGGCGGTCTCGGGGATGGCATTGGCCGAGGCCGCGCCGCGCATGGCAACGATGGCTGGTCCCTTCTGGTCGGACTTGCCTTGCGCGCTCTTGTCGTCCGCCGATTTGATGCCGAAGGAAACGGTCAGCGTGCCCGCGCCTTTTTCCGCCACCACCGCGGGGTATTTGCTGTCGAGCACGACGTTGTACTCGGGCAGGGTGGTGTGCTGGCGGTAGTATTTCATGCCGTCGCCGCCGGTTTCCTCGGTGGTCTCGATCATCAGGCGGATGGTGCGCTCGAGCGGCACGCCGCTTTCCTTGACGGTCTTCATGGCATACATGACCGCGGCGATCGAGCCCTTGTCGTCGATGGTGCCGCGCCCGTACAGCGTGTCGCCCACGCGCGTCATGCGGAACGGATCCAGCTTGGTGCCGTCCTCCAGCACCCATTCCTCGGCCACCGCGGGCACCACGTCGGCGTGGGTCAGGATGCCGAAGGTATCCTTGCCGCCGCCGGGCAGCGTGACCTCGAAGACCCGGTTGTCGACATTGCGGTAGGCCAGCCCGAAGTCGCGCGCCATGGCCTCGATCATCTTGCCGAACTCGATGATGGCGGGGCTCTCGTGCTGCGGGATTTTCTCGTCGCGCACGGTACGCAGCGCCACCATCCTGCCGATGGCGTCGATCACCGCGGCCTCGTTGCGGACGCGGTTGTAGACGCCCAGCAGGCGGCCGATATTGACCAGGTTGTCGCCGGCCAGCGGCGACCGGGCCTGCCACGCCGCCACGGCCGGCGCGACGGAAGGCTCGGCCCTGGCCGCGGCGGCCATGAATGCCTGCAGGTCGGCCTGGGCCGCTGTTCGGGTGCCGGAGACCAGCGCATCCAGCGCCGGCTTCTTCAGGGTTTGCGCCTGCGCGGGGTGCGCCAGCATCAGCGACAGCGCGAGCATCGGGGCCCATCGGCAGAGAGACGGCAGGCGGCAATATCGGGTCATTGCGGACAAAACGGGAGTCTGAGTGGATGCCGCATGATAGGGCACGCGCCGGTACTTGCTGGAAAAAATATGCTTTTGCGTGCGCGCGGATGAGGTGCAATGGCCGGCGCAATAGGG
Source organism: Cupriavidus sp. CPT47-8839-RL05A (assembly GCF_058792255.1). Classification (NCBI taxonomy): domain Bacteria; kingdom Pseudomonadati; phylum Pseudomonadota; class Betaproteobacteria; order Burkholderiales; family Burkholderiaceae; genus Cupriavidus; species Cupriavidus sp. CPT47-8839-RL05A. The sequence goes on along the minus strand of NZ_JBYTEG010000007.1, from coordinate 131,442 downwards.
AATGGCTATGCAATATCAATAGCGTGAGACAATCGCCGTGGTTAAAACGATGAATTGTACAAATCACATCCCGGTCGACAGAATGGGGCCTTCGCTGCAACCCGCAGCCGAAACCAACCCGATCCAGACCAAGGAGTGAACTGATGCTGCAATCCCGTGAAGGCCAACGCGTTCCCAATGTCGCTTTCCGCATGCGTGAAGACAACGAGTGGAAGACCGTCACCACCGGCGAGCTGTTCAACGGCAGGACCGTGGTCGTGTTCTCGCTGCCGGGCGCCTTCACGCCGACCTGCTCGTCGACCCACCTGCCGCGCTACAACGAGCTGGCGCCGGTGTTCGCGAAGCACGGCGTGGACGACATCCTGTGCGTGTCCGTCAACGACACCTTCGTGATGAACGAATGGGCCAAGGACCAGGAGTCCGAGAACATCACCATGATCCCCGACGGCAACGGTGAATTCACCGAAGGCATGGGCATGCTGGTGGACAAGGCCGACCTGGGCTTCGGCAAGCGCAGCTGGCGCTATGCGATGCTGGTCAAGGACGGCGTGGTGCAGAAGATGTTCATCGAGCCGCAAGAGCCGGGCGACCCGTTCAAGGTGTCCGACGCCGACACCATGCTGGCCCACATCGCGCCGGACGCGCGCAAGCCGGACCAGGTGGTGGTGTTCTCCAAGGTCGGCTGCTCGTTCTGCGCCAAGGCCAAGCAACTGCTGGACGACAACGGTTTCGACTATATCGACGTGCCGCTGGAGAACAAGGTGCGCGGCAAGGTGCTGGGCGCCGTGTCGGGCGAGATGACCGCACCGCAGGTCTTTATCAACGGCAAGCTCATCGGCGGCGCCGAGGCGCTGCAGCAGTACCTGGGCAAGTAAGCGGATTCCCCCTTCATCCCCCACCCGGGGACCGGCAGTCGCCGGACCCGATGGGGTCGCCTTGCCCGGCGGCATGGCGGCCCCATCCATCCCGCTGATTGACACCAGTTTGACGCCATCAAGACAAAGGAATTGACCGCCATGACCACCATCCAGACCGACGTCGCCGTGATCGGCGCAGGCACCGCCGGCCTTGCCGCCTACCGTGCCGCGATTGCCGCGGGCAAGCGCGCCGTGATCATCGAAGGCGGGCCGTACGGCACCACCTGCGCCCGGGTGGGCTGCATGCCCTCCAAGCTGCTGATCGCTGCCGCCGAAGCCGCGCACGAACTGCGCCACACCGCGCCGTTCGGCGTGCACGTGGATGGCCAGGTCCGCATCGACGGCCGCGAGGTGATGGCCCGCGTGCGCAGCGAGCGCGACCGCTTTGTCGGCTTCGTGGTGCGTGGCGTGGAGAACATCCCCGAAGCCGACCGCATTCGCGGCTATGCCCGCTTTATCGACAACACCACGCTGGAAGTGGATGGGCACACCACCGTGCGTGCCAGCCGCGTGGTCATCGCCACCGGCTCCACGCCGATGCTGCCGACGCCGTTCCAGGTGTTCGGCGACCGCCTGATCGTCAATGACGATGTGTTTGCGTGGGAAGACCTGCCCGCCAGCGTGGTGGTGTTCGGCCCCGGCGTGATCGGGCTGGAACTGGGCCAGGCCTTGTCGCGCCTGGGCGTGCGGGTGCGCGTGTTCGGCGTCAGCGGCTCGCTCGGGCCGCTGACTGATCCCGTGATCCGCGCCTACGCGGCGAAGACTTTCAACGGCGAGTTCTATCTCGATCCGGACGCCAGGGTGACCGACATGGCCCGCGACGGCGACCAGGTGGTGGTGACCTACCTGGACCGCGAAGGCCGCAGCGTGACCGAGCGCTTCGACTATGCGCTGGTTGCCACCGGCCGCGTGCCCAATGTGCGCGGCCTGGGCCTGGAGCATGCCGGCCTGGCGCTGGATGCGCGCGGCGTGCCGCTGTTCGATACGCGCACGCTTCAGTGCGGCAATGCGCCGGTGTTCATTGCCGGCGACGCCAACAACATCCTGCCGCTGCTGCATGAGGCCGCGGACGAGGGCAAGGCCGCGGGCGAGAACGCCGCGAGCTATCCGCAAGTGAAGCCGCTGGCCCGGCGCGCGCCGATCGCGGTGGTGTTCACGGACCCGCAGATCGCGATGGTCGGCCAGCGTTACGCCGACCTGGCCGAAGGGACGTTCGTGACCGGCGAGGTCAGCTTCGAGGACCAGGGCCGCAGCCGCGTGATGCTGAAGAACCGGGGCCTGATGCATGTCTATGCCGACAAGGCCACGGGCCGCTTCCTGGGCGCGGAATGGACCGGCCCGCGTGCCGAGAACATCGCCCACCTGCTGGCGTGGTCGTACCAGCAGGGCCTGACCATCGGGCAGATGCTGGGCATGCCGTTCTACCACCCGGTGGTGGAAGAGGGCCTGCGTACGGCGCTGCGTGATGCGGAGGCGAAGCTCGAGGCCTGAGCGGGCCAGGTTTGCTAGACAGGTCTGTCTGTCATAGTATCAACCTATAGAGGCCGGGCGGCGCAGGGCGCTGTCCGGCCGCTCCCATTACCGATTACGCCGCCACCATGGCCACGCCTTCCGCCCGCGACCGCATCCTCGACACCGCTGCCCGCCTGTTCTACCAGGAGGGCTACCGCGCCACCGGCATCGACAAGATCATTGCCGAATCCGGCGTCGCCAAGATGTCGCTCTACCGCCATTTCGCCTCCAAGAACGAGTTGATTTCGGCGTTCCTGGCGCGCCGCCATGACGAGTGGATGACGTGGTTCCGGCAGGACGTGGAAGCCCGGCTGGCCGCGCGCCCGCACCTGGACGTGATTGCCGACGCGCTGGCGGACTGGTTCGGCCGCGACTTCCGTGGCTGCGCCTTTATCAACGTGGTGGCCGAGGCGGGCGGCGACGCGCGCGCGGCGGAACAGGCCGCGGCGCACAAGGCCGAGCTGGCCGCATTCGTCGCCGACATCGCCATGCGCCTGGGCCTGGACCAGCCGCAAGCGGTGGCCGAGGAAGCGATGCTGTGCATCGAAGGCATGATCGTGCGCTACCAGATGCAGCCGGATGCGGCGGTGATCGAGGCGGGGCGGCGGTTGCTGGGCCGGCTGCAGGCCGGCTGATTGGCGTGGGGGCTGGCCACTGAGGCTGAGAACTGCCCAACGTCTTCTTCGTCTGGCTTAGCGCCGAGGCAGCATCCGGTGCGATTTGGCGTAATCGCGCAGTGCGTCGTTCATCAGCGTTTGCCAGCCGCTACCGGTTGCCTTGTAGGCGTCCAGTACATCGGGATCGATCCGCAAGGTCTGGTTGACCTTGCGCTCGCCAGCCGGCTTGGCCGGCCTGCCACGGCGTTTCACCAGCGCATCGGCATTTTCTTTTCCCACGACCTGCTCAAGTACCTCGCGCGCCGGGCGCAGCCGCTTGATTTGTTCCGTCGGCAATGACACCGCATCGGGGTCTCCGGTAATGCCGCGCGCAATTGCGGCGTCCTCCGCGGGCGTCGGCATGGTGAGGTCAGGTTTCCTGTTCATAGTCTCGCGCCAAAATCGTAGCCGGCTGTATTTATGCTACAGCAATAAAAATGAATTTGGCACCGTCGAAATGCCAAAAGCCACATCACTCTGGAGCGGCTAGCCGGAGGCTCCCATAGAAAATGTCTCGCTTCTGACACATTCAGGCTACAATTCTGTTGTAATTACGAATTATTCGCATTCGCAATCAGAATTTTCCACTTGCCACGCCGCGCCTGCGGGGTAGCTACCTTCCGATCCCTGAGTGATGTATTTCCACCCGACCAAGCAGGCAAAGCCGCGCTTTGCCTGCCCCGCGCTTGTCACCCCGCGCGGCCTTTCGCTGACCACCCTTGTATTGAGCCTGCAGGCCGGCGGCGTGTTTGCCCAATCCGGCGAAGTGCCTGCGCCGGCAACGGCCGGTGCTGCGGCTGAACTGCCGGCCGTGACGGTTCGCGCCAGCAGCGATGACGAAACCGCCTCCGGCCCGGTCCATGGCTTTGTGGCAAAACGCAGCGCCACTGCCACCAAGACCGACACCCCGGTGATGGAGACGCCCCAGTCGATCACCGTCATCACGCGCGACCGGATGGAGGCGCAGGGCGCGCAGAGCGTGCAGCAGGCCATCGGCTACAGCGCCGGCGTCTACGCCGGGCCGTTCGGCAACGACGCCCGCGGCGACTGGGGCCGGTTCCGGGGCACCGAGTTCACGCAGTACCGCGACGGCCTGCTGAACCAGGTCGGCTTCTACAACAACGTGCGGCCCGACGTCTACGCGCTGGAGCGCATCGACGTGCTGCGCGGGCCGTCGTCGATGCTGTTCGGGCAGGGCGCGGTCGGCGGCATCCTGAACCTGGTCAGCAAACGCCCGCAGCCTGAAGCGGCGCGCGAGATCGGGGTGCAGTTCGGCAACTACAACCGCAAGCAGGTGCAGGCCGACCTGACCGGCCCGCTCGATGCGGACGGCAAGTGGCTGTACCGGCTGGTGGCGCTGGCGCGCGACAGCGACACGCAGGTGGACTACGTCAAGGACAACCGCTACCTGGTCGCGCCTTCGCTGACGTGGCGCCCGAGCCAGGACACCTCGCTCACGCTGCTGGCCAACTTCCAGCGCGATGAAAGCGGAACCTCGGTCGGCTTCTTCCCCTGGCGGGGCACGCTGCATGCCAACCCGGCCGGCCAGATCCCCGATCACCTGTTTATCAGCGAGCCTGGCTTCGACCGCTACAACGCCGAGCAGGCGTCGGTGGGCTATGAGTTCCAGCACAAGTTCAACGACACCGTGACGGTGCGGCAGAACCTGCGCTATTCGCACAGCACGGTGGACTACCGCAGCATCTACGCGGCCGGCTTCAACGGCGCCGGCCACGGCTGGGTGCCGGGCAGCGATACGCTGATGCGCCGCACGGTCTACCTGAACCAGCCCACGCTGAACTCGTTCGCGGTCGATACCCAGGCGCAGACCAACTTCCGCACCGGCCCGGTCCAGCACACGCTGCTGACCGGCGTCGACTACCAGCACTCAGAGATCACGGGGCGCGCCGGGGTGGGGGGCACGGCCGCGCCGCTCAATGTGTTCAACCCGGTCTACGGCAATTTCACCCTGCCGGGCACGCGCGACCTGAATCCCGCCACGCAGGCGCAGACCGGCCTGTACGTGCAGGACCAGCTGTCGTGGAACAAGTGGCTGCTGATGCTGGGGCTGCGCTATGACTGGTCGCGCGCCGCGCAGGACAACACGCCCTCGGCCAGCCGCGACGACAGCGAGCTGACCAGGCGTGCCGGCCTGATGTACCGCTCGGACATCGGCCTCAACCCATACGTCAGCTATTCCGAGTCGTTCCAGGGGCTGGCCGGCTTCAACAAGGCCAACCAGGCTTTCAAGCCGCTGCGCGGTTCGCAGTGGGAGGCAGGGATCAAGTACCAGCCGCCGGGCAAGAACGCCACGCTGACCATTGCCGCATTCGATATGCGCGAGAAGAACCGCAAGACCGCCGGCGTGGTCAACGGTATTCCCGATTCGGTCCAGGTGGGCGAGGCACGTACGCGCGGTATCGAGGTGGAGGCACTGGCCTCGTTGTCCAGCCGGCTGGACCTGATCGCAACCTATACCTACCTGGATGCGCGCGTGATCGACGGCACGCCGGCCGAGGTGGGCAAGAAGCTGGCGAGCACGCCGTCGAACATGGCGTCGCTGTGGGCCAACTATCGCTTCAAGCTGTTTGGCGTGCCGGGCTTTGTCGCCGGCGGCGGGATGCGTTATGTCGGCCCCAGCTATGACGGTGCCGACCAGAACCGGGTGGGCGGCGTCACGCTCTACGACGCGATGATCGCCTATGACCACGGCCCGCTGCGCGTCTCGCTGAATGCCAACAACCTGTTCGACAAGCAATTCCTGACCACCTGCCTGGCGCGCGGTGACTGCTACTTCGGCGCGCGCCGCACGGTGGTGGGCAGCGTTACCTACCGCTTCTGAGCCGGCTTGCATGGAAGCGCGCCTGCGGCCGGGGCGGCGATAGCGGCGCGCTTACTCCGAGTCGGGGATTGGCGCTCCCTGCACTTTGGGCGCCGGTTCGGCCCGCATGGCGTCTGCGGGCAAGAGCTTCAGGAAGGTGCGCGCGACCTCGGGAGCGCGGCAGGCGAGCCAGTCGTCCCACTGTTCACGCGGCACGATCACCACTGACCGCTTTTCCTCGCCCGGCTTGTGGAAGCGCTGCATCACCGGGTGCTGGGCCGAGTTGATGGTCAGCATGGTGAAGGACAGCGACTGGTCCGGCCAGCTGCGCCACAGGCCCGCAATGCCGAAGGCCGGCTCGCCGGGGAGCCAGACGCGCCAGCGCACCGGCTTGCCGGGCGGGCCGCCGGGCGCTGCATCTTCGGGATACGCAAACTCATAGAACGCCGTGGCCGGCACCAGGCACAGCTGGCCCTGGCGCCAGTAGCGCGCAAAGGCGGGGCGTTCGCCCACGGTCTCGCTGCGGGCATTGGTGGTGTCAAAGCGCCGTGCGCCGGGGGGGATGCGCGGGCGCGGCACCATGCCGAACGAGGCCAGTGCGCCACTGCGCGTGCCATCGTCCGCGGCGCGCACGATCGGCGCCGCGTAGTCCGGATAGGTTTCAGCCTTGTACAGCCCCGGCGGCGGTTCCACGCCGAAGATTTCGCGCAGGATCCGGCTCTGGACCGGGGCGTAGTTGGTGCACATGCGCTGTCTCCTGGCGGTGATGCCCGTATCGTCGGCGCCGGGCGGTGCCGCGTCAAGGGTGCCAGGAGGTGCGTCAGGGCTCACGGCAGGGATGGCAAAAACCGTCAGCCGCGCTGGCGGAATCGGTTATTGCCTGCTCCCGTGGCGCTCGCGCACACTCTTGCGGCAGCCGTTGCGCGCCGGCACCCCGCGCGCAGCGGCCACCTACCAAAAGGCACCAGCCGGAATACAGGAGACACCATGCGCGACTACGCCCAAGCCTTCGACGGATTTTCCTATGACGACGCCGTGGCACGGCAACTGCACGGCAGCCTGGAGGCAATGAACGCCTGCGTCGAATGCTGCGACCGCCACGCGCTGCCGGGCCGTATCGCGCTGTTCTGGGAAGGGCGCGACGGCAATTCGCGCAGCTGGACCTTTACCGAGCTGCAGGCACTGTCCGCGCAGTTTGCCGGCTTCCTGAAGGCGCAGGGCGTGCAGCCGGGCGACCGCGTGGCGGGCCTGCTGCCGCGCAATGCGGAACTGCTGGTGACGATTCTCGGCACCTGGCGCGCCGGCGCGGTGTACCAGCCGCTGTTCACGGCCTTCGGCCCCAAGGCCATCGAGCACCGGCTCAATGCGTCCGGCGCGAAGGTTGTGGTCACCGATGGCGCCAACCGCCCCAAGCTGGATGACGTGGATGGCTGTCCCGCCATCGTCACCGTGGCCGGCGACAAGGGCCGCGGCCTGGTGCGCGGCGACTTCAGCTTCTGGGCCGAACTGGAACACCAGCCGGCGTCGTTCGAGCCGGTGCCGCGCCGGGGCGACGACCCCTTCCTGATGATGTTCACCTCCGGCACCACCGGCCCGGCCAAGCCGCTGCTGGTGCCGCTCAAGGCCATTGCCGCGTTTGCCGGCTATATGCGCGACGCGGTCGACCTGCGCGCGGAAGATGCTTTCTGGAACCTGGCCGATCCGGGCTGGGCCTACGGCCTGTATTACGCGGTCACGGGCCCGCTGGCACTGGGCCATCCCACCACCTTCTACGATGGCCCGTTCACCGTGGAGAGCACATGCCGTGTGATCCGCAAGTACGGCATCACCAACCTGGCCGGCTCGCCCACGGCATACCGGCTGCTGATCGCCGCGGGCGAGGCCGTGTCAGGCCCGCTGCGCGGGCGGCTGCGCGCGGTCAGCAGCGCGGGCGAGCCGCTCAACCCGGAAGTGATCCGCTGGTTCGCCAGCGAGCTGGTCGTGACCATCCACGACCACTACGGCCAGACCGAGTTGGGCATGGTGCTGTGCAACCACCATGCGCTCGCGCATCCGGTGCGCATGGGCGCGGCCGGCTTTGCCAGCCCCGGGCATCGCGTGGTGGTGGTGGACGATGAGCAGCGCGAACTGCCGCCGGGCCAGCCGGGCACGCTGGCGCTGGACCTGAAGCGCTCGCCGATGTGCTGGTTCGGCGGCTATCACGGCACGCCCACCAGCGGGTTTGCCGGCAGCTACTACCTGACCGGCGATTCCGCCGAGCTGAATGACGACGGCAGCATCAGCTTCATCGGCCGGGCCGACGACGTCATCACCACCTCTGGCTACCGCGTGGGCCCGTTCGACGTGGAAAGCGCGCTGATCGAACACCCGGCCGTGGTCGAGGCCGCGGTGATCGGCAAGCCCGATCCGGAGCGCACCGAGCTGATCAAGGCCTTTGTCGTGCTGGACCCGCAATATCGCGCCGCGCCGGAACTGGCCGAGGCGCTGCGCCAGCACGTGCGCAAGCGCCTGGCCGCCCATGCCTACCCGCGCGAGATCGAGTTCGTCGCCGAACTGCCCAAGACCCCCAGCGGCAAGGTCCAGCGCTTTATCCTGCGCAACCAGGAAGTGGCCCGCGCGCGCGAGGCGGCCGCTGCCTGAGGCCTGAGCCGTTCCCGGACCGCTTCCTATAATGAGGAAGCGGTTGCCGGGCCCCGGCGGTGAAGGAGCCTGCGGTGCCGCGCCAGGCGCGCCTGCAGGCAGGGGCGCGCGTCTTCCATCTCCAGACCAATCGGGCGAGGCGAACAAAATGCAGAGTAGCGAAGCGGTGCTGACGCAGGCGCGCGCAGCCTTGGCGCATGTGCCTTATCAGGGTCATGTCCTCCATCCCACCATCCAGTTGCGGCTTTCCGACGGCGCGCTGATCCTGGAAGGCGAGGTGGCCGATATCGTCGACAAGACCAGGGCCGCGGCGACGGTACGGCGCGTGGACGGTGTAACCAGCGTGATTGATCACCTGCGCGTGGCCAATGGCGGCATGCAGGTAGGCGACGGCGAACTGCGCGACGCGGTGTGCGAGCGCCTGCTCAATGCCATCGATTTCCGCAATTGCAAGATCTGCGCGCGCGTCAAGGGCAAGCCCGAGGCCATGCGCGAAGCCGTGGGCGAACGCAGCGGCTGGATTGAAGTGGAAGTGCACGACGGCGTGGTCACGCTGTGGGGGCAGGTGATCAGCCTGTCGCACATGCGCCTGGCAGGGGTGCTGGCCTGGTGGTCGCGCGGTTGCCGCTGCGTGGTCAATGAACTGGTGGTAGCGCCCGCCGAAGCCGACCGCGACGATGAAATCACCGAGGCACTGATGCTGGTGCTGGAGACCGATCCCTTCATCGATGCCGGCCAGGTCAGCGCGCGCACCGAGAACCGCGTGGTGACGCTGGAAGGCTGCGTCGCCAGCGAGGACACGCGGCGCCAGGCCGAGCGCGACGCATGGTACGTGCAGGGCGTTGAGAACGTGGTCAACCACATCGCCTTGCGCACCTGAGCGCTGCCCTGGGCGCGGTCACTCCCCGGTGCCGCGCCGTACCGCGGCATCTTCCATGCGCCAGTAGCGCCGCCGCGCCCGCAGCGCAAAGCGGGCGCGATAGTCTGACATCGACATGCCGGTGGTGCGCTGGAACAGCCGCCGGAACGCGGCGGCGTCGCTGTAGCCGCAGGCTTCCGCAATGCCCTGCGTGCCGTGCAGCGTGACTTCCAGCAGCATGCGCGCGCGCTCCACGCGCAGGGTGTGCAGGTAGTCCAGCGGGCTCAGCCCCGTAACCTGGCGGAAATGCCGCAGCAGCGTGCGTTCGCTGACCGCGGCCGCCTGGGCCACCGCGGCCAGCTTGTAGGGCTCGGACACATGGTCCTGCAGCCATTGGATGGCGCGATACACCGGGCTGTCGGCGGTGCGGCTGAGCCAGCGTTGCGACACCAGTGCCGGCACGCTGCGCTGGCGCTCGGGCTGGAACAGCATCAGCCGCGACGCCGCCTGTGCCAGGTCCGGGTCGTGCAGGTGGCCCAGCACGCGCAGCATGAATTCCACCTGCAGCGCCGGCGCCACGCACGAGAACACACGCTGGTGCACGCTCATGGCCTGGTCGCTGCCCAGGTCGCAATGCGGATACTGGCGCATCATCCAGCTCTGGAACATCCAGGGCGCGCCGGTCCTGGCGCCGTCGAGCAGCCCCAGCTGCAGCGGCAAGACCATCCCCGACGAACACGCGGCGATCCAGCCGCCGGCCTGCGCATGGCGCTCAACCAGGCGCAGCGCCGCGGCATCGCGCTGCACGATCTCGCCCAGCTGCAGCGCGTTGCTGGCCAGCAGGGCGGGGATCACCAGCAGCGTGCGGCTGTCCGCGGCGCGGGTGCGCCGGGTGGAGGCCACCAGCCCCGGCAGGTCTGCCGCCAGCGTGCGCCCGTTGCTGCCGCACAGCTGCCAGCTCAGCGTGGGCGCGGCGTCGGGCCGCTGCAGGCTGGCGACGCCGGCCACGGTGCGGAGCACGTCGAGCGCGGTGAACAGGCTGCCCGGCATGGCTTGCGGCAACCATAGCAGGCGGACATGCAGCGGGATGTTCTGTGAAGGCGGCGTGATTGCGGCTGGCATGCCAGGGGGCGTGGTCGGGTGCATGAGCGAAGCGTGGGGGCAGGATGCCGTGGCGGGATCGGCATCCGGATTGGCGATATTGATCCTCCCCTAAGGTTCTGGCAAGGGCTAGCATCGTGCAGTTGTGCCGCGGCGCTGCCTGTGCGCCGAGGCATGGCACCAACAAGACCAATCCGAGGAGATTCCATGCCGTTTTCCGTCCGCCACGTTGCCGTTGCCGCCGCCCTGACGCTTGCCGGGGCCGGCACCCTGGCCAGTGCCGCCCAGCCCGATGCCGCGCTGCTGTCCGCCGCGCAGGCGGCCCAGCCCGCGCTGGTGCAGTCGCTCAAGGAGATGGTGTCGATCGAATCCGGCAGCGCCAACGCGAAGGGGCTGGCGCAGATGGCCGGCTATACCGAGAAGCGCCTGCAGGCGCTGGGCGCGAAGGTGGAACGCATGCCCGTCACCAAGGGCCCGGGCGCCATGGTCAAGGCCACCTTCACCGGTACCGGCAAGCGCCGCATCATGCTGATCGCCCACATGGACACGGTGTACCCGGACAACACCCTGGCCACGCAGCCCATCCGCGAGGAAGGCAACCGGCTCTACGGGCCGGGCATTGCCGACGACAAGGGCGGCATCGCCGTGATCCTCCATTCGCTGGAGATCCTGAAGAACCAGGGCTGGCGCGACTACGCGCAGATCACGGTGCTGTTCAACCCGGACGAGGAGGTCGGCTCGGTCGGCTCCGGCGAAGCCATTGCCGCGCTGGCCGCGCAGCACGACGTGGTGCTGTCGTGCGAGCCCACCGCGGCCAAGGACGTGGTCAAGGCCGAGTCGCTGCTGCTGGGCGCCTCCGGCACCGCCACCGCCACCATGCAGGTCAAGGGCCGCGCATCCCACGCCGGCGCCGCGCCGGAGCGCGGCCGCAATGCGCTGATCGAACTTGCCCACCAGTTGCAGCAGACGCGCGACACCGCCAGCCAGGTGCCGGGCTCGCAGCTGAACTGGACCCAGGCCCAGGCCGGCACGGTGCGCAACCAGATCCCGGAAAGCGCCGTCGCCTACGGCGATGTGCGCACCACCGCGGCCGGCGCCGCGGAGAAGCTGAAGGTGGCGCTGCAGGACAAGGTCAAGTCCAGCCAGCTGGTGCCGGAGACGCAGACCACGGTGACGATGGAAGAGGGCCGCCCGCCGTTCGTGGCCGACGCGCGCGGCCGCGCGCTGGCCAAGCGCGCGCAGGAGATCTACGCCGAGCTGGACGGCCGCACGCTGGCCCTGGCCGAAGGCACTGGCGGCGCCACTGACGCCAGCTATGCCGCGCGCTCGGGCAAGCCCGCGGTGGTGGAAAGCTTCGGGCTGGCCGGCTTCGGCTATCACGCCCGCGACGAGTACATCGAACTGGACTCGATCGTGCCGCGCCTGTACCTGATGACCCGCATCCTGCAGGATATCGGGCGCAACTGAGCCGGCGCGCCAGGCCTGCGTTGCCGGCGCCTGGTTGCCCCTCCCGGCAAGCTGCTACAGTGTCATGGCTGCCCGCATGCGGCGGCCATGACAAAAGAGACCTTGCAGGGGGAGACAGAGATGAACCGCAAAGGCTTGCTGGACGCGGCCACGGCACTGGAAGACCTGGCCGCCGGCCGCACCCCCGCACCCGCGCAGGTGGCCGCGGGCGCCGCCGCGCTGGAAAAAATCCACGCCGATTACCCGGCCTGGCGCGACGTGGGCGATGCCTTGTTTGGCCTGAAGGCGCTGGCCGGCGGCAGCGGCATGGCGCTGGACACCAAGGGGCGCCAGCGCGCCGGCCGGCTGGCCGATGTGGTGCGCAGCCTGCTCGACCAGATCTGAGGGGCCGTGCTCCCGGGAACCCGTTCTACAGCATCGACTCGATCGGCAGGATCGACAGGAACCAGATGCCAAGCCGGCGCCACCAGCTGGTGTTCGGCTCGGTGTCGTGGCGGATGACTTCGTCGTCGCGCCGTTCCAGCCAGTACAGCTTGCCGGTTTCATCGAGCTTGACCTGGTAGGCCGCGCGCGGCACCACGCTGGCGAAGGTGGATTCGATCCGGCCAGCCAGATCCGGGCTGTCGATGACGAAGCCCAGTTCGGTGTTGATCGTGGCCGAGCGCGGGTCGAAATTGAACGAGCCCACGAAGACCCGGGTGCCGTCGACGGCAAAGGTCTTGGCATGCAGGCTGGAGCCCGAGCTGCCAAAGGGGCCGGCGCGCTCTTCCTTCTTGCCGGGCGCGGCCGAGCGGCGCAGCTCATACAGGTCCACGCCGGCTTCCAGCAGCGCCTTGCGCCGCTTGGCATAGCCCGAATGCACGGCGGCCACGTCGGTGGCTTCCAGCGCATTGGTCAGCACGCGCACCGCCACGCCGCGCCTGGCCATGTCGGCGAAATAGGACGTGCCGCCCGTCGATGGCACAAAGTAGGGCGAGACCAGGTCAAGCTCGCGCTGCGGGTCGCCCAGGATTTCACGCAGCTGGTGCGCCACCAGGGTGTTGCGCGATGCCTCGCCGAGCGCCTTGGCCGGGTTGTCGCTGACCATGCGCGTTTTCGCCCACTGGAACCGCAGCGTGCCGTCCAGCATCCGCTGCACGTCAGGCAGGTCGCGCACCGCGGCCAGGTAGGCTGCGGCAGCGGGGGTCTGCTCGACTGCACGGGCCTTGCTGGCCAGCGCCTGCAGCCGTTCGACACTGACCGGCGGCACCAGCCGGTCCACCGGATAGGCCGACGCACTCGACCAGTAGCGGTCGAAATCGTGCGCCACGTCGCCGGCCGCGGGCCCGATGGCGATCACGTCGAGGTCGGCAAACAGCACGCCATCGGTGGCGCCGAAGTATTCGTCGCCGACATTGCGCCCGCCGATGATGGTGGCGACGCCGTCGGCGGTGAAGGACTTGTTGTGCATGCGCCGGTTCAGGCGCCGGAAATCAGTCAGGAAATTGAGCGCCTTGGGGTGGCGGATCACGAACGGGTTGAAGAGCCGCACCTCGACCTGCGGATGCGCGTCCATGGCCGCCAGCCATTCGTCCATGCCGGCGATGCCGTTGTCGTCAAGCAGCAGGCGCACGCGCACGCCGCGGTCGGCGGCTTCATGCAACGTTTCCAGCAGCAGGGTGCCGGTCAGGTCGTCGCGCCAGATGTAGTACTGGACGTCGAGCGTGCGCTGCGCGGTGCGCGCCAGATGCACGCGCGCGGCAAAGGCGGCGTAGGCATTCTCGAGCGGATGGATGCCGCTCAGGCCCGGATGGCCCGCCACTTCGCCGGCCACCGCCTGGCCCAGCGGCGTGGCCTGGGATTCGGCGGGCGTCAGCGCAAAGGATTCGGTGCGGTGATCCAGCGGCGGCAAGGCGCAGCCGCCGAGCAGGGCGGCGCAGCACAGCAGCAGCGAATTGGCGCGCAGGCGGCGGTGGGGGGCGAACGCGGCGTCTGTCGGCGATGGCATGGCGGGTCCTGTCGGACCCCTCGCGGGGGCCGATCGTTACGGCAATGCCGCCATGTTGCCATGCCGCGCGGGCCGCGGGCTTAATTACGCACCGGGAGCGGGAAGTGTTGGCGCGCCACGGGGCTCCGGCGCATCGCCCAGGCCAGGGACGATATACAGACGGGCGTGCTCTCCTTACGCCTTGAGGCGGCGGTCTGATGGCGCGGGCAGGAACTGGTCAGTCCAGATGTCCGCCACCGTCAGCGGCGCCTTGATGCCGAAGGCGCCGACGGTTTCATCCAGCGTTGCCTGCAGCCGTGCCGGCGTGGCCGCGCCCCAGCCGTCGCGCCGGGTGTCGGGCGTCTTCATGGTGCCGTCGACAATCAGGCGCAGGCGCTCAGTCTCCAGCGCCTGGTCGGCCAGCGGCTCGCGCGCCTTGACCGCGGCACCGCCCGCGGCGGGATCGGCAATGGCGTCGAGCCAGCCGCGGGTCGAGGCCTTGACGAAGGCCTTCATCACCTCCGGATCGGATGTCATGCTCTTGCGGTTGGCTACCAGCCCGTTGCCGTAGGACTTCATGCCGTAGTCCGAGAAGCGGAACACGGTGATCTTCTCTGGCCCCATGCCGCGCGCCTTCAGGTTCACCAGGCCGGTGAAGAAGAAGTAGGCGGCGGCATCGAAGTCGCCCTTGACGAAGCGCGTGTCACCGATATCGGGCGTGACGCTCTCCCACTTCACGCCGCCGGGGTCGAAGCCCTGCGCCCTGGCGAAGACCGGGAACAGCTTGCGCGAGGCATTGAACGGCTGGCCCAGGATGGACTTGCCGGCCAGGTCCGCTGGCCTGACGATGCCGCTGCCCTTGCGCACCAGGATCGCGTTCGGATTGAGGTCGTACTGGATGGCTACCGCCTTGAGCGCGGCGGACGGATTGGTGGTGTTGAATTCGATCATCGCCGCCAGGTCGGCCGAGGCGCAGTCATAGGCGCCGCCCGCGACCAGGCTGATGGCCGAAGCCGAGCCGTTGCCGGTATCGATGGTGACGTCCAGCCCGGCGTCCTTGTAGTAGCCGCGCTGGTGCGCCAGCAGGAACCCCGCGCCCGAGGCTTCCACCTTCCAGCCGAGATTGAACTTGAACTTCTGCAGCGAGCCCGCCGCGCGGACATGGGGCACCGCGAACGGGGCGGCGGCAAGCAGGGCGGTGGCGCCAGTGGCGCGCAGGAAGGAACGGCGACGCATGTCTTTCTCCGGAACGAATGTCACTGGACGATGCGTGCGCGGGCGGGTGGCGCGAGTGCGGAAGGCGAGCGTGGCCTCCCGGGACGCCGGCACCATGCCGCGCCGGCATGCGGCCAGGGCATGCGCGGGGACCGTGCACATCATCGGGAGCAATTTCCGGGCGGCGTGCCGCTGAACGCTTCTACTCCGCTGCGGTTTCAGCAGGATCCGTGCCGGGCGCTGCGCGGCGCCATGCACCAAGCCGTTGCCCCGAATGCGCCATCACGGCGCAAGCCCCGGCGCAATCGCTGCGATCCCGGTGCAAAACCCCTGGCCCGGAACCTGCATGACCTCGGGCAAGAGTAGAAGCGTTCACCATCCGCGCGGGGCGTCGCAGACGCGCGCCGGATGGCCGGGAATTGCCCTTGAAGTCCGTGCCCCGCGCCATCGCGCAGGCTGGCACAGGCGACCTCAGGAGCGCGTTGTCCCGGCGTGCGTTGCCATGGGTGGTCTGCCTGTGCCGGCGAGGGGCCAATCCCTGATCCGCTTTGCACAAGGAACACCATGAGCCAACCAGACACCGCCTACGCCCTGGCCGAACTCCATCGCGAATCGCGCATGGGCGCGTTCGGTTCGGAAACCCGCCAGCGCGAGATCCGCCGCATCGACCTGTCCGACTACGCGCGGCGCAAGCCGCAAATCGCTGACGAACTGTGGCAGGCATCGGTAGACGTCGGCTTCTTCCAGATCGCCAACCACGGCATCGACCTGGCCAGCGTGCGCGAAGCCTTTGCCATGACCGAGCGCTTCTTCGCGCTGCCTGACGCCGTCAAGGCGCAATACCCGCTGCAGAAGGCCAACAACGCCGGCTGGGAAAGCCGCGCGCAGGTGCGCCCCTCGACCGGCACCCCGGACCAGAAGGAGTCCTACCAGATCACGCGCCCGCACATGGCCGGGCTGTGGCCCGGCGATGACGAACTGGAAGGCTTCCGCGCCACCATGCTTGCCTTCGAGGCGCAATGCTGGGAGGTGGGCATGAAGGTGCTGTCATGCTTCGCCGGCAAGCTCGGCTTTGCCAGCGACTTCTTCACGCAGGCGCACGATCCGCGGGCGCCGGACTACCAGAGCACGCTGCGGCTGCTGCACTACTACGCGATCCCGCCCGAACTGCGCGACAAGCTGGAGCTCTGGCGCGCCGGTGCGCATACGGATTTCGACTGCCTGACGCTGCTGTTCCAGCGCCCCGGCCAGGGCGGGCTGCAGGTCTGCCCCGGCAAGGAGATGGAGGCGCAGGCATGGACCCCGATCGACCCGGACGAGGAAGTCATCACCTGCAATATCGGCGACATGCTGATGCGCTGGAGCGACGACCGGCTGCCGTCGAACTTCCATCGCGTGCGCAATCCCGCGCCGGATGACTACATGGGCCCGCGCTACAGCATGGCGTTCTTCTGCCAGGCCAACCGCGGTGCGATGATCGAAGGGCCGGGCGGCAAGTATCCGCCGATCAGCGCGGGGGATTACCTGCGGCAGCGGGTGAATGCGAATTTCAAGGGGTATTGAGGCGCGGAAGAATTTCCATGCCGACGGTTTGCTCCCCTCTCCCGCTTGCGGGAGAGGGAGAACCCCGACGGGTTCGCAGGAGTTCTTGGTTCGCTATTCCTACCTTACGAAGCCGCCACCACCCCGCAAGCGATCCGCCCGCCCGCATTACCGGTCGGCTGCGTCTTGTAGTCGTCCGGGTCCTTGTGTACCACCACCGCGCGGCCGATCACCCCGTTGGCGCCCGTGCCAACGGTCAGGTCCGGCAGCAGCATGCTGACGCGAACGTTGCCGCTGGCGTCCGCGGTGACGTTGTTCATGTCGCCGGCATGGTGGTCGGGCATGGTCATCTGGCCGTGGGGCTTGCCGGTCGGGTTGAAGTGGCCGCCCGCGCTCATCGCATCAGGCGCGGAGCAGTCGCCCTTCTCATGGACGTGGAAGCCGTGCACGGAGTTGGGCGGCAGGCCGGTGATCGCCGCGGTCATCATCACGCCGCCGGGCTGCTGCTGGAAGGTCACGGTGCCGGCGGTATTGGCGCCGCTCTTGGGCTGGAGCGTGGCCGTCGCCTTGGCGCTGCTGCCGGTGCTGGTGCTGGCGGCGGACGCGCTGGCCGCAGACGAGGAGGTCTTGCCGGAGCCGGCGCAGCCGGCCAGTGCAATGGTCGCGGCAATGCAGGCCGCCAGGGGGGTAAGCACTTGTTTCATCGGACTCCTCTTCTTGTCATGATTTCGGAAGAAACAGTATAGGCTGGCCGGCGCCAGGCCGATTTCCGGTTTTGTCCTACATACCGCACTAACTGCGGATACTAGCCAATCACGCCATCAGGCCGCGACCGCCAGCCGCTGCTGTGCCGCACCAAAGTGCGGGTGGCGCGAGAACAGGTCCGCCGCCCAGTTGACGAACACCCGCACCTTGGCCGACAGGTGCCGGTTCTGCGGATACATCGCCGAGATCGGCAGTTCTTCGGTCTGCCAGTCGGTCATGACCTCCACCAGCCGGCCGCTGGCCACATAGGGCTCGGCCATGGCGCGCGAGACCCGTGCCACGCCGTGGCCTTCCAGCGCGCAGCCCATGTAGACATCGGCATCGTTGGTGGAGATGGCCGACGGCAGCAGCACCTCGCTGCGCTCCATGCCGCGTGCCATGGGCCATGGCATTTCACGGCCGGTGCGGTTGGAAAGGAAATTGACCGCCTTGTGCTGGGCCAGTTCGGCCAGGTCGTGGGGGATGCCGAAGCGGTTCAGGTAGATCGGCGAGGCGTAGAACGCCAGTTGCACATGGCCGATGCGGCGAGCCACCATGGATTCCTCGACCGGCGTGCCCACGCGCAGCACCACGTCCACGCCTTCCTGCAGCAGGTCGATCGGCTTGCCGTTGATGGTCAGGTCCAGCTTCAGGTCCGGGTAGGCCTGGAAGAATTCGTGCAGGTGGGGCACCAGCACCAGCTGCGCCAGCCCCGCGGTGGTGTCCACCGACAGCGTGCCGCGCGGCGAGTTGTTCTGCCGCGTCAGTGACTGCTCCGCTTCCTCGACATCGGCCAGGATGCGCACGCACCGTTCGTAATAGGCCGCGCCGTCGTTGGTCACGCTGATGCGGCGCGTGGTCCGGTGCAGCAGCTTGACGCCCAGGTGGGTTTCCAGGTTCTGGATCAGGCGGGTCAGCGTGGCCTTGGGCAAGTCCATCGATTCCGCGGCGCGCGCAAAGCTGCCGACGTCAACGACCCGGGTGAATGCCTGCATTGATACGAGACGGTCCATGATGAGGTTCCGACGATAGATCCGAACGGCGTGCCGCGCGCGCTCGTGACGCACGTGGCCATGCTGGTTGTTGTTGTGGGGAGTCTGCCGGCTGGCTGGTACAGGGACTGCGCGCTGGCTGGGCGCGGGTTCCGGCATGGATTTCTGATCGGGCGCGCACCGGCCTGGCAGACCGCCGCGCGTGCCGAGAGCCGCAGTGAATCACAAAATCCAAGACCTTGTCATGCGTGGGGATATGCGGTTTCAGTGGCATGGCGGGGCGGTTTGCGATTATTCCAATCCCGGAACAGTGCATTGGCGATCTCTCGCTTTATCCCATCCTCGTCAATCACCATAATCCGTTGCATCGCAACACTCAAGCGCATTGTTTCCGTCGTGCGCCAACGCCATGTCCGAGAAGCCAGGCCAACGCCCTGATGCAGCCAGCGCCGCCTCTGCCCCCACGGCAGCCGGGCAGGGGCAGGTGCGCGTGGCCGAGCATACGGTGACCAGTGACGGGCGCGAGATCCTGGTTCGGGTGTGCTACCCGGCGGGCTATCCGGCGCCGGGCGCCGAGGGCGCCGCGCTGCTGCCCTGGCTGGTGTACCTGCATGCCGGCGGCTTCGTCGAAGGCGGCCTGGAACACGCATGCCATCTGGTGCAGGACCTGGCCACCACGGTGCCGGCGGTGGTGGTAACGCCGGCGTATTCGCTGGCGCCGGACCATCCGTTCCCGGCGGCGCCGGAGGACGCGCACAGCACGGTGCAGTGGGTGCTGCGCAATGCCCGGCGGCTGAAGCTGGACAAGGCCCGCTTTGCGCTGGTGGGCGAGGAGGCCGGGGGCAACCTGGCGATCGCGCTGGCGCAGATGCTGCGCGATCGCGGCACCGCGCAGCCGCGCGGGCAATGGCTGATCCGCCCGGTGACGGACCCGTGCCTGCAGCATGCTTCGTGCGCGGGGTTCGACGGCGGGCAGGTGCCGATGGACACCCTGCGGCGCCTGGCCGACAACTATCGCGACTACCTGCCGACGCCGGCGGATACGGTGCATCCGTATGCCGCCCCGGCGCTGGCCTCGCGCCTGGCCGGGCTGCCGCCCACGCTGGTCCAGGTGGCTGAATACGACGCGCTGCGTGCCGAAGGCGAAGCCTTCGCCGGGCGCTTGAGCAAGGCCGGCGTGCCGGCCCAGGCCATGATCATGCCCGGCGCCTGCGGCGACGGCGTGGAAGAGGCCCATGACAGCTGTCAGGCATGGGTCGACGAAGGTGCGCGGTTCCTGCGGCGATGTCTGGCCGCGGCCGACGATACCTCATCCCTGACTGAACGCCGCGCTGACGCCAACGCCAGCCGGCCTGGAGCCAAGCCCGCCGGCTGAGCCGCTCCAGACAACCGCCAGCCGGCTCTGTTTCGGCCAGAGCCAGGACCGCCGCAACACGCAAGCGGTCCTAAGTCCGACCATCAGTTTGGCCATGGTTCCGGTCCGCCCACGCGGACCGGCAGGCGGCGTTCGGCCATTTGCTTTTCCGGTTGAAGAAAACCCGATCCAGGAGTTTGAGAAATGCAGCAGCAGAAACGACGTACTTTGATTGCCCTCGCCATCGTCGTGGTGCTGGGCGCCGGCGTGGCCGGCTCGATCTTGCGCCCATGGCATGGCGGCGAAGCCCATGCCAACACCCCGCCGCCCGCGCCGGCGATTGAAGTGGCCGCCGTGGTCGGCCAGACCATCACCGAGTGGGATGAGTTCTCCGGACGGGTCGAGGCCGTGGAGCGCGTCGAGATCCGCCCGCGCGTCGGCGGCACCATTGACGCCGTGCACTTCCGCGAGGGCGCGCTGGTGAAGAAGGGCGACCCGCTCTTCACCATCGACCCGCGTCCTTATGCCGCGGAAGTCGCCCGTGCCGACGCCGCGCTGGGCGCGGCGCAGGTGCGCGCCGCCCATGCGCAGAGCGAACAGACGCGCGCGCAGCGGCTGCTGGATGACAACGCCATCTCGAAGCGCGAGTTCGACGAGCGCATCAACGCGGCCCGCGAAACCAGCGCCAACGTGCGTGCTGCCCAGGCGCAGCTGGAAACCGCACGCCTGAACCTGGCCTACACCCGCATCACCGCGCCGGTCGCCGGGCGCGTGTCGCGCGCCGAGATCACCGTCGGCAACCTGGTGGCTGCGGGCACGGCCTCGCCGGCCCTGACCACGGTGGTGTCGGTGTCGCCGATCTATGCCAGCTTCGAGATCGACGAGCAGAGCTACCTGCGCTACACCGCGCCGGGTGCCGGCGGTGGCCAGCCCAACCTGCCGGTCTACCTGGGCCTGGCCAACGAGGACGGCAATCCGCATGAGGGCAAGATCCAGTCGGTCGACAACCGCCTGGACCCGCGCAGCGGCACCATCCGCGTGCGCGCGGTGTTCCAGAACGAAGACGGGCGCCTGCTGCCGGGCCTGTACGCCAAGGTCAAGCTGGGCGGCGGCGCGCCGCATGCGGCGGTGCTGGTCAATGACCGCGCCATCGGCACCGACCAGGGCAAGAAGTTCGTGCTGGTGCTGGACAAGACCAACAAGCTGGTCTACCGCGAAGTGGAACTGGGGCCCAACCATGACGGCCTGCGCGTGGTGCGCAAGGGCCTGAAGCCGGGCGAGACCATCGTCGTCAACGGCCTGCAGCGCGTGCGGCCGGGCGATACGGTCCAGCCCAAGCCGGTGGCCATGGCCTTCCGCAGCGAACTGGAACCGCGCGGCAACGCGCCTGATCGCAAGCAGGCTGCGAGCGAGAAAGGCGAAGCCGACGTGAAGCCGGTGAGCTGAGTCATGCGAGCCGATGGTTTGCTCCCCTCTCCCGCTGAGGGGAGAGGGAGCCGGCCTGAGCGATGTTTGATTCCGTCGCTTATGGCAACCACGTGAACCCGCACACCCAGCGCCCCTAGTTTTTTTCGCTCCCAAAGCAGCAGATGGTGCCCGCCATGGCGGACCGCCAGGGGAGCGTTTTTGCAGAGACCAAGATGAATCTCTCTAAATTCTTTATCGACCGCCCCATCTTCGCGGGGGTGTTGTCGGTGCTGATCTTCCTGATTGGCGCCATATCGATGTTCAAGTTACCGATCTCGGAGTACCCGGAAGTGGTGCCGCCGTCGGTGGTGGTGCGCGCGCAGTTTCCGGGCGCCAACCCCAAGGTGATTGCCGAGACCGTGGCTTCGCCGCTGGAAGAGCAGATCAACGGCGTCGAGGACATGCTGTACATGTCTTCGCAGTCCAACAGCGACGGCCTGCTCACGCTGACCGTGACCTTCAAGCTGGGCACCGACCCGGACAAGGCCCAGCAGCTGGTGCAGAACCGCGTCTCGCAGGCCGAGCCGCGCCTGCCGGAAGACGTGCGCCGGCTGGGTATCACCACGGTCAAGAGCTCGCCGGACCTGACCATGGTGGTCCACCTGGTCTCGCCCAACGACCGCTATGACATGACCTACCTGCGCAACTACGCGGTGATCAACGTCAAGGACCGGCTGGCGCGCCTGCAGGGCGTGGGCCAGGTGCAGCTGTTCGGCTCGGGCGATTACGCCATGCGCGTGTGGCTGAACCCCGAGAAGATGGCCGAGCGCCAGCTTGCCACCAGCGACGTGGTCAAGGCCATCCGCGAGCAGAACGTGCAGGTGGCGGCCGGCGTGATCGGCCAGTCGCCGGCGCTGCCGGGCGCGGACCTGCAGCTGTCGGTCAATGCGCAGGGCCGCCTGAGCACGGTGGAGGAGTTCGGCGACATCGTCGTGCGCACTTCCGCAGACGGTGCCGTCACGTACCTGAAGGACGTTGCCCGCATCGAGCTGGGCGCGTCTGAGTACGCACTGCGCTCGCTGCTGGACAACAAGCCGGCGGTGGCCATCCCCATCTTCCAGGCGCCGGGCTCCAACGCCATCCAGATCTCGGATGACGTGCGCAAGACCATGGAAGAGCTCAAGCAGAACTTCCCGGACGGCATCGACTACAGCATCGTCTATGACCCCACGCAGTTCGTGCGCCACTCGATCGAGGCGGTGACGCATACGCTGTTCGAGGCCATCGCGCTGGTGGTGCTGGTGGTGATCCTGTTCCTGCAGACCTGGCGCGCGTCGATCATCCCGCTGCTGGCGGTGCCGGTGTCGATCGTCGGTACCTTCGGGCTGATGCATGCGTTCGGCTTCTCGATCAACGCGCTGTCGCTGTTCGGGCTGGTGCTGGCCATCGGTATCGTGGTCGATGATGCGATCGTGGTGGTGGAAAACGTCGAGCGCAATATCGAAGAGGGGCTGACGCCGAAGGAGGCCACCTACAAGGCCATGCGCGAAGTCAGCGGCCCCATCATCGCGATCGCGCTGACGCTGATCGCCGTGTTCGTGCCGCTGGCCTTCATGACGGGCCTGACCGGCCAGTTCTACAAGCAGTTCGCGCTGACCATCTCGATCTCGACCATCATCTCGGCGTTCAACTCGCTGACGCTGTCGCCGGCGCTGTCGGCACTGCTGCTCAAGAGCCATGACGCGCCCAAGGACTGGCTGTCGCGCTGGATGGATCGCGTGTTCGGCGGTTTCTTCAAGCGCTTCAACCGCTTCTTCGGCCGCAGCGCTGAAAGCTATGGCCGTGGCGTGAAGGGCGTGATCCGCCGCAAGGGCTCGGTATTCGGGGTCTACGCGGTGATGCTGGCGCTGACCTGGGGCGTGTTCCAGCTGGTGCCCAAGGGCTTTGTGCCGGCGCAGGACAAGCAGTACCTGGTTGGCTTTGCCAAGCTGCCGGACGGCGCCACGCTGGACCGCACCGAGGACGTGATCCGCAAGATGAGCGATATCGCGCTCAAGCATCCGGGCGTGGAATCGGCGGTGGCCTTCCCGGGCCTGTCGATCAACGGCTTCACCAACAGCCCGAGCGCCGGCATCGTCTTCGCCACGCTCAAGCCGTTCGAGGAGCGCAAGACCAAGGAGTTGTCCGGCGCGGCGATCGCGGCTGACCTGAACCAGAAGTACGCGGCCGTCCAGGATGCCTTTATCGCGGTGTTCCCGCCGCCGCCCGTGCAGGGCCTGGGCACCATCGGCGGCTTCAAGCTGATGATCGAGGACCGTGCGGCGCTGGGCTATGACGCGCTGTTCGAGGCCACCAACGCGTTTGCCGACAAGGCGCGCGCCACGCCAGAGTTGACCGGCATCTTCAGCAACTACCAGGTCAACGTGCCGCAGCTCGACGTCAAGCTGGACCGCGTCAAGGCCAAGCAGCTGGGCGTGCCGGTGACCGAGGTGTTCGACACGCTGCAGACCTACCTGGGCTCGGCCTATGTCAACGACTTCAACAAGTTCGGCCGGACCTACCAGGTCAAGGTGCAGGCGGACGCGCCGTTCCGCGCCCATGCCGAGGACATCCTGCAGCTGAAGACGCGCAACGCCGCCGGCGACATGGTGCCGCTGTCGTCGCTGGTGCAGGTCAAGCAGGGCTTTGGTCCGGACAGCGTGGTGCGCTACAACGGCTTTACCGCCGCCGACATGAACGGCGGGCCCGCGCCCGGGTTCTCGTCGGGCCAGGCCCAGGCCGCGGCCGAGCGCATTGCCGCCGAGACCCTGCCCAAGGGCATGAAGTTTGAATGGACCGAGCTGACCTACCAGGACATCCTGGCCGGCAATGCGGGGGTGTGGATCTTCCCGCTGTGCGTGCTGCTGGTGTTCCTGGTGCTGGCTGCCCAGTATGAAAGCCTGACGCTGCCGCTGGCGGTGATCCTGATCGTGCCGATGAGCCTGCTGGCGGCGATGACCGGGGTGTGGCTGACGCAGGGCGACAACAACATCTTCACGCAGATCGGCTTCATCGTGCTGGTGGGCTTGTCAGCGAAGAACGCGATCCTGATCGTGGAGTTTGCGCGCGAGCTGGAGCATCACGGCCGCACCGTGGTGCAGGCCGCGATCGAAGCCAGCCGCCTGCGCCTGCGCCCGATCCTGATGACCTCGTTCGCTTTCATCATGGGCGTGGTGCCGCTGGTGATCTCCACCGGCGCCGGCTCCGAGATGCGCCATGCCATGGGCGTGGCGGTGTTCGCGGGCATGCTCGGCGTGACCTTCTTCGGGCTGTTCCTGACGCCGGTGTTCTATGTGGCGCTGCGCCTGCTGGCCACGCGCGGCCAGCGCCGCACGGCCACGCAAGAGCAGGGCGCGCAACTGGCTGCATCGGCTGAATAATGGTGATCAACATGAATGCCCCTGCATTTTCGACAACAAATTGGCTGCCTAAGCTGGCGACCCTGGCTGCAGCGCTGATCCTTGCGGGTTGCTCGCTGGCCCCGACCTACAAGGTGCCCGAAACGGCCACCGTGCCGGCCTTCAAGGAGGCCGAGGCCGCCCAGGCCGAAGGCGCGCAATGGAAGACCGCGACGCCGGCCGAAGGCCAGCATCGCGGCGACTGGTGGAAGATCTTCGGCGATGCCGAGCTGGACCGCCTGATCGACGCGGCTGGCAGCTCCAACCAGGATCTGGCGATTGCCGCTGCCCGCCTGAAGCAGGCACGGGCCTTCACGGGTGCCACTGAGGCGGACCTGTACCCGCAGCTGAGCGTGGGGCTGGACCCGACACGCGCACAGCCGTCGGCGGCCTCGCAAGGCTTGCCTGACGGCACGCGGGTGCCGCCGCAGACGGTGCTGAAGGCGCGCGCCTTCGCCAGCTATGAGCTCGACCTGTTCGGCCGCGTCGCGTCCAGCGTCAACGCCGCCCGCGCTGAAGGCGAGGCCGCGGAGGACCTGTACCGCTCGGTGCAGCTGGCGCTGCAGGCCGACGTGGCGCAGGCGTACTTCGCGCTGCGCACGCTGGACAGCGAGCGCGACCTGCTCAACGCCACCATCAGGCTGCGCGAGGATGCGCTGTCGCTGCTGAAGAAGCGCTATGACGCCGGCGAGACCACCGACCTGGATCCCGCCCGTGCCGAAGCTGAACTCGGCACCGCGCGCGCGGACCTGGCCGGCATCGAGCGCCGCCGCGCCAACCAGGAGCATGCGCTGGCGGTGCTGACCGGCGTGCCGCCGGCGGCATTCTCGCTGCCGGCGCGCCCGTTCGACGCCGCGCCGATCGCGATTCCCGCCGGGCTGCCGTCCGAACTGCTGGAGCGCCGCCCCGACATCGCCGCGGCCGAACGCCAGATGGCCGCGGCCAACGCGCGCATCGGCGTGGCCAAGGCGGCGTTCTTCCCGCGCATCACGCTGACCGGGCTGTTCGGCTTTGAATCGGCGGACCTGTCGAACCTGTTCAAGTGGTCGTCGCGCACCTGGGCGCTGGGGCCGCTGATCGGCTCCACCATCGCACAGACCGTGTTCGATGGCGGCCGCAACAGCGCCAACCTCGCCGGTGCCCGTGCCGCGCACGAGGAATCCGTGGCCGGCTACCGGCAGACCGTGCTGGTGGCGTTCCGCGAGGTGGAAGACAGCCTGGCCGACGTGCGCTGGCTCAGCCAGCAGGCCGGCGCGCTGGACGGCGCACTTGGCGGCGCCCGGCGCGCGGCGCGGATCTCGCGCAGCCGCTATGACGCCGGCGCGGTCGATTATCTGACGGTGATCGATGCCGACCGCACCGTGCTGCAGTCGCAGCGCGAGGCCAACCAGGTGGCCGGCCTGCGCGCTGCGGCAACGGTGTCGCTGATCCGCCGGCTGGGCGGCGGCTGGGGCCCGTTGCCGGAGACGGTGGCGGCCGTGCCGGCGCCGGCGGCCGAGGGCGCGCCGGCATCCCAGGCCCGCTAAGCAGCGCGGGACTGGCGCGATGCTTCCCAGTCACTACACTGGAAGCATCGCGCCATGCGTACAGGATGCACGGGGGCGCCCCGGATGCATCCTGTCCCGCCGCCATGCTTGTTCGACACAGGAAACCGTTCTGGGGACTGATCTTCGCCGCGATCACCGTGGGCATGCTGCTGGCGCCGCTGCCATGGTCCGACCGCACCGCCATCCATGACGAGGTGGTGATTGCGCGCCCGCCAGCGCAGGTGTTCGACTACGTGTCCACGCCGCTGCACTGGCCCAAGTGGCATCCGGCCTCGCTCGGCGTGGCGGGAGCGACCGACCATCCGCTGGGGCAGGGCGAGCGCGTGACCGAGACCTTCATGGTGGCGCAGCGCGGTGGCGCGGTGGTCTGGACTGTCATCGAAAGCCAGCGGCCGCGCACATGGTCGATCGAAGGCGTGGCCGAAGGGCGCAGGGTCGGCACCATCACCTACCGGCTTACGCCCGCCATGACGCCGTCGCTGACCCCGTCGGCCGAACGCACGCGCATTGAGCGGGAATTCCGCTACCGGTCGCCTACGCTGCTCTTCGCCCTGATCAACCGCCTGACGCTGCGCGAGCGCGTCCAGGCCGAGTCCACCGAAGCCGTGCGCCGGCTCAAGGCGCTGCTGGAGACGCAGCCGCCGCCATAGCGCGCGGCGACGCCTTGCGTGGGACACCGATCCGGCCTAAGTTGGAGCCATCCCTCAGTGCGTCCAGCGAGGCCAGTATGCCGTTCCAGCTGCAATCGACCGCATTCGCCCCGGGTGGCGAGATTCCCGCAGAGCACACCTGCGAAGGCGCCGATATTTCCCCGCCGCTTGCCTGGACCGGCCTGCCGCCCGGCACGGCCAGCCTGGCGCTGATCGTCGACGACCCCGACGCACCCGACCCCGCCGCGCCGAAAATGACCTGGGTCCACTGGCTTCTCTACAACCTGCCGTCCCATGCCGAGGCGCTGCCGGCGGACATCGGCAAGGCCGGGCTGCCCGCGGGCACTCGCAACGGGCTGAACGACTGGCACCGCGCCGGTTATGGCGGCCCGTGCCCGCCGATCGGCCGGCACCGCTACTTCTTCAAGCTGTATGCGCTGGACGTGGCGTTGCCG
Organism: Cupriavidus sp. CPT47-8839-RL05A; assembly: GCF_058792255.1. Taxonomy (NCBI): domain Bacteria; kingdom Pseudomonadati; phylum Pseudomonadota; class Betaproteobacteria; order Burkholderiales; family Burkholderiaceae; genus Cupriavidus; species Cupriavidus sp. CPT47-8839-RL05A. Next base: position 104,160 of record NZ_JBYTEG010000007.1, on the reverse strand, counting down.
GACCTGGGGATGCCTGACAAGGAGGCGCTGGAGCGGGCGATGCGGGGCCATATCCTGGCCAGCGCAGAGTTGATCGGCACTTACCAGAAGCTGCAGCGCTAGGCGCGGTGCGGCCGGAGGCTACGTCATGTCGCACCGAATGCTCCGCCTCGATCTCCGTGGGCCGTGGTGGCGACTGGCGGCGGCCGGGGCGCTGGCACTGCTGGCCGTGGCGGGCCCGGTGCGCGCCCAGCCACATGAATCCGGCCCGATCACCATCGGCGGTTCGGCGCAGGTGCAGGGGCCGCTGACGGTGCACGGCAAGCTGGTTGTCGCCGGCCACGTCTATGCCAGCGGCCCACTCACCGCCGCGTATTTCACCGGGCCAGCCACCGCGCGGGGGCTGCCGTACGGCGGCGGCTATCTCAAGGTCTTCAACGGCCCGGTGACGGTGCATGGCGACATGCTGGTCAGGGGCGACCTGAGCGTGGCCGGCCCGCTGACCGTGGACGGCCCCATTGCCGCCAGCGGCGGCATCGATGCCGACGGGCCCATGCGCGAGCGCGAATACGGGCGCTGACAGCGCGCACCGGGCGCAATGCCGGCATTGCCTGCCGGTGTTGCACAATACCGGCTTTGCAATTCTTGCATCGACCGGGGACACCGCATGGCAAAGCAGGGCGCACTGGGCCTGAAGGGCATCGCATTGTTCGAGGCAGGCAAGGGCTTGATCGTGATCGTTGCCGGCCTGGGCCTGGCCGCACTGCTGCACCGCGACGCCCAGGCGCTCGCGGAAGCCATCATCCAGCGCCTGCATGTCAATCCGGCCAGCCGCTATCCCACCATCTTCCTGTCCTTGCTTGCGCATCCCGACAACGCCCGCCTGTGGGCCATCGGCGGCTCTGCCACGGTCTATGCGCTGATGCGCTTTGCCGAAGCGTACGGGCTCTGGCGCGGGCTTGCATGGGGCAACTGGATCGGGGTGTGGTCCGGCGGCATCTACATTCCGCTGGAACTGTACGAGGCCCTGGTCCACCCCAGCTGGCTGCATGGCACGCTGGCGGCAGCCAACCTGCTGGTGGTGCTTTACCTGGCGCGGGGGCTGCTGGCGAAGTCGACCACCAGGGGGTCGTGATCCGATGAACGGTAGGGGCCGGGCGCGTAGTGGCCCGACACCGCAGGCGCACCCGGCGCCGGGGCGTAGGAGAAGGCCGGAGGCTCGTCGGCATTGATATGCCAGGCATGCACGGCCAGGATATGCCGGGCCGCGGCGGCATCGGCAAGCACATGATCGAGATAGCCGGCCTGGCCGTTGTAGACGTAGCTGTACGCCGGCTTCCCGGCGAATTCCGCAACCATGTCGGCATAGCCGCGGCGCGCCAGCACGCGCACGGGGTCTTCCATGGCATAGCTGTTCAGGTCGCCAATCACCAGCACGCCCGCGCCGGATACGCCCGTCGGCGTCGCGCCCAGCCATTCGGCCAGCGCCTGGGCAGCCTGCGCGCGCGCGGGATTCCAGCAACCCTGGCCATCGCCCTGGTCGGCCTGCGCGCCGGTGGCCTCGGTGCAGGTCTTGGATTTGAAATGATTGACCACGACCGTGACCGGCGTGCCGCCAGCCGCCGCGCGGAAGGTGCCGGCCAGCGGCTGGCGGCTGCGCTCGCCCAGCCAGGTGGTGGCCGCGCGCCCGGCCGGCACGGCGGTGCGGGCGTGGTACAGCAGGCCGACCGCGATGGCATCGCTGCCAAGCGCCGGCGTGCCGGGATCGAGCACGCGCCAGTCCGGCCCCAGCCGGCTGGCCAGCTGGCGGATCGCGCTGTACTGGCCGTAGCCGTCGTTTTCTACCTCCATCACGCCGATCACGTCCGCATCCAGCCCCCGCAGCGCGGCGAGCAGCCTGGCTTCCTGGCGTGCCAGCGCCTCGGTGTCCTGCGCGCCGCGGTTGCCGGGAGCATCGAAACCACCGCCCTGGCCGTCACCGTTGAAGTAGTTCTGCAGGTTGAAGGCGGCCACGCGCAGCGTGGTGGCCGGATGCCGTGGCGGGGCGCCGCGGCGCGGGTTGGTGGCATGGAATACCGGCGCGCTCGCTCCGGGCACCGGTCGCAGGCGCCACTGCCCGTGGCGTTTTTCCAGCACCCCCTGCACGCCGCTGACCGTGTCTCCGGCACGCACCGGGTGGTCGGCGGCCAGGCGCGGTGGCGGGTAGGGCACCACGGCGGGATACTGCCGCGTCGAGCCATCGTCAAGCAACAGCCGGTTGCGGGCGTTGGCGGCGGCGGCTTGCCGCGCGGCCGTTCCCGGCAGGGCCTGTTGCGTCGGCGCGATGGGCCGGCCGTCGCTCAGCGCCAGAGTGCCATAGCGACCAAGCTCATGGGTATCGGCAACCGTCAGCGTCTGGGGCAGGCGCACCAGCATGCCTTCACGCGCGGCAAGATCGGATTCGCCCGCGACCGGCAAGGTCAGCGTCTGCGGCGTCACCGCCATGCTGCGTGCGCACACCGCCAGCGCGCCGGACAGCACCAGCTGCGTCTGCCCGAATTTCTCTTCGACCCTTCCGGACACGCGCACCATGTCGCCGGCGCGTGCCGTGGTGCGTGGCGCATAGACGAACAGACCTTCCGACACGCCGGGCCGGTGCAGGCGTTGCGCGTCCGCGGCCTGCAGGAAGAAGCCGCGCAGGCCGCCATCACCGCTGAAGTCCGCGGTGACGACGGCCTCTACCTCCACCACGCTGCCCGCGAGCGGCGACGCCGCCGCGGCACCCTGGATCTCGGCGATCGGCGTCGCCGGCGTGCCGCATGGTTGCGATGCAGCATGCGCGCCCGCCAGGCAGGTCAAGGCTAGGGCGGGCAAGACGGCCCGGGCGAGGTGGCGCTTGCGCAGGGACGATCGCATGGCGTTATCGGCAGGTAGTGGCAGGGTGGACGATGCTAACCGCCGCATGTAACGGAATGCTTGCAGCAGGCATGTGGCCCCGCGATCGTGCTAAGGTAGCAGACACCCGCCGGTGCCCCGGCATCTACTCCATTGGTAAAACCGTCATGATCAAGGAAATCGCACAACTCACCATCAAGCCCGGCATGGACAAGCAACTGGAGCAGGGCGTGAGCCAGGCCACGCCGCTGTTCCTGCGCTCGCGCGGCTGCCACGGCGTGCAGCTGTTCCGCTCGATCGAGCAGCCGGAACAATACACGCTGGTGGTGGAATGGGAGACGGTGGACGACCATATGGTCCATTTCCGCGAATCGCCCGAGTTCCAGCAATGGCGCGCCCTGGTCGGTGAAACCTTTGCCGCGCCGCCTAATGTGCACCATGTGGCCAAGGTCCTGTAAGCGCACGCCATGAGCACCCGGCCGGAACGTCCCCGCCATTTCTCGATGCTGCGCGAGCTGCAGCTGGCCGATGTCTTTACGCTGGGCAATGCGGCCTGCGGCATGGGGTCGGTGTTCTTCGCCATGTTCTACGTGGCCGACCAGCAGTTGTCGCATTTCTACACGGCGGCGGCATTGGCGCCGCTGGCCTTTATCTTCGACGTGCTGGACGGCCGCATCGCGCGCTGGCGTCATGCGCATTCGGCGCTGGGCCGCGAACTGGATTCGCTGGCCGACGTGATCTCGTTCGGCGTCGGGCCGGCCACGCTGGCCTTTGCCGCCGGCATGCGCGGCGGCTGGGACCTGGCCGTGCTGATCTACTTTGTCTGCTGCGGCGTCAGCCGGCTGGCGCGCTTCAACGTCACCGCTGAATCGCTGGCAGAGGGCAGCGACAGCGGCAAGGTCGCCTACTTCGAAGGCACGCCGATCCCGACCAGCGTGCTGCTGACCGCGGTGCTGGCATGGTGCGCCTGGCAAGGCCAGCTTGGCGGCGAACTGCCGGGCGGCGCGTGGGTGCTGGGCCCGGCGGTGCTGCATCCGCTGGTGCTGCTGTTCGCGCTGTCGGGCACGCTGATGGTCAGCAAGACGCTGCGCATTCCCAAGTTCTGAGCCGCCGGCGGCTTCGCTTCCGGCGGCCCCTTGCTGCGGGCCTCAGGCAGGCGCCGCATTTCCCGCCTCAGGGCCTGCTGGCCGCGTGATGACCTGCCCGTTGCGCGCCCCGCTGTGCGCGCCGTGCTGCCAGGTAATGGCGCCGTTGACGATCACGGTGTCGATGCCTTCGGCTGGCCGGGTGGGGGTTTCGTAACTGGCGGCATCGCGCACGTTGGCCGCATCAAAAACGACGATGTCGGCATGATTGCCCACGGCGAGCGTGCCGCGCCGGTGCAGGCCGAAGTTGCGCGCCGTCAGCCCGGTCATTTTCCAGACCGCCGTCTCCAGCGGGAACAGGCCGACCTCGCGGCAGTAGTGCCCCAGTACGCGCGGGAAGGTGCCCCACAGGCGCGGATGCGGACTGGCGCCGACGGGGATGCCGTCGGAGCCGATCATGGTTTCGTCGAAGGCAAGGATGCGCTGGACGTCGTCCTCGTCCATCTGGAAGTAGATCGCGGTGCCCGGCTGCAGGCGGCGCGCGGCTTCGTCCTTGGGCACGCCCCATTCCCTGGCGATGTCGTCGAGATCGCGGCCCGCGCATTCGGGGTATGGCTCGCTGGCGGCGATCAGCACCCGGCCGTCGAGCATGCCGCTGTCGGTCCGGATCATGGTGGAGCCGGCCGTGTATGGGTAGCAGTCGAGCGACACGCACTGGTGCTTCATGGCCTCGCGGATAAAGGGCAGGGTCACCTGGCTTTTGCCGAAGTTGGCCTGCCTCTGCACCTTGTGGTGCGACACCACCACCGGTACGTCGAGCTCGCGGCCGATGCGGAAGGTCTCGTCGAGCGAGGCCATGACGTGGTCGGACTCGTCGCGCATATGCGTGACATAGAGCGCCTTGCGGGCACTGAGCGGCCGGCAGACTTCGATGATCTCCACGGTCGTCGCCATGGCGGCGGGCGGGTAGAAGGTGCCGGTCGACACGCCGATCGCGCCGGCCTGCATGGCCTCCTCGACCAGCGCCTGCATGGCGGCGATCTCCTTGGCATCGGCTGGCCGGTCCAGCGCCGCCATGGTGACCGCGCGCAAGGTCGAATGCCCGACCATGGCGGCTACATTGACCGAGCTCGGCATGGTGCGCAGCGCGTCCAGGTAAGCGGCGAAGGTGGTGAAGCGGCCTTGCGCCGGTGTGTCGATCAGGCTCAGCGGCATCGGCAGATCCATATCGGCACGCAGCGGCGCGGCGCTGATGCCGCAGTTGCCGGCGATCACGGTGGTGACGCCCTGCGAGACCTTGAACGGCATGGTGGGTTGCGACAGCACCGCCTGGTCATCATGCGTGTGCGCGTCGATGAAGCCTGGGGCGACGATCAGGTCCGTTGCATCCAGCACGCGCTCGGCCGTGTGCCCGGCGAGGTCGCCGATCGCAGCGATGCAGCCGTCGCGCACGCCGATATCGGCGCTGAAGCGGGGTGCCTTGCTGCCATCGATCACCGTGCCGCCAGTGATCAGCAGGTCATAGTGCGGGGCGTGTGCAGAGGTGGGGTCGGACATGGGATTCCTTTCCTTGGCTGGAGCGTAGCGGTCAGCGGAAATGGCAGGCCACCTGGTGGATGCCGGTGGCGGAGGGACGTTCGGTCAGCAAGGGGGCCTGCTCCTTGCAGCGGGCTTGCGCATGCGGGCAACGCGTGTGGAAGCGGCAGCCCGCTGGCGGATTGGCCGGGCTGGGCGGATCGCCCTGCAGCAGCAGGCGCCGCGCGGGCCTGCGCGGGTCGGGCACCGGCACGGCGGACAGCAGGATCTCCGTATAGGGGTGGCGCGGCGCGGAGAAGAAGGTGTCGCGGTCGGCCAGTTCGACGATCTGGCCAAGGTACATCACGGCGACCCGGTGGCTGATATGGCGCACCACGGCCAGGTCGTGCGCGACGAACAGGTAGGCGATGCCGAACTCGGCCTGGAGGTCCATCAGCAGGTTGACCACCTGCGCCTGGACGGAAACATCGAGCGCCGATACCGGCTCGTCGCAGACGATCAGCTTCGGGTTGAGTGCCAGCGCGCGCGCGATGCCCAGCCGCTGGCGCTGGCCGCCGGAGAACTCGTGCGGGAACTTGCGCACGGCTTCAGGCCGCAGGCCGACCTTGCTGAACAGCCATTGCACGCGCTCGTTGCGCTCGGCACGCGACTGCAGGCCGAAGTTGCGCAGCGGCTCGGCGACGATTTCGCCCGCCGTCAGCCGCGGGCTGAGCGAGGCATAGGGGTCCTGGAAGATGATCTGCAGGTCGCGCCGGCGCTGCCGCATGGCGCTTGCCGGCAGGCGCAGCAGTTCCACCCCGTCGAGCTGCACCGAGCCTGAAGTCGGCTCGATCAGGCGCAGCACCGACTTGGCGGTCGTGGTCTTGCCGCAGCCGGATTCGCCGACCAGCGAGAGCGTCTCGCCGCGCGCCACGGTGAAGGACACGCCGTCCACCGCCTGGATCGGCGGCCTGCCCGGTGCCAGCCAGCGCCGCGGTGCGAGGTAGTGTTTCCTCAGGCGGTCGACCTTGAGCAGAGGCGTTGGCGTGGCGGAGGTCGTGCTCATGCGATGGCTTCCTGGGCTTGTGGGTTGCATTCGATGCGGCCTTCCTCGACGGCGAAGCAGGCCACCGCATGGTCGCCGCGGTGGCGCGTGAGCTGCGGCAGCTCGCGCGCGCAGCGCGCGTTGGCATGCGCGCAGCGTGCCGCGAAGGCACAGCCGCGCCGCGCTTCCTGTGGCGATGGCACCAGGCCGGGGATTTCGGCCAGGCGCCGGCTGCTGGTGTTCATCGACGGCATCGATGCCATCAACGCGCGGGTGTAGGGGTGCAGCGGGCGGTCAAACAGCTCAGTGACGCTGGCTTCCTCGACCTTGCGCCCGGCGTACATCACGATCACGCGGTCGCAGCATTCGGCCACCACGCCGAGGTCGTGCGTGATCATCACCACGCCCATGCCCAGTTCCTGCTGCAGGCGGCGCATCAGGTCCAGGATCTGCGCCTGGATGGTCACGTCGAGCGCCGTGGTGGGTTCGTCGGCGATCAGCACCTCGGGGTTGCAGGCCAGCGCCAGCGCGATCATCACGCGCTGGCGCATGCCGCCCGAAAGCTGGTGCGGGTACTCGTTGACGCGGCGCTCGGGCTCGGGGATCTGCACCAGCCGCAGCATCTCCACCGCGCGCCTGAGCGCCTCGGCGCGGCTCGCGCCCTGGTGCAGCTGCACGGTTTCGGCAATCTGGCGGCCAATCGTCAGCACCGGGTTCAGCGAGGTCATCGGCTCCTGGAAGATCATCGAGACGCGATTGCCGCGGATGCGGCGCATCTCGCGTTCGCTGAGCTGCAACAGGTCCGTGCCGCGCAGCCGCACCGCGCCGCGGATGCGTGCCGGCGGCGTGGGCAGCAGCCGCATGATGGACAGCGCCGTCACGCTCTTGCCGCAGCCTGACTCGCCCACCACGCCCAGGGTCTGGCCGGCGCGCACGGTGTACGAGACGCCGTTGACCGAGCGGGCCGGCCCGGTGAACGTGTCGAAATGCGTGTGGAGGTCCTCCACTTCGAGCAGCGGCTCGCCCGTGGCCGGCCTGACATGGGACATCGCGCGCGACATCGTGATGGTCATGGTTGCGCTCCCGGATTCAGAGTTGCCGCGCCAGGCGCGGATCGAGCGCGTCGCGCAGGCCGTCGCCGAGCAGGTTGATGGCCAGCACCGTCGCGGCCAGCAGGATGCCCGGGTACAGGATGATGTGGAAGGCCACGGCCACGAAATTGCGCCCCTCGGCCATCATGTTGCCCCAGCTAGGCATCTGGGCGGGCACGCCGACGCCGAGGAAAGACAGCGCGGCTTCCGTGAGCACGGCGGTGGCGGCCACGAAAGTGGCCTGCACGATCAGCGGCGCCACCATATTGGGCACCACGTGGCGCACCAGGATCACCGGCAGGCGGGTGCCGACCGCATGCGCCGCCTCGACGTAGAGCTGCTCGCGCAGGGTCAGCGCCAGCGAGCGCACCAGCCGCACCACGCGCGGGACCTCGGGTATGGCGATGGCGATGATCACCGCGCCCAGGCTGGCCTGCGTAACGGCCATCAGCGCGATCGCCAGCAGGATCCCCGGGATCGCCATCAGGCCGTCCATCACGCGCATCACCAGGGAGTCCGCGCGGCGCACGAAGCCTGCGACCAGGCCCAGCAGCACCCCGGACACGGTTGCGAGCAGCCCGACCGACAGGCCCACGATCATGGAGACGCGGCCGCCCCAGACCGCGCGGCTGAATACGTCGCGGCCGAGCGCGTCGGTGCCGAACCAGTGCTCGGCCGAGGGCGGCTGCATGCGCGCCAGCGGGTCGATGTCCTGCGGGTCGACGGTGGCAATCCAGGGCGCGCCGAGGGAGAGCACGGCGATCACCGCCAGCAGCAGCGCACCCAGGATCAGCGTGGGGTGCTTGCGCGCCCAGTGCCAGCGCGGCAGCACGAAAGGCGCATGGTCGGGTGCCGGTACGGCAAGTTCGGTGGCGGGTCGGGAAGTGGTCATGTCAGCGGGTCTCGCGGCGAGCCATCAGTACTTGATGCGCGGATCGAACAGCCGGTAGCTGAGGTCGATCATCAGGTTGATCAGCACGTAGACCCCGGCGGAGACCAGCAGCACGCTCTGGATCACCGGGTAGTCGTGGCGCTGCACCGAGTCGACCACCAGGCGGCCGACCCCGGGGATCGCAAACACGGTCTCGGTCACGACCACGCCGCCGATCAGCAGCGCGATACCCATGCCGACGGTGGTGGCGATCGGGATCGCCGCGTTGCGCAGCGCGTGGCCCAGCACCGGCAGCACGCCCAGGCCCTTGGCGCGCGCAGTGCGGATGTAGTCTTCATGCAGGACTTCCAGCACGGTGGCGCGCGTCATGCGCGTCACCAGCGCGATATAGACCAGCGCCAGGTTGACGCAGGGCAGCACCAGGCTGCGCAGCCATGCGCCAGCGCCGTCGGCGAGGCGCGCATAGCCCTGCACCGGGAACCACGGCAACTGGATGGCAAAGGCGTAGACCAGCAGGTAGCCCACCAGGAACACCGGCAGCGAGAATGCCAGCACCGCGAACAGCATCACCAGCCGGTCGACCCAGGTGCCCGCGCGGTACGCGGCCAGCGTTCCCAGCGGCACCGCGACCAGCAAGGTCAGCAGCATCGTCAGCGCGGCGACAGAGACGGTCGGCTCCAGCCGCTGCGCCAGCAACTGCGCCACCGGCACCTGGGTGAAGATGGAGGTGCCGAGGTCGCCGGTGGCGAGCCGGCCGAGCCACAGCAAGAACTGCCGCCACAGCGGCTGGTCCAGCCCCAGCACGCCGCGCAGCCTGGCGATGTCGTCAACGGTCGCGAGGTCGCCTGCGATCAGCGCCGCCGGATCGCCCGGCGACAAGTGGATCAGCAGGAAGACCACCACGGCCACCACTGCCATCACGGGCAGCGTCGCGGCCAGGCGTCGGAGCAGGTAGCCCATTGTCGTGTTTCCCCCGGTGGTTCGTGCTTCGTGGCTATTTGTCGAGCATCCAGACCGTGGGCATGCCGGCCCACATCTTGTCGATGCCCTTGAGGCTGGCACGCGCCGCGAACGCCGCCGAGTACTGGCCGGCGTTCACATAGGGCACCGCCTCATAGGCGCGCTTCTGGAAGGCATCGAGCAGTTCCTTGCGTTTGGCGGGCACGGTCTCGCGGACCCAGGCCGTGCGCAGTGCGTCGAGCGGCTTGTCGCAGGGCCAGCCGGGCAGGCTGGTGCCGCAGGGGGCGCTGAGGTAGGCATTGGTGATCGGGGAATCGGCATCGAACGCGCCCGCGACGGTCACGTACATATTCCAGCCCCCGGCCTCGGGCGCATCCCGCTTGGCGCGGCGTGCGCCGATGGAGGCCCAGTCCATGTTCTGCATGTCGACGTTCATGCCCATGCTGCGCATGGTCTGTGCCGCCATCAGGGCTTCAGCGTTGAGCTGGGGAATGTCGGTCGGCACCAGCAGCACCACCTTTTCGCCCTTGTAGCCCGCCGCGCCCAGCAACTGCCTGGCGCGGGCCGGATCGGCCTTGCGGTACGGTTCGGCGCCGGCAGCGGTATCGTTGGGGCCGCCGCAGATGAAGAAGGTGGCGCAGTAGTTGATGCGCATGTCGAGCGGATAGCCCATGGCCGCGGTGAAGCGTTCCTGGCTGACCGCCAGCAGGAAGGCCTGGCGCACTTTCGGGTTGTTGAATGGCGGATGCAGCTGGTTCATCACCAGCACGCCCTGGTAGGCGCCGCCCGAGCCGATCTTGATGCCGGCGTCGCCGCGCAGCGGGGTGATGTAGTCCGGCGGTACCTGTTCGATCAGGTCGACCTCGCCGCGCTTGAGCGCCGCGATGGCGCTGTTGGCGTCCGGCAGGTAGAGCCATTCGACGCGGTCCACGCGGGGCTGCTTGCTGCCGGCGAGACCGCTCGCGGGCTCGCTGCGTGCCACGTAGTGCGGGTTGCGCACGAACACCGCCTTGTTGCCCGGCACCCATTCGTCGCGCTTGAAGATGAAGGGGCCGGAGCCCAGCACCTCGGGCAGCGGCGCGGTGGCGGGCATCCTGGCCAGGCGCTCCGGCAGGATCACCGGGGGAAAGCCCGAGGGCTTGGCCAGCGCATCGAGCACCATGCCAAAGGGCTCCTTGAGCGTCAGCGTGAACGTGCGCGTGTCGACCGCCTTCCACTCGGCGCCGGCTTCGCCCATGGCACGGCCCAGGCTGTCGCGCGCGCCCCAGCGCTGCAGCGAGGCGATCGCGTCCGCCGAGGTAACCGCGCTGCCATCCGAGAACTTCAGGCCGGGACGCAGCGTGAAGCTCCACTGCCGGCCATCCTTCGAGCTGCTGTACTTCTCGACCATTTGCGGTTGCGCCTTGCCCTTGGCGTCCTGCGCGAACAGCGTGTCGTAGACCATGTAGCCGAAGTTGCGCGTGATGTAGGCCGTGGTGAAGGTCGGATCGAGGATCTTCAGGTCGGCATGCGCCACGACCTTGAGCGTCTTGGTCTGGGCCAGCACGGGCAGGCTGGCGCCTGCCAGGACCAGGGCGCCCGCCGCGAGCGCGGCGGACAGGGATCGGTTTGGTGTCATGTGCAGTCTCCGTTTTCTTCGTTGTCGTTGTTGTCGTGATCGCAGCAAGGCGGCCGGCGCTCAGGCCGCGGCGCTGTCCAGGGGCCACTTGGGCCGCTGGATCTTGCGATAGGGCAGGGTCGTGAGGTCAAGCGTGACGGCACCCGGGGCGCCTGCGTAGATCACGTGCCTTGCCACTTTCGAGAAGGACGCGTAGAAGTGCTGCGAGGACTTGACCACGATGATCTGCTTGCGCGCCAGGTCACAGCCCAGCTGGGTGAACATGTCCGTGCCCATGGCCTGGTTGCGCAGCGTGATCAGCACGATGTCGATGCCGTTAGCTTCCACCAGCGCGCAGTCGCCCATCGGCACCGGCGCGTCGGACAGCCCGGTCATCACCATGTCGGGCAGCAGGGCCTTGACCGTGCAGTCCAGATCCAACGGGTCGCCGGATAGCGGACTGATCTTGCCGCCGATGCGCATCGACAGGCGTGCGCCCACGCCGGCATCGAAGGCGATGCGCACCGCGATCGGGTCCCACACCGGGCCGACCGCCGCATTGCCGATGCCGCGCTCGATCATGCGGCGCAGGACAAAGGTGGAGTCGCTGGCTGCGCCGCCGCCGGGATTGTCGGCGCCGTCGGCCAGCACCACCGGCCCGCCGTCGCAGGCCAGCGCCTCGTCGAGCGAGGTGTCGATGTCCGGGTAGCGCACCGTGAGCGCGTCGCGCATGGCGACCAGTTCGTCGGCCAGTTGCCGCGCCAGCGCATCGGCCCTGGCCTGGTTGCCATCGGTGTAGACCAGCACCTTGGTGCCCATCCCCGGCACATCGCCCCATGAAAACCCATGCGCCACCGAGATCGACAGCACGCCGTCGCGCCCTTCCAGCGACTGGATGCGGTCGATGAAGCCGCGCGCCGGCTCGCGCGAGGTGTGGACCGTGACGATCATGCTGCAATCGACCACCGCCGCCACCGGGCGAACCTTGCCTTCCACCGTGGCCGCGCACAGGTCGACCAGTTCCAGCGCGCGTTCCAGCACGTCGGTATGCGGGTATTCCTTGAAGGCAACCATCACGTCGGCGTACGCCGTCATCTCGGGCGTCAGGTGGCAGTGCGGGTCCAACTCCGCGCCGATCACCACGTCCGGGCCGACGATGGCGCGCACACGCTGCAGCAGGTCGCCCTCGCAGTCGTCATAGCCATCGGCCACCATCGCGCCGTGCAGACCGAGCAGCACCATGTCCACCGGCAACGCAGCGCGCAGGTCGGCCAACAGTTCCTCGCGCAGGGTTTCGTAGGCATGGCGGGTGGTGGTGCCGCTGGGCTGCGCGCCGGCCACCATGCCTTCGCACAGCTGCCAGCCGCGCTCCTTGCCGCGGATCCGCGCGGCCCACAGCGGGCCCGAAAAAAACGTCATCTGGTCAGGATGCTGGCCGGCCGGGAAGTAGCCGCGATCCCTGAACGACGACAGGCCGGTGGGCATCGGCGCAAAGGTGTTGGTTTCGGTAGCGAGGGAGGCACTGAAGACACGCACGATGGTTGGCTCCTGGTCAGTCGGGGATTGGCGGTTGGGGGAAGACGCGATTCAGGCGGGAGCGGCCAGGCGGCGCAGGCGCGCCGGCCCAAGCATCCCGGCGCTCAGGCCGAACGAAGCGGGATGCGCCGGCACCGGCAGGCCGCGCGCCAGCGCGGCACAGGTCTCGCCCATGGCCGCCGAGGTCTGGATGCCGTAGCCGCCCTGGCCCGCCACCCAGAAGAAGCCCGGCACGGCGTCGTCGAACCCGCCCACCAGGTCGCCGTCGGCGACGAAGGAGCGCAGCCCGGCCCAGGTGCGAGCGGGGCGGCGGATCTTGAGCGAGGTCGCGGTCTCGATGCGGTCGATGGCGAGCGCGATATCCATTTCCTCGGGCTGGACGTCCTGTGGCTCGACGGGGTCGGCATTGGCCGGCGAGCCCAGCAACATGCCGGCATCGGGCTTGATGTACCAGTCCTCGTCGGCGCCGAAGACCATGGGCCAGCCGCTGGTGTCCATATCCGCGGGCGGAGCAAAGACGAAGGCAGAGCGGCGGCGGGGTTCAATCCCCAGCGTCTGCACGCCGGCCAGCCGCGCGATGACGTCGGCCCAGGCGCCGGCGGCGTTGAGTACCACCGGTGCCGCATATACCGACCCGCCAGCCTCCACGCGCCAGTGGTCCCGCACGCGTGCCATGGCCGTGACTTGGGCATCGCACACCAGCTTGCCGCCGGCCTGGCGCATGCCGCGCAGGTAGCCCTGGTGGATCGCGTCCACATCCATGTCTGCGGCGCCGGGCTCATAGACGCCCCCTACCAGTTGCTCCGCGCGCAGCGCCGGTACGCGCTCGCACGCTTGCGCGGCACTCAGCAGGCGGGCGTCGGGATCGACGGCGCGCACCACGTCCCAGTGCGCGTCAAGCAAATGCTGTTGCCCGGGGCCGGCGACCATCAGCGCGCCGCGCGGCGTGAGCAGCGGGTGCGAGGCAAATCCCGGCGGCGGATCCTGCAGGAAGGCGCGGCTTGCCATCGTCAGCGCGCGGACCTGGGTGGTGCCGTAGCTTTCCATGAACAACGCCGCCGAGCGGCCGGTCGAGTGGTAGCCAGGCTGGGCTTCGCGTTCGAGCAGGATGACGCGGCCATGGGGCGCGAGCCAGTACGCGACGGAAGCACCGGCAATGCCGCCTCCGATGATGAGATAGTCGGCTGGAATCGGTGAGGCAGCGTGAGTCGGGTGCATGGATCAGGTGGCGGGAGAGCGCCTGCGGGGCGCTCATGCATCGGAATGGGAGTGAGTGTAGGCAAGAATTTGCGTATATGCAAATTGCGGATACGCAAATCTTGCGCTAAGGTGGGCGGCAGGGGATGAGCCTTGGCACGGTCTGCTCTGTTAGCATTCCGTCCAAAGGAAAAAAGGACGCAGGCTTGAAACCACACACCGCCCAGAGGCGCGGCAGCGGCATCGGCATCGATGACGACGAGTCGCGCACGCTCGACCGCGAAGCCTTTGGCAAGCGCCTGCGCTCGGCGCGCAAGGCCTTCGGCTGGACGCTGGCGCACCTCGCCGAACTGTCGGGCGTCTCGATCACCACCATCTCGCGTGCGGAGCGCGGGCAACTGGCGCTGGGCTACGAGAATTTTGCTGCGCTGGGCCAGGCGCTGCAGATGGACATGGGCTCGATGTTCGCGGGTGCCGGCACGAAGACCTCACCGTTCCAGGGGCCGGTCGTGACCCGGGCCGGCGCGGGCGTGACCTACCGGGGATCGTCGCTGACCTATGAATTTCTTGGCGCGGAGGCCGTCGGCAAGCAGATGAGCCCGGTGGTCGGCACCGTGCATGCGCGCCGCATCGAGGGCCCCGGTGACTTCTCGCGCCATCCCGGCGAGGAGTTTGTCTATGTGCTCAGTGGCGAGATCGAAATCCATTTCGACAACGGCGAGAAGCTGCACCTGGCGCGGGGCGATGCGTTGTATTTCGATGCCCGCATGGGCCACGCCTACATCAGCGTAAGCCGGCAGCTCGCCCGGATCGTGGGTGTGACCACCAGCGAAAGCAACTTCATGAAGTCGGCCCAGGCGGCGAAGCCGGCGGCGGTGCCAGAACGGACCGTCGGGCGCACGCAGGGGAAAGCCGCAGCGGCCAGGGGCAAGGGCAAAGGCTGAAGGGGGCGGAACCCACGCTTTCAGGATCCAGGGTGAAGCATTGCTTGCGGAGCCCCGTGTGGCCGTGGATGCGGCCTGCGGCATGGGGTTGGTGTTCTTCGCCATGTTCTTCGTGGCCGACCAGCAGCTGTCGCACTTCTTCACGGCGGTGGCGCGGCTTGCATGCCGTTGCGAGCAGGCTTTCCCCTGGTGAATTCAGTTTTTTTGAATTCTGGCTTTTCTCTTCTTGAAGCGCAAAATCAGAATCGCCTGATTTATTTTTCGACAGCACCATATTTACTATCCATCTTAAGTTGCAGCGCCGTCATTCCATGACCGCCGCAGCGATAGCGTGCCGCGAGACGCAGCGTATCCAGTCACTTTTTTTTCGGCACGAAAGCGTTCAACTCCACGGAGTGCTTCGCATGGGTAGCCGATTACCGATTTCCTCCCGTACCGTTACCGTATCCGGTGATGGGTTGCCGGAACTATTGGGACAGCCGCTGCTAGTATTTTCCAGGCTGTCCGGCACCGAGGGTATCAATTCGCTGTTCGAGTATGAGCTGGAACTCAAGACGCCGGACGACCGCAATGTCCTGTACGGCCCGGCGGGCGATGTCGACCTGGAAGCCATGCAAGGCAAGGAGCTGACAGTCAGTATCGAACTGGACGGCTCCGGCAGCGGCTTGGACGGCGGCCTCGGCAGGGGCAAGCGCGAGATTACCGGGATCGTCACCGACGTGCGCGGCCCTTACCACGAAAACGAGCGCATTCGCTATCGCCTGACCTTGCGCCCCTGGTTTTGGCTCGGCACGCTCACCTCCACCTTCAAGCGGTTCCAGAACATGAGTGTCCTGGAAATCGTGGAAGCGGTGCTGAGCAGATATACCTTTCCGGTCGAGCGCCGGCTTTCACTCATCGAGTATCCCAAGCGCGAGTATCAATTGCAGGCCGGCGAGACCGACTACCAGTTCGTGCGCCGGCTGCTCGCAGAGTGGGGCCTGAATTTCCATTGGGAGCACACGAACGGCCATCACCGCATGGTGCTGACGGATGGCAATGGCGCCTTCCAGAACATCCCCAGCCCCGCGTATCACACCATCAACTGGCATCCATCCTCGGACCGGGTGGACGAAGAACACCTCCACCAATTCGAGGTACGCGATCGCCTGATTACTGGCTCGTGGGCGCACGGGGATTACGATTACAACCAGCCCCGCGCCGACCTGAACGTCTCCGTCGAAGACCCCCGCGAGACCAGCCATGCCACCTACGAACTGTACAACTGGCCAGGCGATTACGTTCAGCCCAAGACCGGCAATGACGCCCGCAAGGAAGGCGACATGCTGGCGCGCATCAACATGGAACGCCTGCGGCAACACGGCGTGCGCGGGCGCGGCCAGGGCAACGTGCGCGCAATGGCGCCGGGCCACACCTTTACGCTGAAGCGCTTCCTGCGCGCAAAGGCCAACCGCGAGTACCTGATTTTCGCCACGCGCCTGCTAATCGAGGACGTGGGCGAGTTCGCGGGCAGCGACCAGCAATGGCGCTGCGAGGTGGAGTTCGAAGCCCAGCCCACCAGCGAAATCTTCCGGCCCGAGCCGGTCAAGAAGCCATACATCGGCGGGCATCACATCGGCAGGGTCGTCGGACCGGCCAATCAGGAAATCTGGAGTGATGATCTGGGACGGGTGCGCTGCCAGTTTGTCTGGGACCGCTACGGTAGTTTTGACGAGAATAGCTCCTGCTGGATTCGCGTAACCGGCTTCTCATCGGGCGGTCGCTTCGGCAACACGCACCTGCCGCGCATCGGCCAGGAAGTCATTGTCATATACGAGGGCGGTGACCCGGATCGGCCAATCATCATCGGGCCTGTCAATAACCGGCTGAACCTGCCGCCGTGGCAGTTGCCCAGCCAGCATGCATTGTCCGGCTACCAGAGCAAGGAACTGTTCGGGGAAGGCCGCAACCAGACCCTCTACGACGACACGAAGGGCCAGCAGCAAGTGCAAGTCGGGTCGGACTACCAGAACAGCCTGCTGGCCCTGGGCCACAATGTCCGGGTGAAGGGTTGGGAGGGGCGCAAGGACAAGCGGGGAGAAGGGTTCGAACTGCGCACCGACGCGCATGGGACGCTGCGCGCCGCACTTGGCCTGCTCATCACCACCTTTTCGCGCCTGAACGCTGAAGGCAACGCGATGAATGTGCGGGATGTCGTCCAGTTGCTCGAACAGGCACAGGGCATTGCCGCCACCATGGGAGAGAAGGCGACTGAAGCCCAGGCCCAGGATGGCGAACAGACCGACATTGCAAAACTGCTGGAGAAGCAGCTCGAGCAAATCCAGGGCGGAGGCGAACTGGAGGAATTTACCGCCCCCCATCTGGTATCGGCCAGCCCCGCCGGCATCGTCTCCACGGCAGCGGGTTCGACCCACATCGCCAGCGGTGGCGACACCGCACTGACCACGGGGGAGCACCTGTCCGTCACCGCCGGTGGCGGCTTCTTTGCCAGCGTGCGCAAGGCGCTGCGCATGTTCGCCTATGAGGCTGGCATGAAGCTGGTTGCAAACATGGGCGATATCGACCTGCAAGCCCTGAAGAACAATATCAACCTGCTGGCGAAGCTCAAGATCACCCTGACCGCCGACGAGATCACCATCCAGGCCAGGCAGAGCAGGTTCACCGTCCACGCCGCCAGCAAGCTGCTGACCGGGCCGAACAGCATCCCGACGGAACTGAGCACAAAGCAGGTCTGCCTGGAATGCCTGCTCAAGGCAGCCAGGCGCAACACGGGCCTGCTGCTGCGCTGACCCGAGGACGGCGATGACAACCGAACCAAACCCCGTCTGCATCTACGCGCTCGCCGACGGCGCCCAGCACCCGCTGCTGATTGGCGACCTGATGCGCGAGGCCACCGAGCACCGCAATGTGTATGCCGGCCTCCCCGAGGAAGACGCGGGCGACGCCTCGCTGTTCCTGGCGCGCATTGCAGATGCAGGCGAACCGTGGCTTGCCAAGCTCGACGAACTGGACTTGCTCGCCCCCTGCATGACCCTGATCTGGAGCCGCGTCGGCATCGACGCGCTCGCCACGCACCTGCGGCAGTTCCTGATCGCCGACCTCGGCGACGGGCTGAACGCCATGGTGCGATATTTCGATCCGCGCAACCTGCGCATGGTCATGACGCTGTGGGGCGAAGAGACGACGAACAAGCTGATGGCACCCATTCTCCAGTGGAAGTACCGCGGCCATGATCCCGAGTGGAAGCGACTGGATGGGCCGCTGAACGGCAATCAGTTCGAGACGACACCAGTTGCCATTGCATTCGATGAGCAGCAGGTTGATGACTTCATGGCGCACTGCGAGCCGGATCAGATGCTGGCGGGCCTCGTTGAAGACGGCACCGTACCGGGCGATGGTCCCTACCTGCCGCGCTTCCTGGATTTCGTTGCGCGTTACAAGCGCGTGGCTGCCTGGCGGCTCATCGAGCCCGCCGACCGCCTTGGGTACTGCCAATACTCGTACCGCTATGGCGCCGACTTTGATCAAGATCCAGAGGTGTACCGCGCGTTGGAACAACGGACGCACGAGGGCGGCAGCTTCAACGCCTGCATGGCCCATGTTCCTGACTACGTGTGGAAGCGCGTGATTGCCAGGCAGGCCGATCAAGAAGCGGAGAAGAATGATGACAAAAAATAGCTTGAATCGGAAGCGCGCACATCGATGGCAAGGCGCACTGGTGTTGCTGGGCGCGCTTGGTGCCCTTTCTGCATGCTCGGGGGAATCGCGGACTGACTTGGCGGCAAAAACCACCGTTGGAGTTGAGAAGGAGCACGTAAGTCCCGGCAGCGCTCGCGGTCTGAACTACTCGTCCGATGCAATCTATAGCTATTACGTCACGGGTCCACGTGGAATGACTGGAGGCGGTGGCAAGATGAGTCCGGCTTATGAGGAAGGGCCTGCTGAGCCTGGCGAGATGTGTTGCGTCGGCATCCCTCAGCCATGGAAGCCCGGCACGCAGCTACGCATCGAATGGGAGCGCGACCGCAAGCCCTTTGACTACAAGGACCGAAGTGGGCTGGCGGTGCTGACTGCAACGGTCACCGTGCCGGAATATGCGGCAAGAACATCAGGCTTTTGGGCGATTTTCCTGCCAGGGGACCGCGTGAAAGTCATGGTGGCAGACGGCAACGCCAATGGGCATAACGATCTCAACGTCAGACCTGCCGATGACGATCCTTTCATTGTCAAGGGAGTGCGTGACGAGGCCCTGACCCAGCAAGCACTGAAGAGATTTCAATAATGAGCGAGGGCGCACCTTCAACGCCTGCATAGCGGATGTCCCGGACTACGTGGGGATTCGAAGCTGCTCGTTATGGTCGACGACGATATCTTGACCAGAAGCGCTGCCGTTCGCGGTTATTGGCCTATCGATGACGTATTGGTGGAACCTGCGCCGGAGATGATTCTCTACCTGAGGGCCACGACCGCTGCCAAAGCCGTGGACGACTTTGCCTTGCGCGAGAAGGCAGCCATTGAGTTGTTCGATAACTACATCCACGACAGCCGTGCCTGGTTCCGTGTGCCGAATTTCCACGAATACGCACCAGGCGGCTACGGGTGGGCCAGGACATTCTTTGTCGGCGACAACAAGGCAGTGCGGCACCTCGGCATGAGCGCAAAGGGCGTGTTGGACACGGTGCAAGATACCGCTCTGGCCGTCGAGCGCGAAATCGATGCCGCCAGGGACAGGGCGATGCGGGCCTTGGGCGACGCAGCAGGGCGCGCAGCGGATGCCGCCCGGGATACAGTCATCGATCAAGGCAGGAAGGCCATGGAAAGAGTCATCCCCTCGGGATTCCCGATGCCAAGACTGTGACGGGCGCATGATGGCAAATGCACCGCTCATGCCGCATCCGTCAATCCTTGAAGGAACGCCAACATGACAGCATGGCTAGACCAAGATGATCCCGCGCCGCAACGGACACGGCCGCCGAAACCAGGCTCCTCTGCCAGGCAGGCCGTAACCGGCCAGGAGGCCCAGGAGCCCGCCACGAAGCTTCTCCCTTCAGCCAAGACCATCGAGGCCCGCATCGCCGAGATCAACGGTGCGCGCAATCCCCTGCTGAAGGCCGCCAGGCCGCTGCTGCGCGCACTGGCAGACATCCCGCCCAAGCTGGACAAGCGCGGTGAGGTGGAACGTCTGCGCACCCTGCTGGAGCAGGAATTGCGCACCTTCCAGGCGGTGTGCGACCGACTGAACATCGACCGCAAACACACCACCGCCGCGCACTACGCACTCTGCACCGCGCTGGATGAGGCCGTGAGCCATACCGAGTGGGGCGGCGGCAGTGCGGCTTCGCTGGGCGCATGGCCTGGCAGCGCCCTGGCCTCGACCTTCCACCAGGACCGCGAGGGCGGCACCAAGGTGTTCCTCATCCTGGGCCGGTTGGTGGAATCGGTGGCCGAGAACATCGGCACCATCGAGGTCTACTACCACATCCTCTCGCTGGGGTTTCAGGGGCGGTATCGCGGCATGGCGGACGGTGACCAGCAACTGCACGCGATCCGGGGACGCTTGCTCGATGCGATCAGCAAGCACAACGGACCGCTGCCCAAGGAACTGTCTTCCCACTCGCAGCCCGCCCCGCCTGGCCGCTTCCGTCACCTGAGCGGCATCCCGGTCTGGATGACCTGCGCAGCGGGCCTTCTGGCCGTCGCTGGCCTGGCCGGATACTACAAGTACCAGCTGATGCTCCAGGAGCGTGACGTAGTGCAACAGATCGGGGCCATTGGCAACCTGACTCCGCCCCCGGCACCGAAGGCGTTGCGCCTGGCCGAGCTGCTCAAGGACGAGATCGCGCGCGGCGTGGTAGCTGTCAGGGACGACAACCAACGCAGCACCGTAGTGTTCCGCGGCGACGACATGTTTGGCGCGGGCCGGGCCGAGGTCAATGCGAAGCTGACGCCGGCGCTGAACAAGGTGGCGGGCGAAATCAATAAGTTGCAGGGCAAGGTGCAGGTGATCGGCCACAGCGACAACCAGCCCATCAAGAGCGCCCGCTACCCGTCCAACCAGGCCCTGTCCGAGGAGCGTGCCGCCATGGTCAGCGAATACCTCGCCAGCCAGGGCGTCGCCAAGGGACGCCTCGAAGCCGTCGGCAAAGGCGACACCGAGCCGTTGACGGACAACAAGACCCCCGCCGGCCGCGCGGCGAACCGGCGGGTGGAAGTGGTCGTCACACAGTAGGCGCGGGATCTGCACTTCCCCCTCCTCAGGCCAGCAGCACGTGCCCTGAGCCGGTATCGATCAGGCTGACGCGCGCCCCCTGCCGGATTGAAAGTCCCCACGTGCCCGGTCCGGGCACCTGCGCCACGGATCAGCACGTTGCCTGTCCAAGCGCACGCTGCTCTATGCCAGCGTCGGCACCGTGCAGAACAGCGCCACGACGAACTTGCCACGCGTCGTTGCTCGTCGTTGCCATAGCTACGGCTATGGCGCCTCCTCGCGCCTAGCCTGACGACCGACCGGGCGATTTCATTTTGGCAAGCTATCTACGGAACAGGACACTAGACCCGCGCCGCCTCGGTTGCCGCCGCCGCGCGTGTCCGGCTGACCATCAGCGCCAGCAACGCCGCGACCATGCAGGCCGCACCGGCCGCGTACAGCGCCGGCGTATAGGTCAGCAGCAGCGTACGGCTCAGCCCCGCGCCGAACGCCGCCACGGCCGCGCCGATCTGGTGGGCCGCGAAGATCCAGCCGAACACCATCGGCGCGCGTTCGCGCCCGAAGGCGGTGGCCGCCAGCTTGATCGTGGGCGGCACGGTGGCGATCCAGTCCAGGCCGTAGAACATCGCAAAGATCGACAGGCCGTACAGCGTGAAGGTTGAATGCGGCAGCCAGAACAGCGACAGGCCGCGCAGCGCGTAGTACCAGAACAGCAGCTTGCGGCTGTCATAGCGGTCCGACAGCCAGCCCGACAGGATGGTGCCGACAAAATCGAACGCACCCATCATCGCCAGCGCCGAGGCGGCCGGCACCGGGCCCATGCCGAAATCGCCGCACAGTGCAATGAAGTGGGTCTGGATCAGCCCGTTGGTGCTCAGGCCGCAGATGAAGAAGGTGCCGGCCAATAGCCAGAAGGTCTGGGTACGGGCGGCATCGCGCAGCACCAGGAAAGGCCCGCGCAGCGTGAACGGCATGACGGGTTGCGCGGCGGGCGGCGTGGCCGGATGGGCCGGATGGGCCGGGACCTCGCCGAACGCGGCCAGGCCGACATCGGCGGGGCGGTTGCGCATCAGCGCGAACACCAGCAGCGCCAGCGCCGCGCAGGCAGCCAGCACCGGCAGCACGGCCACGCGCCAGCCCATATGCTCGATCAGCCAGGCGGCCACCGGCAGGAAAGCCAACTGCCCCGTCGCCGCGCTGGCTGTCAGGATGCCGATCACCAGCCCGCGCCGCGCGCTGAACCAGCGGTTGGCGACCACGGCCGCCAGCACCAGCGCGGTCAGCCCGGAGCCAACGCCCAGCATCAGGCCCCAGGCGACAAAGAGCTGCCACAACTCGGTCGACACGGTGGCCAGCGCCATGCCGCCGGCAATCAGCGCCAGCGCGGCGCAGACCACGTTGCGCACCCCGAAGCGATCCATCAGCAGGGCGGAGAAAGGCGCCATCAGCCCGAACAATGCAAAGCGAAACGCCAGGATCGATGAGATCTGGTCGGTGTTCCAACCCATCTCCTTGGTCAGCGGCTTCAGGAAGGCGCCAGGCAGGC
Organism: Cupriavidus sp. CPT47-8839-RL05A; assembly: GCF_058792255.1. NCBI lineage: Bacteria > Pseudomonadati > Pseudomonadota > Betaproteobacteria > Burkholderiales > Burkholderiaceae > Cupriavidus > Cupriavidus sp. CPT47-8839-RL05A. Next base: position 81,691 of record NZ_JBYTEG010000007.1, on the reverse strand, counting down.
CAAGCGCGGCCGAGGTGGTGAGCATCACCAGGAAGGTCAGGGCGGCGACCAGCCACGCGTAGTGGATGCCGCGCCGGTCGAGCCGGCTGGAAAGGGCTTGCGCGAACATGGGGGTCTCGTTGTCAGGGTCCGGGAGGCGTTGGCAAAGGGCAAAGCGAAGCCATCCCCGCCGTGTCTGACGGCGGCGAGGGTGTTTCAGCCTTGGGGAAAACGGGGTCTAGGCGGTGCTGCCCAGCAGGCGGGTCCGCACCGCGTTCAGCATTTCGTCGGAGAGCGGATCGCCGTCGGTGGCACGCGCCAGCGTGAGGGCGCCGACCAGCAGCGCCATGCGCACCAGCGCTTCATCGTGGCGCGCTTGCGGGTCATCGGTTTCAACGGTCTGCGCCATGTCGTCCACCAACACGCGCAAGCCTTCCACGTAGGCCTGGCGCACGGGCTTGCCGGCGGGCTCGCGGGCCACGTCCACGGCCAGCGCCGCGGCGGCACAGCCCACGCCCCGGTTGGCGCAATGCGCGGCGGTCAGGTAGGGCTCAACCAGGTTGGCCAGCATGGCCTTGCGGTCGCCGCCGGCGCGGGCCAGGCGGCGTTCCCAGCGGGCGGTCGATTCTTCAAACGCGCGCTTGCAGGCCTGCGCGGCCAGCGCGTCCTTGGAGGCGAAGTGGCCATAGAAGCCGCCATGGGTCAGGCCCGCGTCGGCCATCAACTCGGCCACGCTGACGCCATTCAGGCCACGTTCGCGGAACAGGCGCGACGACGCCTGTTCGATCGCCTCGCGGTTCTTGTCGGTTTGTTCGCGTGATGCGCGTGCCATCTGAAGACCTCTTCGGGATTTCTGCCTTGACCGGAGTTTAGATGATGACCATACTTTATTCAATAGATGACAGTTATCATCTATGTGCAGTCTCCCTTTCGCCGCATTTGTGCAGATGTGCTGTCCAGGTGCCGGCTCCCAATCCTCACAGGAGTGATCAGTCATGCAGAACCTTTTCGACCTTGGCGGCCGCGTCGCCGTCATCACCGGCTCCACCCGTGGCATGGGCCTGGAAATGGCGCGCGCGCTTGGCGCGGCCGGCGCCGCCGTGGTGGTGTCCGGGCGCGATGCAGGCGCGGCGCGCGACGCCGCCAGTCAGCTGGAGGCCGAGGGCATCCGCGCCACCGGCATCGCCTGCGATATCGCCGATGTCGAAAGCGTGCGCGCCTTCGCGGAGCAGGCGCTGGCCGCGTATGGGCGCGTCGATGTACTGGTGCTCAATGCCGCCGCGAGCGGCCAGCCCGGATCGATGCTGAGCCAGGGACCCGAGGTGTTCGATGCGGCGATGGCGGGCAATGTGCGCGGCAACCTGGTGCTGGTGAACGCCCTGGCGCCGCAGATGATTGATCGCCATGACGGATCCATCATCTTCATGTCGAGCATTGCCGCCAGGCGTGGCTCTGCCTTCCTGGGGATGTACAGCGTGACCAAGGCCGCCATCGACCAGGCGGTACGCAGCCTGGCGCTTGAACTGGGGCCGTCCGGCATCAACGTCAACGCGATCAATCCCGGCCCGGTGCGCACCGAGTTCTCCCGCGACGCGCTGTGGGGCGATCCGGAGCGCGAGGCGCGGCTGGCTGCGGGCGTGCCGATGCGGCGCATCGGCGAGGCCAGCGATGTCGCGGGTCTTGCCGTCCTGCTGGCGGCACCGGCCGGGCGCTTTATCCACGGGCAGAGCATCGGCGTGGATGGCGGGCTGTCGGCGCAGTAACCGCGTGCCGTGGCGGGCGGCCAATGCTCAGTGTCATTGGCCGGGCGGGGGGGCGAAATGTGCATACATATGAACGCGCCTTCAGCACGTTGAAGGGTTTTCCCGTATCGTCTTGACCTGATGATCACCATGCCTTGTGTGCAGCCCTTGCACCACTAGTCCCGTCATGGCGGCAACCGGTAAAGACAGTGTCCAGCACAGCACCCCTCCAATCCGCTTCCACCGCGGACGCCGCCATGACTTCGCGCGAGCGCCGCGGCATGGCCGCCATCCTCATCGCCGTCGCCCTTGCCACCCTGGATACCGCGATCGCCAACACGGCGCTGCCGTCGATCGCGGCAGACCTGCGCGCCACGCCGGCCGCGTCGGTGTGGGTGATCAATGCCTACCAGCTGGCCATGGTGTCGACGCTGCTGCCGTTCGCGGCGCTGGGCGGCGTGGTGGGCCACCGGCGCATCTACCTTGGCGGCGTGGTGCTGTTCACGGCCGCCTCCGTGGTGTGCGCGCTGGCGTGGTCGCTGCCGACGCTGGCGGCGGCGCGGGTGCTGCAAGGCATCGGCGCGGCGGCCATCATGAGCGTCAACACGGCGCTGATCAGCGCGATCTTCCCCACGCACCGGCTCGGGCGTGGGCTGGGGCTCAATGCGCTGGTGGTGGGCGTGTCGTTCGCGGTGGGCCCCACCGTGGCCTCGGTGATCCTGTCGTTCGGCACGTGGCCGTGGCTGTTCGCCGTCAACCTGCCGATCGGCCTGCTGGCGCTGGCGATCGGGCGCGGCTCCTTGCCGCAGACGCCGCGCAGTGCGCATGGTTTCGACCGCGTCGCGGCGGGGCTCAGCGTGGTTGCCTTTGCCGCACTGGTCCTTGCGCTGGGCGAAGGCGCGCAGCGCGCGCCGCTGCACCTGTCACTGGCCGCGGCGGGCATCTTCGTGGTGACGTTCGGCCTGCTGCTGTGGCGCGAGCGTGGCCATCCGGCACCGATGCTGCCGGTGGACCTGTTCCGGCGGCCCATGTTCGCGTTGTCGACGCTGACCGCGGTGTGCTCCTTCGCCGCGCAGGGCCTGGCCTTCGTCTCGCTGCCGTTCTACTTCCAGCACGTGCTCGGGCGCGGGCAGGTCGAGACCGGTTTCCTGCTGACCCCGTGGTCCGTCGTGGTGGCGCTGATCGGGCCGCTTGCCGGGCGCCTGTCTGACCGCTACCCGCCGGCCGTGCTCGGCGGCGTGGGGCTGGCGGTGCTCAGCGCCGGCATGCTGTCGTTGGCCATGCTGCCGGCCGACCCTAGCGCGCTCGATATCTGCATCCGCATGTGCATCTGCGGCGCGGGTTTCGGCTTCTTCCAGTCGCCCAACCTCAAGGCGTTGATGACGAGCGCCCCGCGCGAGCGCAGCGGCGGCGCCAGCGGCGTGGTGGCCACGGCGCGACTGCTGGGGCAGGCCACCGGTGCGGCGCTGGTGGCGCTGTGCTTTGGCATTGCCGGGGACCACGGGCCGGGGTTGGCCCTGGCGCTGGGCGCGGGCTTCGCCGGGCTGGCCGCGATCGCGAGCTGGCTGCGGCTGGCAGCGCGCGATCCGCTGGCGGCGTAGCGGCGTGGCCGGGCCGGCAGCAATCCCGGCGCCGTCCTAAAATCGATACTTCCTGTCCGATCCCTGCATGGAGCAGCACGCATGAGCCTTCTGTTCGAACCGCTCGTCATCGGCGACCTCACCCTCGCCAACCGCATCATCATCGCCCCGATGTGCCAGTATTCCGCGCAGGACGGCAACGCCGGCGACTGGCACATGATCCACCTCGGTTCGCTGGCGCTGTCCGGCGCCGGCATGCTGATCGTGGAAGCCACGGCCGTCTCGCCCGAAGGGCGCATCACGCCGCAGGACCTGGGCCTGTATTCCGACGAAAACGAGGCGGCTCTTGGCCGCGTGGTCAAGGCGATGCGCGCGCATTCGCCGATCGCCATTGCGATCCAGCTGGGGCATGCCGGCCGCAAGGCGTCGAGCCAGGCGCCGTGGGATGGGGGGCAGCAGATCGCGCCGGATGCGCCTGGTGGCTGGCATGCGGTGGCGCCTTCGTCGGTACCGCATGGCGCGGAAGAAGTCGCGCCTGTCGCGCTGGACCGTGCCGGCGTGGACAAGGTGCGCGATGACTTTGTCACGGCGGCAAGGCGTGCGGCGCGGCTTGGGCTGGACGGAATCGAGATCCATGCTGCGCACGGCTACTTGCTGCACCAGTTCCTGTCGCCGCTGGCCAACCATCGTGACGACGAATACGGCGGCAGCCTGGAAAACCGCATGCGTTTCCCGATCGAGGTGTTCGACGCGGTGCGTGAGGTGTTCCCGGCTGAGCGTCCGGTGTGGATGCGTATTTCCGCAACCGACTGGGTGCCGGGCGGATGGGATATCGAAGGAACGGTAGCGTTGTCGAAGGCGCTGAAGGCGCGCGGCTGCGCGGCGATCCATGTGACCACCGGCGGCGTGTCGCCGCAGCAGGCGATCAAGCTCGGGCCCGGCTACCAGGTGCCGTACGCGCAGCGCGTAAAGGCCGAGGTTGGCCTGCCGACGATTGCGGTGGGCCTGATCACTGAGCCGGAGCAGGCCGAAGCCATCATCGCCAATCATGAGTCCGACGCGGTGTCGCTGGCCCGTGCCATGCTGTATGACCCGCGCTGGCCCTGGCATGCGGCCGCGCGGCTGGGCGCAAGCGTGCACGCGCCGAAGCAATACTGGCGGTCGCAGCCGCGCGAACTGAAGGACCTGTTTGCCGATGCGGCTTTCGGGCAGCGCTAGGCTGCCGGTCTACACAGGAGGAACCCGCCATGAAACCTCGGATTACGCTGATCACGCTGGGTGTCGGTGACCTGCAGCGTGCGGTGCGCTTCTATCGCGACGGCCTGGGACTGCCCACCGGCGGCATTGTCGGCGAGCAGTTCGAGCACGGCGCCGTGGCCTTCTTCGACCTGCAGGCCGGATTGAAGCTGGCGGTCTGGCCGCGCACCAGTCTTGCGCATGACACCGGACTGCAGGTGACACCGCGCGCGCAGACGGATTTCTCGCTGGCGCATAACGTCGGCGACAAGGCGGAAGTGGATGCGGTGATGGCCCAGGCGCTGGCCGCGGGCGCCAGCGTGGTCAAGCCGGCGCAGGACACGTTCTGGGGCGGGTACGCCGGCTATTTCCAGGATCCCGACGGGCATCTGTGGGAAATCGCCTGGAATCCTGAGATGCTGCCCGCGGATTGAGGACCGGCGCGATGCGCGCCTTGCGCACGCCCGGTTCCTTCGATCAAGACCTTGCCTTGCGGCGCTGCATCATGACTGGTGCGGTGCCGCAAAGGGATTTCCATGATTGCCACGCTCCGTCGAAGTGGTGACTATCATTTCAACAGACAGCCATAGCATGCTGGCGACGGAGCGCCCCCACGCATTCCCGCAAGACCCCCGCATCACGCTCCGTCGGCAGCCCACCGAAGTAAAGCAATAAGAACAATGGCAAGGGAGACATCCATGCAAGTCTATGACAGCCTGCTGTATGTGACTGCGATGGTGCTGGTGTGTTTGTATGTGTATCTGGGCGTGCTGTCCCGCAGCACGGCGATCCGGCTGGGTTCCCCGGCGATCGTTGCGGGGCTGGTGCTCGCCTATTCGCTGTCCCCGCTGCACTCGGGCGGCTGACGCCGCCGGTCCCCGGCTGAGCGGGGGTTCTGCTAACTCTACCGCGGCCGCCGCCTGACGGTCGGGGTTGCCTTCGCCCTGCGTGATCGAGTCGCGCGGCAGCATATCGATCGCGCCTGCAATTCCTGCGGTAGCACCGGCTTGTGCAGCCCAACAAAAAAAAGCCGGCGCCGCAAGGCGACACCGGCTTGAATCGTTGTCCGGACGCAGCAGTCCGGCCTGACGACTTGCAGCGGAGTTACAGACGGTTGACCGAGATACTGAAGAACCGGCGAGCCGTATTCACGCCGATCGCCACATTCAGGCCCGTGTTGCCAATCGACATGCTGATGGCCTCACTACCGCCGCTGTTGTTGGGAGTCGGGGCGCGGTAGCGCAGCCCGTCGAGCGGGGTATTCACCTTCCAGGTGTCCACCCGTCCGTCGTCGCGCTCGCGCGTGTACGTGTTTGCCTGGGTACCCACCGCGGTGAACTTGACTGTGGAGGCTGTCGTCGTGCTGATGCCATCGGGCGTGGCGGAGTTGCTGTCCACCGGAAGAATGCTCGTGTCCCAGAACGCATTGGTCGCGCCCACGGCAGGCAGCGCACGGGCGATCCGCCTGGTGGCCATCATGAATCCGTCACCGTGGGTGAAGACGATGACCAGTTGCCCGTCGGTGCCCTTGAACGCGTAGGCCCGCTCAGCACCACCGTCCTGGTCGGTGACGTTCAGGCCGCCATCGGGGTTGAGCGTGATGGTGGGAAATTCATCCGGCAGCCATGCCGAGCACGAATCCAGGCCCGAGCAATCTGCGCCGGCGGTCACCTTGCCCGCGGCATCCAGGCTGAAGTTCACGCGCGACGCCGCGTACGGCGACGGGCTATCGCGCTCATAGCCAAGACCATTCCAGTCGCCGGCCAGGTCGGCCAGGGTCAGTGCCTGGGAAGGAATCAGCAGGGCGGGCAGGCGGTTGACCGTGCCAGCCGGAGGCAGCACCACGCTCAGGCCCGACTTGGAGACCAGCACGGTGTCGGTGCCTGCGGTGAAGCGGCAGGCTTCCGATGCGTCGGCGGTGAAGGTGGTCACGTCGGTGCCCAGCTTGAACTGCAACGTGGCGGCGTCCATTTCGCCGGTTTCACCAATCGGCGTGCCCAGTTCTACGACGTGGTACTTGCCGGTCTTCAACCCGGCGCAGGTGGCCGCTGCCGGTTGGAGTGCGGTCTGGACTGCCGCTGCGCCGGCATTGGACGCGACTGCCGAAGAGAGTTCGGCCAGCGTGGTCTTGGACGCTTCCAGGCGATCGCCCAGCTGGTCCAGCAGCTTGTCCTGTGCATTGCCGGCGTTGGCGCCGTTGGCTGCCACCAGCGGATCCTTGACCGGGTCGATGCCGGAAAGGTCGACCACGCCCGTCAGCACCAGGCGCACGGCGCCGATGGCACTGGTTACGTTGTCGGACGTGAGCCTGGCTTGCGCGTTCGCATCGAACTGCTCGAAGAAGGCATCGGTATTGCCCTGTGCCAGCGAAGCGGTGACCAGTTCGGTCAGCGGCGTGATGTTGGCCGTCGCGGTGGTGCCGGTGCCGGCTTCGACCACGGAATGCAGCGTGGTGCCGTCAGGCGCCGTGACGCTGAGCACGCAGGGGCGCGTCGCGCCTTCGATGCTGATGGTGAAGCTGCCGTCCGCCGCGGTGGTGGCGGTGCCGCTGCCCGATGCGCACTTGGCTTGCACGGCGGCATTGCCCAGTGCGGCGCCAACTGCGGCGGTGCCGCTGATCTTGGTCGCGGCAGGTGCCGCCGTGGTGGTGGTCGGCGCGGTCGAACCGCCATCGCCGCCTCCGCATGCAGACAGGACCGCCGTCGCCAGACCCGTCAAGAACAGTTGTTTTGTTTTCATCCCGTTTTCGCCCTGTATGGTTTTTGTTCTGGTGGAGTCCTGCGGTGGTCGATATCCAGCTCATGCAGGCCCCGCCCACGGGGTGGTTGACCCGCCCCGCGAGGCGAGTCTGCGTGATAGGGGGGATGGGGCCAACCCGAGTTCAGGCGATTGACAAAGTGTCGGGAGTGTGTGGCAGAGGCTGCTGCGGCAATGCTGCGGGATGGCTGTCACGTGCCTGGCTGCCGTGGCTGCATTGGTCTCGCTGGAAAAAGAAAAGCCGGTGCCGCAAGGCGGCACCGGCTTGGTTCGTGTCCGGGCACGGGGTGCCCGGATTCACCGTTGGCGGCGAGGTTACGGGCGGCCGACCGAGATATCGTAGAACGATCCGTTCACGGCGATGCCGAGGGTCAGGCCGGTATTGCCCGGGATCAGCGAAATCATTGCCGATGCATTGCTGGTTGCGGCGCGATGGCGCAGGCCAATGGCCGGGCTGTTCACCTTCCAGACGTCCAGACGGTTGTCTTCCAGGCGCTTGCGGGTGTAGCTGCCGCTCTGGGCGTCGACCGCCTCGATCGTGGTCGACCACACCGTCGGGCCGTTCAATACGGGGGCCATGCCGGAGTACAGGACCGAATCCCAGTACGAGCCGCCCGAGCCCACCACTGGCAGCGTGCGTGCGATCTGCTTGGCGGCGATCATGAAGCCGTCGTCGTGCGTGATGATGACGGTCACCTGGCCATCGGTGCCCTTGAAGGCATAGGCAAACTGGGCGCCGAAGCTGTCGGTGATCTTGAAGCTGCCGCCGGCGTTGGTGCTGACCGTCGGCAGTTCATTCGGCAGCCAGGCTTCACAGGTGTCGAAGCCAGAGCAGTCCGCCCCCTTGGTCACCTTGCCTGCCGTATCGATGCTGAAAGTCACGCGACGCGGTGCATACGGCGTCGTGTTGTTGTCACGCTCCATGCCGAGGCCGTTCCAGTCGCCGGCCAGGTCGGTCAGCGCAATGGACTGGGCCGGCACCAGCAGGGTGGGCAGGTCCGACAGGGTGCCTGCCGGCGGCAGCACTACGCCCAGGCCCGACTTGGAGACCAGCGCCGTGTTGGTTGTGCTGTTCTCGCCCGGCACCGTGAAGCGGCAGGCTTCCGCCGTGACGGCGGTGAAGGGGACCGCCTCGGCGCCGATCTGGAGCTTCAGCGCGGCAGCATCGATCTCTCCGGCTTCAGCGGCCGCGGTGCCCAGCCCGATCACATGGTACTTGCCGGTCTTCAACCCGGCGCAGGTTGGCGCTGCCGGTTGCAATGCGGTCTGGACTGCCGCTGCGCCGGCATTGGACGCGACTGCTGAAGAGAGTTCGGCCAGCGTGGTCTTGGACGCTTCCAGGCGATCGCCCAGCTGGTCCAGCAGCTTGTCCTGCGCATTGCCCGCGTTGGCGCCGTTGGCTGCCACCAGCGGGTCCTTGACCGGGTCGATGCCGGAAAGGTCGACCACGCCCGTCAGCACCAGGCGCACCGCGCCGATGGCACTGGTTACGTTGTCGGACGTGAGCCTGGCTTGCGCGTTCGCATCAAACTGCTCGAAGAAGGCGTTGGTGCTGCCCTGTGCCAGCGAAGCGGTGACCAGCTCGGTCAGCGGCGAAGGGCGCAAATGTCGCCAACCTTCGTTGCGGTGGTTGACAAATTCCGCGCCGTGTGACGCACAGGCCGCTGCGTCAGGCAGCCGTCGGCACAAGTCCGGGCCAGGTGGCAGTTGGCACTGTGGTGCGGCTGCCTGCCCGGCAATCTTCCACCAGGCGCGCCGCATCGATGCCGAACCAGTTCTGCCAGCTGCGCGCCAGCGCGCTGCCGGAACGCAGGCCGGCATGCGCCGCCACCACGTCCAGCGAAGGCACCGGGCCGGCGGCGGCCAGCGCGTGCAGGGCATGGGCGGCGCGTTGCTCGCGCAGCAGCGGGTGCAGGGCCTCGCCTTCGGCGAAGAGCCGGGCGCGCACCTGGCGGGCCGGCACCTGCCATTGCGCGGCCAGGCGCTCGACATTCCAGTCGGTATCGGGGCGGGAAAAGACCAGGCCGGCAAAGCGGCGCGACCAGGGCCTGTCGCCGGGCTTGCCGGCCAGGCGCGGGCATTCACTGTCCGGGACGGCAGTCAGGACGATGGCGCAAGGGTGCTGCCACGTGCCGGGCAAGTCGCAGTCGAAGTGGGCAAAGGCGTGAACCACGAACGGGTCGCCGGGCCGCACCTCGCGCCGCGCATTGGCATCGCGCAGGCTGGCCGTGCCGTGCAGGGCTTGTACCTGCACGGCAAAGGGGAAGCGCAGGCGGGCAAAGCGGACGTGGTGACGGCTGACAAGCGGCATGCGGAAGACAACCCGGAAGCTGAGCGGGGGGGCGGCCGGTAACTGTCGCAGGATTCCACCGGCGGCGCAAGGCCGCGGGCATCGTCCGCTTGATCGTTCACGGCGCCCGGTGGCGGCGGCGTTACAGCTCGGATAGCCCGAAGTGGCGCAGCCGGGGCAGGTCGGTCACGCGGATGCTCTGGTAGGACAGGTGGACCATGCCGGCATCGGCCAGCCGGCGCAGCGCCTGGTTGACGCGTTGGCGCGACAGCCCGGTCAGCAGGCCGATCTCTTCCTGCGACAGTTCCAGCACGGGGCTGGTGCGCGGATACAGGTCCGGGTGGAACAGCTGCGCGATGGCCTGCGCCACGCGCGCATCGGCGCCCAGCAGGCGGTCGTTCTGCACGGTGGCGATGAATTGGCCCATGCGCTCGTTGAGCTGGCGCACGACAAAGCTGGCGAACGGCAGGCTCTGCGCCAGCAGCGTGTTGAACACCGGCCCCGGCACCAGCAGCACCTGCGAGTCACGGATCGCGATCACGTCGTAGCGGCGGTCTTCGCGCTTGATCACGCTGCCTTCGCCGCACCAGCCGCCGGCGGGCACGCCGGAGAAGGTGCAGCCGCGCCCGTCGGGGGTGTACACCGCCAGCTTGATCAGGCCGCTGTCCACCCCGATCCAGTGGCGCGAGGGCTCGCCGCGCCGGGCGATGAAGGCGCCCGCGGCAAAGGACTGGAGCAGCGTTTCGCGCGCGGCCAGCGCCTGGTGTTCCGGCGCCAGTGCGCCGAACCAGGCATGGCCGGCAAGGACTGCGGCAGGGGCGGAAATCGGGTCTGCAGGTTCGCTCATGGCATGGACGCGCGGCTCGGGCCGGGTCCCTGTAAGAATCGTGTAAGCCTTGCCTGGCGCGGGTTTGCGGCAGGTTTGTCGTCTGGGCGACAGTGCGCCAGCGTGTGCGATGATAGCCTTGTGCCAGAAAAAGTGACAGCGCCGGATGGCGCGGACAATGGTCACCTCGCCCCGGACATCGCTGCACCCATGCAGCGCATCGACAGCATCACGCGGCCTGTTGCGCGGCCCTGCCGCCAACGCCGCCAGATACGCGGAGACACAAGCAATGCCCACCGATTTCGACAGCGGCCTGGCCCGCAACGCGGCCAACTTCGTGCCGCTTACGCCCATCGACTTCCTGGTCCGCGCCGCCGAGGTGTACGGCCAGCGCCTGGCCATCGTGCACGGCCCGCTGCGCCAGAACTGGCGCGACACCTATGCGCGCGCACGGCGCCTGGCCAGCGCGCTGGCGCGTGCCGGCATCGGCAAGGGCGATACCGTGGCCGCGCTGCTGCCCAATACGCCGGCCATGGTGGAGGCGCATTTCGGCGTGCCGATGGCGGGCGCCGTGCTCAATGCGCTCAATATCCGCCTCGACGCCGCCAACCTGGTCTTCATGCTGCGCCATGGCGAGGCGCGCGTGCTGCTGGCCGATACCGAGTTTGCCGACCTGGCGCGCCAGATGGCGCTGGAAATTCCCGGCCTGAAAGTCATTGCCGTGCATGACGTGCTGGGCCCGCAAGAGGCTCCGTTCGGCGACGCCGACTACGAAGCGTTTCTCGCCTCGGGCGACCCGGACTACGCGTGGCACATGCCGGCCGACGAGTGGGAAGCCATCGCGCTGAACTACACCTCGGGCACCACCGGCGACCCCAAGGGCGTGGTCTACCACCACCGCGGCGCGGCCATCAATGCCGTGTCCAATATCCTTGAGTGGGATTTGCCCAAGCACCCGGTCTACCTGTGGACGCTGCCGATGTTCCACTGCAACGGCTGGTGCTTCCCGTGGACCGTTGCGGCGCGCGCGGGCGTCAATGTGTGCCTGCGCAAGTTCGAGCCCAGGCTGGTGTTCGACCTGATGCGCGAAGAGGGCGTGACCCACTACTGCGCCGCGCCGATCGTGCATACCGCGCTGGTCAATGCACCCGCCGCGTGGCGCGAGGGCGTGCGCGGCCCGGTGCGCGGCATGGTGGCCGGCGCTCCGCCGCCGGCCGCGGTGCTGGCGCAGATGGAGGCGATGGGGTTCGAGCTGACCCATGTCTATGGCCTGACCGAGGTCTACGGCCCGGCCGCGGTCTGCGCCGAGCAGGATGACTGGAGCGCGCTGTCCGAGCAGGAGCGCGCGGTCAGGAAGGCGCGCCAGGGCGTGCGCTATCACCTGCAGTCGCAGGTGGCGGTGCTCGATCCCGATTCCATGCAGCCGGTGCCGGCCGATGGCGAGACCATCGGCGAGATCATGTTCCGCGGCAATATCTGCATGAAGGGCTACCTCAAGAACGAGAAGGCCACGCGCGAGGCCTTTGCCGGCGGCTGGTTCCATACCGGCGACCTGGGCGTATGCATGCCCGATGGCTATATCAAGATCAAGGACCGCAGCAAGGACATCATTATTTCCGGCGGCGAGAACATCTCCAGCGTTGAAGTGGAAGACGCGCTCTACCGGCATCCCGCGGTGCTGGCCGCCGCGGTGGTGGCGCAGCCCGATGCCAAATGGGGCGAGACCCCATGCGCGTTTGTCGAACTGAAAGACGGCGCCAGCGTCAGCGCGGAAGAACTGATCGCGCATTGCCGCACGCTGCTGGCGGGCTTCAAGGCGCCCAAGGCGGTCTACTTCGGGCCGCTGCCCAAGACCTCGACCGGCAAGATCCAGAAGTTCGAGCTGCGCCGCAAGGTGAAGTCGGATTCCGCGATCGATGTTTGATGGGCCGAAGCGGCGCTAGTGTAGCGCCGCGTCCTCGGCATCGTGCAGGCCGGCGATGTGCGTGTCGATGGCCTCGCGCCCCCAGGCAATGCCTGCGCACGTGGCGTCGGTGGCGCAGCCAAAGCGCGTCTGCGCGGCCGGGCAGGGCAGCGCCAGCTTGTTGCCGTGATGCCAGATCTCCGCGCGCAGCGTCCACCACCCGTCATGCTGGCCGCCATAGCGCAGCGCCGCGACATGGATGCGGTGGCCGCGGTAGGTCACGTTCTGGTCATGCCATCCGCTGGGCATAGGCGTCGGGCGCGCCGGGGCAACTCAGCGCACCCGCAACTCGGCGGGGGTGCCGGGTTTTGGCGGGCGGTGCCAGTCCTGATCGATGTCGGGGAACACCTCACATTCACCCCGCACGATGTTTTCGATGGTGGCGCACACGCATTCGGTGCCGCGCGGCCCCACGCAGACCAGGCTGCGCGGATGGTCGGTGTGCTGCGGGATGGCATAGACGCGCATGCCCTCGCGGAAGAGGGGATGCTTGGTGAGGCGCTCGTTCATCAGTTCAACGAAGCGCTGGGGCGTGACGACCGGCTTATCCATTGCATGCTCCTGCGGCCTTGCCCACCGTGCCCGTTTCTAGGGGCGGCATGGCGACCAGGTCAGTTAAGGCCAGGAATATGACAGGCAGGTGGCAGGAAGCGCCCCGGGCAGCATACGTTGCCCGGGCGTGGCCGGAACGGAAAACCGCAGGTAAATGCATACCCCGCGTTGCCACTGCCACGCTTCCAGACTAGGACACGCGGCACGTAGTGCAAGTGTTGCGCGATGCCGTGGGGGCTTCAGGTGGCGTGCAGTTCGCCTGCGGCGCGCGGACCGTTCAGTATGCCGTTGCCGGCGGCCCAGCAGGCGGCCTCGGCCTCTGCGCGGGAACCGTAGGTGGATGGCGCCGCGACGGTGCAATCCTCGTCGGCGGCGCCACAGCGTTCTTCCATGACGATGCGCCAGGTGAACTGGCCGGGTGCATCTTCAAGGACGTGAAGCACCAATGTGCGGTGCTCGTCAGTCAGCGTGAGGGGCAAAGTCGACATGGGTGTCTCCCGTTCGCGGGTGGGCGCCATTGATGCTAGCAAGAGCTCGCCGCAAATGCCATGACTGTCTTGCGGCCGCGGCATGGCAAGATACTGCCTTTGCGGCCTTCGCCGCGCCTGTACTTTCCGCCAGACCATGCCCATCTCGCCTGAGCTCAACCAAGGGGTCGCCGCCCTGACGGCACATTACGATGCCACCGTGCTGCCGCTGTGGACCGCCAGCGGCTGGAACGGCGACCTGCTGCTGCCCTACGAGGCACTCGACGGCGCCAGTGCCGCGCCGTTGCCGCCGGCCCGCTATCGCGCCATGGCATGCGCCCGCCAGCTCTATGTGTTCTCAATGGCCGGCAACCATGCGCATGCCGACACGCTCTTCGGCTCGCTGCAGGCCTACTTCGGCAATGGCGAGGGCGCGTGGCTCTACAGCGTCGACCCGGCCGGAACGCCGCTCGATGCCACGCGCGACCTCTATACGCATGCCTTCGTGATCTTCGCCTGCGCCAACTATCATGCGCGGCGCGGCAATCCTGACGCGCTCGACGTGCTCGATGAAACCGTCGATGTCGTCGAGGACCTCTTCAGCGACGAACAGGGCCTGTACCACGCCGCGCTTACCGAGCATTTCCGGCCCAAGGGTGCCGGCGTGCTGCAGAACCCCATCATGCACCTGACCGAGGCCTACCTGGCCGCGCTGGATGCGACCGGGGACGAATGGTATGCCGAACGCCTGCGCGAGATCGCGATGGCGGTGCATGAGCGCTTTGTCGATCCGGCCAGCGGCTGCATTGCCGAGCTCCCGCAAGGCAGCCCCGGCAACCGCATCGAGCCGGGCCATCAGTTCGAGTGGTTCTCGCTGGTGGCCGGCACGCCGGCGCTGTTCGGGGACTTGCCGCTGGCCGATACGCTGCGCCAGGCCTTTGCCTTCGCGCAGCGGCACGGCGTGGTGCCGTCGACGCAGGGCGTCAGCGCGGCACTGAACGCCGACGGCACCATGCTGGACGATACCCAGCGCATCTGGGCGCAGACCGAATACGCGCGCGCGCTCGCCGTGCATGGCGCGCCGGAGTCGCTGGCGGCGCTGGAAGCCTGGACGCAGCAGTTCCGCAGCCGCTTCCTGCACGATCACGGCTGGCATGAATGCCTGGCGCGCTCGGGCAGCGTGATGCGCGCCGACATGCCATCGACCTCCCCGTATCACCTGGCGACGTCCTACTCGGCGCTCGCCGCGCTGACCGGCGCGGCGTGGCCGGCATGGCCAGGGGCTTAGGCCACCCTGCGCACTTCGTGCGCGTCCGCGCGCGGCTCCCCCCGTTTATCTGTGGCGCAGCCTGCCGAGCAGGCTGCGCGCAGCGTTCCATGCTGCCAGCCCTGCCATCCAATGCTGGCGATGGCATGCAACTGACCGGTTATACACCTGCATCGGCCGATTGACAGGCATCCCCTGCTGCGCGTGTCCTGGTCAGCGGTCATGATTTCGAATACCTTATATCGGCGTGAAGATTATCCGGTCTGGCTCTGCTTCGGCCGAGGGGTAGTCGGCTACCGCGCTCTTATCAATTCTTTGCAGTCGTCGGTGGGCACCGCGCCTACACTCAAGCCCGCGCTCCGGCACGTGCTGTTGTTCTTCTTAACCACTGGTCGTCGTTCTGAAGTTACGGGCCGGGGCGCACCCGATGCGGCTCAGCGCCGCGCGCCGAGGGCCTGCGACAGCCGCTCCGGCTGTTGAGCGGCCGGGGACGCAGCGTGGGTCTGGATCAGGCCTGCGCCCGCGGGCTTCACCCGGACGGCCATTTGCTCGACCCTTTTGGCGGCCTGGGTCTCGGCGTGGTCATTCAGGATCAGGCACAGCAGTGTCAGCAAGGCTGCTGCGATCATGCTCAGCGCGATCCAGGCCAGGCAGTGCTTGCGTTCCATGGTAGGCGGGAAGGGGGGCGTCATCAGTGCGCGAAGTTTACGCGCCCGCGCGCAATGCAACTGTCAATCTTTGCAAACGCCGCCCGCCGTCCGGCCCGCTATTCCGTCACGCCGTTTTCATGCAGCAGCCGCTCGCATTCTTCCAGCATGTCGTAGGCAAACGCAGACTGGTAGTTGGGATCGAGGGCTTCCATCATCTCGTGCGCGGCGTACAGGCCGGCCTCGCGTGACAGGGTCTCAGCCAGCTGGCGTGCAAACTGGTCGCTCAGTTCGGACAACAGGCGCCGCTCGGACAGCGGCAACTGCAGCTTCGAGCGCGACAGCCATTCGCCGGCCAGCGTCGCACCCTGGGCGTCGGTCATCCATTGGCGGTGTTCGTAGTAGGCCGACAGCCGTTCGGCGGCGAGTGCGAACAGCAGCGCCTTGCGGGTATTGAAATCGATCCTGGGCAGTGGGGCGAGGGTCATGCTTGCAGGGTAATGCGATGCGCGGCGCAGCGGCCGGCAATCATCTTGTCAGGGAGCGGATCAGGACTGCGCGGTGGCTGCCTGCGCAAAGCGCGCTGCCAGCCAGGCGCCGATGGCGGCGATCTCTTCCAGGCAGACCGAATGGCCCATCGGATAGGTGTTCCAGGTCACCGGGTGCTGCCGCGCCTGCACGAAATCGCGGGCGGCGACGCCCAGTTGCAGCGGCACCACGTCGTCCTGCGTGCCATGGGCGGCAAACACGGGCGTGGTGGCGTTGGCGGCGCTGGCCTCGGCCGCCAGCGCTGCCGGCGCAGGGATGTAGGTGGACAGCGCGACGATGCCGGCCAGCGTCTCGGCATGGCTCAGCCCGGCGGTGTAGGCAATCGCGCCGCCCTGCGAGAAGCCTGCCAGCACGATGCGGTGCGTGGGGATGCCACGGGCGTTCTCGCGCGCAATCAGTGCGCGAATGGCTTCGCAAGAGGCACGGATGCCGGCTTCATCGGCGCGTCGCCCGGATTCATCGAGGGAATAAATGTCATACCAGGCCGGCATGACATAACCGCCGTTGCAGGTCACGGGGATAGCCGGCGCGTGCGGGAAGATAAAGCGCACGCCGGGCGCTGCGGGCAGGCGCAGCTCAGGCACGACCGGGGCGAAATCGCTGCCGTCGGCGCCCAGCCCATGCATCCAGATGACGGCGCAGGCGGGATTGGGCGCGGTTTCGAATTCGATCGCGGGCAGCAGTTCGCTCATGGGGCTGGTTCCTGTGGATATGCGCCTGCGCGCCGCACGGGCGCCAGGCAGCGCGAGTATCGCACAGGTCGGGGCCTGCCCCGGCTGCGTCAGGCCGCGGACGGAACGATAGGGACCGTGGTGAGGCCAGGCGTGCGTGCCGGCAGCTCCGGCATCACAGGCGGCGTCGCGCGGCGCTTGTCGACCACGTCCTCCACGCCCTTGGCCGCGACGTCTTCCAGGAAGGCCACCATGTCGCGGTAGTAGGCCACCTGCATTTGCGCTTCGAGCAAGCGCCTTTCGGCCTGGAACAGCGTCAGCCTCATGTCTTGCAGTTCCCTCTCGGCGATTTTCTCCGGGGTCGGCGGACTGAACAGGTTTGCAAGCCAACGCATGGCAGTACCTCCAGTGCTGTCAACGGCGAAATAGCGATGCTCGTGCCATGGGGACCAATATAGACAAGAATTCGGCAAAAAGTCTCTCGGGCATCTCGCCGTGGCGCCTCGCCCACAAGGATGATTGCCGGTGGCGGACGTCTGCGGTAGATTGTTCGGCCATGGTCCGGCCGTCCCGCGACCCTACTGCCTGCGCTCGCCGCTTGCTGTCGCCAATGTGCCTGTGCGACTGGTCGATGTGCCTGCCTGATCCGCGTTGCCAGGCGGATCGCCTTCATATTTCGCGTCGTTTCCTGCCAACAGCGCCTGCATGGCATCGCCGTCCTGCGCGCGCACAAAGCGCAGGATCGGCGGCCAGAATGCCTCGATATGTTCCGGCAGGATGGCTGCGTCATGCGGCATGGCGTCCAGCATCACCAGCGCATGCAGATGCCTGGCCGCACGGGCCACGCGTTCGGCATGGGGTGGGACGATCACGGCATCGTCACGGCTGTGCACCACCAGCAGAGGCCGCTCCAGCCGGCTGGCACGCGCAGCGTTGTTCCACGGATCCGGCAGCAACCACGCGGCCCATGCGGGTATGCGCCCGGTCTGCACCGCGGCCAGGCGCGCCGAACTGAAGCCCGCCGCAATGACATAGCCGTCGGGCTGCGGGTCGAAGCGCTGTGCCACCTCCAGCAGGATGCCCGATCCCAGCGAATGCCCCAGCACCACGCGCCGTTTTGCCTGCGGCGTGGCCGCCAGGAATTGCCGGTAGGCGGCCAGCGCATCCTCGCGCAGCCGGCGCACGCTTGGCCGCCCGCTGCTGCGGCCGTAGCCGCTGTAGTCGAAGACGTAGGAGGCGATGCCCGCGCCGGCCAGCATGGCCTGGACCGGGGCCCAGTCGGGCAGGCTCTCATTGTCGCCGTGGCACACCATCAGCGCCGGCGCTTCGGGGTCCGCTGCGGGCATGAAGGCGGCGTGAAGGATGCGATCGCCGCTGGCGAACGTGGCATGGCGCACCGTCAGGGCTGAAATGTCGGATGCTGCCGCATCCTTTGTTTCATCCGTCGGGGTGACAAAGGCTTTGCGTTCCACCGCACGAAACAGTAGGTGCCGCGCAACACCCGCGGCCACGGCGAGTGCCGCGGCGGTGGCGAGCCAGCGATGGCGGGATGCCGGCTGAGCGGGGCGGGGGCCTTCAGGCATGGTGACGTTTCGGGATGGCGTTCCCTTCAGGCTAGCAGGCCATCGGCGTCCGGGTGAAGAAAAGTTCATTCGCACGCATGCCCCAAGTGGATTTCAGTCCATATCTGCACTGTCGGCAGGGGCTATCTGCTCGATATAAAACTTTTGCCTTGACTATCTACCTAGTAGTAGATAAGATTGAGTCCATGGCACCGCTGCACCGCCGGAAGCAAGCAAGAACGGGCGGAAAAGTGGCGATCCCATTGCATGACCGGCGCGGTCATTTTTTCAGCACCTGGAATCTATCTACTGATAGATGCGGTATGAACAAGCGACCTGCCACAGCCACTGATACCGAATTGACGCGATCCCGAAACATCGCACCCAGGAGCCCATCATGAATGCCAAGTTCGCCAAGACCCTGATCACCGCCGCCACCCTTGCCGCCGCACTCGCAGGCGGCGTGGCGCAAGCCGCCAGCGTGCAGGACAACACCTCGGCTGGCGACAAGTACGGGTACAGCTACCGCGCCGGCAAGTTCGATACCTTCACGGAAGGGGCCCGCACCGGCAAGTTCGACCCGTTCACGGAAGGCGCTCGCGCTGGCAAGTTTGACCCGTACACCGACGGTGCACGCGTCGGCAAGACCGACCCCTACACGGACGGCTACCGCACCGTGGCTGGCCTGGACCGTAGCGGCGTGTCGGCCGAGCCGGCCCGCAGCTTCGACCCGTACACGGACGGCGCACGCGTCGGCAAGGCTGACCCCTACACCGACGGCGCCCTGGCCTGATTGCTGCCGGCTGTGGGGCCGGCGGCCAACAACGTTACGGCGGCGGTCACGCTGACTGCCGTCCGATGGAGTCCATCATGAGTTTGCGTAACAGCGTCCTGCTGCTTGGCGGATGGCTGGTCCTTTGCGTGACGAGTGGCTCGATGATCACCTTCGCCGCGCAGGTCCTGCCAGGCTAAAGCATCCTGAGAACATGCCCCGAGGCTAGGGAATTACCCCAGCCCCGGGGCATTTCAACTTGAGCGTCTATCTTCGCATAGATAAACTGCTTTCATGAAAACGCAATCGGTACGCGAGCAACTGCTCGAGCACACCCTCGTCCTGATCCGCCGCCGCGGCTTCAACGGCTTCAGCTACCGCGACTTGGCGGAGCTGGTGGGGGTCAAGACCTCCAGCATCCACTATTACTTCCCGACCAAAGAAGACCTGGTCCAGGAGGCGGTGAAGGAATACAGCGCCCGCCTGGCCGAACGCATCCGCTCCATCGACACCAGCTTGCCGGTGACCGAGCAGGCGGCCATCTACCTGGCGCCGTTCCGCGCCAGCTGCGGCTCGGACCAGATCTGCCTGTGCGGCATGTTGTCGACCGAGACGCTATGCCTGCCGGAGCCCGTGCACAAGATGCTGCAGGGCTTCTACCTGATGAACGAACAATGGTTGGCGGGCCTGCTGGAACGCGCGCAGCCGCAGCGCAGCACGCCGTTCCCGGTGCCGCCGGCGCGGCTGGCGCAGGTGGTGTTCGGCTCGCTGCAGAGCGGGCTGATTGCGGCGCGCCTGTTCGGGACCTCCGACCGGGTGGAAGCCGCCGCCGATACGCTGATGGCCGCCGTCGCCGGCTAAGGTTTTCGCGCAATTATCAGTGGCGCGTCTGAGGCCGTCATGTGGCGCAAGCTGCATGGCGGCTTTTTATTGACACCCAGCCGGTTCGCCACCGACGCCTTGGGGTCGGTCATAAGCGCTTTTAAAACAATGAGATAGAGCCAGGAAAGGCATAGGCTATCGGGCCGATAGAAATGTTTTTTCTTGACTATCTACCTAGTAGTAGATAGTATTTGACTCATGGAAGCGCTGCACCGCCAGCAACAAGCAAGACAAGGCGAGAACGTGGCGGTCCCATTGCATGACCGGAGGCGGTCATTTTTTCAGGACCAGTTATCTATCTACCAGTAGATGTGGAAGCGAAAGACCGACCTGCAAAGCCACTGACACCTAATTACGCGATCCCGAAACATCGCACCCTGGAGCCCATCATGACCAAGATCACCAAGACCCTGATTACCGCCGCCACCCTTGCCGCCGCGCTCGCGGGCGGTGTTGCGCAAGCCGCCAGCGTGCAGGACAGCACCTCGGCCGGCGACAAGTACGGCTACGCCTTCCGCGTCGGCAAGGCCGATGCCTTCACCGACGGCGCCCGCACCGGCAAGTTCGATCCGTTCACGGAAGGCGCCCGCGCCGGCAAGTTCGATCCGTTCACCGAAGGCGCACGCGTTGGCAAGCCCGACCCGTACACCGACGGCGCGCGCACGGTAGCGGCCAACGTGCCGGCTGACAGCTACGGCTACAACTACCGCAGCGGCAAGTTCGACCCGTTCAGCGAAGGCGCGCGCGTGGGCAAGTTCGATCCGTACACCGACGGCGCGCGCACGGTAGCCGGCCTGGACCGCAGTGGTGTGTCGGCCCAACCGTCGCGCAGCTTCGATCCGTACACCGACGGTGCGCGCGTGGGCAAGGCTGACCCCTATACCGACGGCGCCATCGCCTGAGAGCCGGCCGGCGTGCTGCCGGCCATTGAAACCCGCCGGGCCGCCTGGGTGCGGCCCGTCTTCAGGAGTTGATCATGCGTTGGCGTGACACTGCGCTGATCCTTGGCGGATGGGTAGGGCTTTGCTTCGCAAGCGGGTCCCTCATCACGCTGATCGCACAATCGCTGCCGGCCTGAACGGCGCGGCAGCAAGACCAGGAGTTGATGCCATGAACACCCGATCCGTACGCGAGCAACTGGTCGAACATGCGCTGGCGCTGATCCGCCGCAGGGGGTTCAACGGCTTCAGCTACCGCGACCTGGCCGACCTGGTCGGGGTCAAGACCTCGAGCATCCACTATTACTTCCCGTCCAAGGACGACCTGGTGCGGGAAGCGGTGCGCGAATACGGCACCCGCAGGCGGGCGCGCCTGGATGCGATCGACGCCAGCCTGCCGCCCGCGGAGCAGGCGCGGCAATACCTTGCGCCTTTGCGCGCGGGTGCCGGCACCGACCAGGCTTGCCTGGTGGGCATGCTGTCGGCCGACGTGCTGATGCTGCCGGACGCGGTGCGCGCCGCGATGCAGGACTTTATCCGGCTCAATGAGCAATGGCTGGCCAGCTTGTTCGAGCGCGCCGCGGCGCAACGCAAGTCGCCCTATCCGATTCCGCCGCAGCAGCTGGCGCAGGTGGTGTTCGGGGCGTTGCAGAACGGCTTGATCAGTGCGCGGCTGTTTGGCACGCCGGACCGGCTCGATGCCGCGGCGGCGCTGCTGACCAGCGCCATGCCGGCGGAGCAGGCCTTAGCCGCCGCTTAGTGTCAGTATCACCGAGCCGGCGACGGCATTGCACAGCCACTGCGGGTCATCGTGGGGCAGGTCATGCCCGGCCCAGTGGTGCGTCAGCAACTGCGCGTCCCAGGCTTGCGCGATGCGCGCCGAGCACACCGGGTTGACCAGGCGGTCTGCCGCCGAGGCAAGCAGCAGCGCCGGGCAGCGCGGCGCACTGGCGGGGGCGTGATAGCGGGCCGCGGCCAGCAACTGTGCCAGCGCGGATTGGCGGCTCACCGGCGCGTCGGCGGCAATGGCCTGCCAGGTCTCGAGATCGCGTGCCAGCGTATCGGTGCGGGCACAGGTGATGGCATGGATGGTCCGCTCGCAGTACGCGCGGTCCTGCCAGCGCTGCGCCACGCGCAGCAGCTTGCCCCAGTTGCGCGGCCGCAGGCGCTGTGCGGGCGTGCAGAACGGCCGCATGCTGGTATTGACCAGCACCAGGCCGCCGACTTCCTCCGGATAGGCGCTGGCCCACTCGGTCGCGGCCATCGCACCCAGCGACATCGCCAGCACGCGGTAGGGGCCGTGCGCGCCGGTGGCCGACAACTGGCGCCGCACCGCGGTGACCATCTCAGGCACGCTCCACGGCGCCGGCTGCGCGGACAGCGCGCCGTTGCCGGGCAGGTCGGGCAGCAGCGGACGGCCCAGCCCGGCCGCTTCCCAACGCGCCGGCAGGCTTCCCCAGTGGCGCGATTCCCGCGTCAGTCCCCGCAAGAATACCCATCGGCTCATGGCGGCGGCTCCGTCTGCCAGTGTGCGCGTGCCTGCAGCAGCAGGTCGTCACGCTGCACGCCGCGCGGCCGCCAGCGATCCGGCGCAAAGGCCACGCGGCCCAGGAAGTCGAACAGGCTCACGTGCCGGCGCAGCACGCGCGCGGTGCGGTGCGCCTTGATCGGGTTGAAGATGCCCTCGCGCGAGAACAGCTGGCGCGGGTTCTTCTTGATCCACAGCCACGAGCCCAGTTCCAGCGTCATCGGCAGGAACAGGTTGCCGTGCGGCGTCAGGTCATAGGCATGGTCCCACAGGTCGCCGTGCAGCAGGTACTGGTGGCTTTGCGGCTCGAAGGTGTAGCCGTGGTGCGGGTGGGCCTGCTCGAACAGCGTCTTGAGCAGGTACATCTCGGGCAGGTGCGCCATCGGCCGGCGCGTTCCCGCGTACGGAAACCAGATGCTGTCGCGCCAGCCGTAGCCCGAATGGCAGTCCACCGCAAAGCTGAGCGGGCGCGGCAGCAGTTCTTCCTGCACCACGCGCAGCAGCGCGCGGCTTTCCGCTTCCATCGGCGCGCCCGCCGGGCCGCGGTACCAGGGCAGCCAGGCGCCGATGCGCTGGCCGCCGGCGAGGAAGGGCACGCGCGCATCGGCGTCCTGCGGGCCATTGCGCATCAGGTCGACGCCGTTGGGGTTGGCGCGGGTGCCGGCCCACATGCCGCCGGGGTTGACGATCGGCATGAACACCAGCCGCACCGACTGCAGTTCGCGGTGCAGCAGCTCGTCCCACGCCAGCCGGCTCAGCACCGAGCGCAGGTAGTCCAGCACCAGCTGCGTGCCGATGCGTTCCAGCCCGTGGATGCCGCCGAAGATGCCGATCGCCGGCGCGCCCGGATCGCGGCTGCCGAGCGTGGCGACATGGACGCCGAAGCGATGGCCCTGCACCATGGTTTCGCAGACCACCCGCGTATCCAGCACGTGGCTGCCCGTATCCAGCAAGGCCAGCAGCTGGTCGTACTCGGGGAAGCCGGCGTGCGGGTGCATGGGCTCAGGCGGCCGGCACGCCGGCCGTGCCGAACAGGCGCAAGACCGGCCACCCGCGCGCCTCGGCCGCGTCTCGCAGCGCCGAATCGGGATTGACGGCGACCGGGTGGCCAACGCTTTCGAGCAGCGGCAGGTCGTTGCGGGAGTCGCTATAGAAGGTGGCCTGTGCCAGCGCCGTGTGCGCAATGCCCAGCGTGTCGAGCCATGCCAGCACCCGCAGCACCTTGCCGGGGCCGAAGGCCGGCACGCCGGCCAGCGCGCCGGTGAATTCGCCGTGCGCGTCATGTTCGGCCTCTACCGCCAGCAGGTGCGGCACGCCCAGCTGGCGCGCGATCGGCTCGGTGACAAAGCGGCAGGTCGCGGTGACGATGCAGCACAGGTCGCCGGCGGTGAGGTGGCGCGCCAGCAGGTCGAGCGCATCGGGCCGGATCGCGGGCACGATCACCTCGCGCATGAAGTCCGCGCGCCATTGCGTCAGGCGTTGGCGCGGGTGGCGTGCCAGCAGGCCCAGCGCAAAGCGGGCATGGGCGGCAAAGTCCAGGCGCCCGGCCTGGTAGGCGGCCAGCCAGCGTGCATTGTGCGCATCGATCTCGGCGGCCTCGGCGCCGCCCACGGCGACGAGGTAGCGGGCCCATTCATACTCGCTGTCGAGCGGCAGCAGGGTGTGGTCGAGGTCAAACAGGGCGAGGCGGGGGGCAGCGGGCATGCGGGATAGCTCAGTTGGCGAAACCGGCAAGCTTGGCGCGGCGTGGTGACCGCGCGGTGATGAAGGACCCAAGTTTTCCGATACCGGCATTGGCGCTTTATCTGGCGCGGCAGGCATGCGGGTGTCAGGCGGCGTGGGTGGCGGCGGTCGGCTCGTCCAGCGCCACGCAGTCCAGGAAGGCGCCGACCAGCCGGGTCTCGCGCCGGCTCTGCAGGCAGTATAGGTATTCATGCAGCACCGGCGCGCCTTGTGCGAACGGCACCACGCGCAGCAGCGGGTCGCGCGGCACCTCGCCAAGCGGCACCACGCTGGCGCCCAGGCCCTGGCGGATGGCCTCGTAGATGGCCTCGCGGCTGCCGATCACGGTGTGCGGCGGCAACTCCAGCCCGCACGCGGCCAGCGCCGTCTCGGTGGCCTTGCGCGTCATCGAGCCGTGCTCGCGCACCAGCAGGTGGCAGCCGCGCAGTTGCGGCAGCTCGACCTGCGCCAGCCGCGCCAGCGCATGGTCCGGATGGGCCACCAGCACCATCGGGTCCGTCGCCAGCCGGATGCAGGCAAGCCGGTCGTCGTCCACCGGGTGCGACGATACCGCGGCGTCGATGCGGTACTCGAACAGCGCCTCCAGCATCTGCTGCGAATTGCCGATGTCCAGGCTCACGTCGATCGCCGGGTAGCGCTGCCGGAACGCCGCCACCGCGCGCAGGATGTAGTAGGGGCCGGTGGCGCCGATGCGCAGGTTGCCGAAGCGCAGGTTGCCGGCGTTGCGCAGCAGGTAGTCGGCATTGCCTTCCTGCTGCATCAGCTGCTCGACCACCGGCATCAGCGCCACGCCCACGTCGCTCAGGTCGACGCGGCTGGCGCGGCGGTGGAACAGCTCCACGCCGTAGGTCTCTTCCAGCTGGCGGATGCGGCCGGTGACGGTGGGCTGGCTGATGCGCAGCTGCCTGGCCGCCATGGTGATGCTGCCCTGGCGCGCCACTTCGAAAAAGGTCATCAGCAGGTCGCCGAGCATGGTCATCCGCAGGAAAGTTGGGGGACAGCCCGGACAGGTCCCGGACGACCGCGCAGTCTAGCGGGCCAATGTGACAAAACGGCTACGCCCGCCCGCGGCCGGAGCGGCCGGGGGGCGGGCGCAGCGCTGCCCGTCAGGCGACTTGCGCGTCAGCCGTTGAGGCCCATCGCCGGATCGGACACGCTGTCCTTGCCGGTTTCGATGCGCCCGGCGAAGCGGCGCGTGAAGCCGCCTTGCGCGGTGGTGACGGTGAAGTCGTACCAGTTGCCCTGGCGGGCCACGGGCCAGTGCTGCTGCAGCTGCATGCCGGCCGGCACCTCGTAGGTCCAGGGACCGTCGGTGCGGTAGGCGTTGGGCTGCACGGTGAAGGTGCAGGGGGCGCTGCCGGTGTTGATCATGTCCACGTACACCGCGGCGTTGGCGATGTCATAGCAGACCCGGATCTCCGGCGCGCTGGCACCCGCCGCGGTCACGGCCCCCACGTTGCCGCGGAAGGCGCGGTGGAAGCCGTTGGGGCCAAGCACCCACAGGTCGTACTTGCCGTCGTCGCTGGCAAAGACGTCCCAGCTGCCATGCAGTTCCTTGCCCGGCTCGACCATGTAGCGGCGCGGCACGCGGTCCAGGTGCAGGCGGTCGTAGACGTGGAACACCGCCGCCGCGGTGCCGGTGTTGCTGAACAGCAGCCACACCGCGCGCTGGTCGCGGGCGTCTTCGCGGGCGCTTACGTGCAGCTCATAGGGCAGGGCGCGCGACGGGCGCGTGCCGGTGTCCTGCTGCGGCATCTGCTGGCTGCTGGCCGAAGGCAGCGGCACTTGCGGCAGCACGCCTTGCGCGGTGCGGATGGCATCGGCGCTGGCCTTGTCGCGGTTGGGCAGCGTGGGCAGCGGGTTGGTGTTCGGGCTGACGAAGTTGAAGGCCGAGGTCAGGTCGCCCGCCACGGCGCGGCGGAAGCTGCTGATATTGGTCTCGGCCACGCCAAAGCGGGCTTCCAGGAAGCGCAGCACCGAGGTGTGGTCGGACACCTGCGAGTTGACCCAGCCGCCGCGGCTCCATGGCGAGACCACGTACATCGGCACGCGCGGGCCGGGGCCGTAGGGGTGCCTGTCGACGTGGTATTCCGGCTTGATTTGTTGCGGGTCGAGCGTGGTGGCGCCGGCCAGCGTGTCGCCGTCGTAGGCGGGCGCGCACGGCGGCGGTACGTGGTCGAAGTAGCCGTCGTTCTCGTCGAAGTTGATCAGCAGCACGGTCTTGCTCCAGACCGCCGGGTTGGCGGTCAGGGCATTCAGCACCTCTTGCGTATACCAGGCGCCCTGCACCGGGCTGGAAGGCCCGGGGTGCTCGGAGTACGTCGCCGGCGCCACGATCCACGACACCTGCGGCAGCTTGCCCGCGGCAACGTCGTCGCGCAGCGATTGCAGGAAGCCGCCGTCAGGCATGGTGTTGGCCACGCCCTTGAGCAGCGGGCTGATGGCGTCGTCGGCGCTGGTGTATGCCGGGTAGGGGCTGCCGTTGGCCTGGTTGCCGCGCGCGGCATTGGCGTCGCGGTATTGCTTGAAGCCCGCCAGCGGGTTGTCGGTGAAGTTATCCGGCATGTTCTGGTAGACCTTCCAGCTCACGCCGGCGGCTTCCAGGCGCTCCGGGTAGGTCTTCCAGGTGTAGGCCGGGGCCGACCCCGTGAACGAGTCGCCGCTGTTGTCGATCACCGGCCCGCCGTTGGCGCCGCTGGGGTCGTTGGTGCCGGTCCAGTGGAACAGGCGGTTGGAGTTGGTGCCGCCGTGGAAGCTGCAGTGATAGGCGTCGCAGAGGGTGAAGGCATTGGCCAGCGCTACCTGGAAGTCCAGCTCGGCCTCGGTGTAGTAGCCCATCGACTGGGTCTGCTTGTAGGTCGGCCACTTGTTCATGCGGCCCAGGTCCCAGGCGTTCTGCGCATCCGGGTACGAGTGCGGCGTGCCGCTGACGCGCTGCGCATTGCCGGCGCTGCTGTCGAGGTGGTAGGGCAGCACGGTGCGGGTGGTGCTGCCGTTGGTATAGGTCTGCTGCCAGACGTTCAGGCCGCCCGCCAGCGGGATCGGGAAGCGGTCGCCAAAGCCGCGCACGCCGCGCAGCGTGCCGAAGTAGTTGTCGAACGAGCGGTTTTCCTGCATCAGGATGACCACGTGCTCGACGTCGCGGATGGTGCCGGTGGCATTGTTGGCCGGGATCGCCAGCGCGCGGCGGATGGACGGCGGGAAGGCCGCCAGCGCGGCGGTGGCGGCGGCGCTGCCGCCGGCGAGCTTGAGGAAGTTGCGTCTGCTTTGCGGGTTCATGGATTCTGTGCCGGGTGGTTTCTGGAGGAGGAGACGGGCCGGTGCGGCTTCAGGGCGCGCAGCGCAGTTGCGGCTTCACGGCGGGCGTCTCGCCAGGCTGGTCGCTGCCATTCCCCTGGCCGGGGTTGCCGCCGGTGCCGGGGGCACCCGGCGTGGTCGGTGCCGCGTTGGGCGAGCCGGTGGGGCTGTCGCCGGAGTCGCCGCCGCAGGCGGCGAGCGCTGCGCACATCAGCACGGCGGCGAGCCAGTGCGGCCGCGCCAGGAAGGAAGGTCGGAAAGTCATGGTGTCAATCTCCTGCAGGGGATCGGGCGGGGGGGGGAGGGTCGGTGAGGGACCCGTTCCATGACGAAACGGGTTCCAGCCGGATTTATGGATTCAGCGTGGACAGCGGCTGGCGTGCGCCGGTGATGGCCTTCAGTTCGTCCAGCGACAGCACGCGCGTCCACATCGCCAGGTCGTTGAAGCCCATCACGCCCTTGAGCGCGCCGGGGTTGTTGCCCACGTAGTTGTGCGTGGCATCGTCGTTCACGCCCCAGCCGGTGCCGAGTCCGGCCAGCTTGGTCACGTCGGTGTTGGCGATTGCCTTGTTCTCGGTCTTCTGCAAGCCCAGCACCGGATCGATGACATAGGCGCTGAAGCGCCTGGCTGCCGCGTCGACCGACAGCGCCAGGTAGGCCCACTGGTTGGCCGACACCTTCATGCCGTTGATGTCGTCGCGCTTGCCGCTGCCGCTGCCCAGGTTGAAGCGGATCTCGCAGCTGCCGAACAGCGCCACGGCAATGCCGGGGTTGCCGCCCGAGATGTAGTTCTTGTTGGACAGGATGGGCTCGCCGGTGCCGTTGCCCTGGCTGCAGTCGGTGCGGAACCAGAAGCCGATGGTGAACTGCGGGCTTTGGGTGATATCGGCGGCGTTGTATGCCAGCTTGTAGCTGTCGACACGCGAGTCCAGCTGCAGCGACTGGCCGCTGAAGTTGTCGGCAGCCAGCGTGCCGCCGTCAAGGCTTGCCACCCACGGGCCGAGCGTGGCGGCGTTCTTCGCGTCGGCGAACGGCTTGCTGTCGAGGCTGAAATACGTGGCCAGCCCATTGAGCAGCGTCGGTGCCAGCGTGACCGGCTTGACGTAGTGGATCTGCGCCAGGTACGACACCGGCACGTCGTTGCGCACCAGCGTGTAGTTGAACTGGTACAGGCCCGTGGCCATGTTGAAGGCCTTGTCGGTGAACTGCCGCGCCTCAGGTCCCAGCGAGGCGATCTGCACGCCGTCGCGCAGCACCCGGGTGACGCCGAAGGCTTCGGTCGGGTGCTGCCAGCTCAGCGTGATGGCATCGTTGTACTGGCTGATGCTGGCGCCGATGGCTCGCACGCCGGCGGTGGCAGTGGTCAGCGCCGAACCGTCCAGCCGCGTGGTGACCGGGTCAAGCGCCACGCCGGCGTGGGCCAGCACGGTGGGGACGATATCGGCTTCGGTCGGCAGCGCGGACAGGTCCGCCGGGGTGTCCGGCGCTGCCGCGCCAGGTCTGGCCAGCGCGCCGTTGAGCGCCTTGTTGGTGGCGAGGAAGGCGGTACGGTTCTCCACCGTCGGCACCGTGGTGGTGGCGCCGGTGGCATCCAGGCCGTGGCTGGTGGTGACCATCACCAGCCAGTCTTCACCGGGCTGCCCCTGGCTGCGCGCGGCCACGGCGCCGAGCAGCTCGCCCAGCGCCTTGTCGATGCCGGCCAGCGCCGTGGCATAGGCGCCGTTGCCGAAGCCGCCGGCTTCCGCCGCCTGTGCCGGCGCGCTGTATTGCGCAAACACCACGCCATAGCCGGACTGCACCTGCCGCACGGCGTTCTGCGTGACGCAGCTGTCGACCGCGGCGCAGTCAACCAGCGTATCGAGCATGCCCGCTTCCTGCTCGGCCTTGAGCAGGCCCGGCAGCACCCCCGAACTGGTGGATGCGCCTTGCTGCAGGCCGGGTTTGCCGGCCGCGCGCAGGTAGCGGAATACGGTGGGGGCCCGCAGTGCGGTGCTGCCGGTATCGTCTTCGATGCCGTGGCGGTTGGCCCAGGCGCCGGTCAGCACCGTGGCCCAGCTGGGCGCGTCCAGCGGCGGCTGCGCGGTGATGGTGCCGGGCATGCCGCCGGTGGCGGTGGGCACCAGGTTCAGCCGGGCCAGGTTGGGCAGCTCACGCCGCAAGAGCGCGCCCTGCACCTGGGCATAGGTGGCGCCGTCCACGCCGACCAGCAGCACGCGCGGGCCGCCGGCACCGGCAGGCGGCGGGGTCTTGATGGTGGTGTCGTTCGGTGCGGTTGTCGGCGCGGCGTCATCCCCGCCGCCGCAGCCGCCCAGTGTTGCCGCCAGTGCGGCGATCATGGTGGCGGCCAGCACACGGCCGCGCGCCATCCCCGCCAGCCTGCCCGGTGCAAGGTTCCCTGCCATCTCTGATTCCCCTGTTCATCTGCGTTGTTGTGCGCCGGCGGCAGGTGCCGCGTGGCGGATTGCGTTTGCCGCAATGCGCTCGCAGAGTAAGAACCGGGGTTGTCACCGTGGTGACAGCGGGGCAAAGAATGCTGATGGGGCTATTCGGATTCTTGGGGTGAGGGTGGCGCCAGCGTCCTATGCCTGGGGCGTGCCAACGGCATCGCCTGCCTGGATCAGCAGCACCGCGTCGCGCTTGTCCAGCAGGTGCTGGCGCAGGATGGCGGCAAGCCGCTTGCCATCGCGCGCCTCAAGTGCCTGCAGCATCTCTTCGTGGTCGTGGATGGCGCTGTCCCACTTCGGCTTCTGATAGTTGGAGCGGAAGCGCAGCGCCTGCAGCCGCCGGTTCACCGACAAATAGGTCTGGCGCAGCGCCGAATTGCGGGCCGCCAGGTTGATGCGGTCATGGATCTGGTGGTTGATCCGGTAATAGCCGGGCAGGTCGTCATTTGCCCGGCAGGCCAGCATCGCATAGTGCAGGGCCTTGATCTCGGCCAGTTCGACGGCCGTGATGCGTTCGCAGGCCAGTTCGCCGGAAAAGGCTTCCAGCCCGCTCATCAGCTCAAACGTGTCCTGGATCTCCGCCCCGGACAGGCGCGATACGGTCGCGCCGCGGTTGGGCGAGATATCGATCAGCCCCTCCGCCGCCAGCACCTTCAGGGCCTCGCGCAGCGGCGTGCGGGAGATGCCCAGGGTCTCGCACAGTTCGCGCTCATTGAGCTTCCTGCCCGGTTCCAGGGTGCCCTCGACGATGAACGTGCGCAGGTGGGCCACCACGGTGTCGTGCAAGCGTTGCCGTTCGAGCCTGGGCAGTACCGGAGCCGGCGAATCCGTGCCGGAAGTGGCGACAATTTGCATTCAAAATTCCTATCGCGTGATTGCGTTCAATTTTAGCAGACTCTCAACTGGAACTCAAAAACGCAGGTAAACCCTTAATTTGTCGGGTAAACGCTAGAGAATTTCCACGCAATCTCCGCTGTTTTTCCGTCACTCCTCTGATAAAGTATTTTGCATTCAAAACTCAACAGGAGGAGTCAAATGCTGAATCTCAACTTCCATCCCGCCGGCCGCCACTTCCTGCAGATCCCCGGACCGAGCCCGGTTCCCGATCGCATCCTGCGCGCCATCAGCTATCCGACCATCGACCATCGCGGCCCGGAATTCGGCGCGCTGGGCCTCAAGGTGCTGGACGGCATCAAGAAGATCTTCAAGACCGAGCAGCCGGTGGTGATCTATCCGGCTTCGGGCACGGGCGCCTGGGAAGCGGCGCTGTCGAACACGCTGAGCCCCGGCGACACGGTGCTGATGTTCGAGACCGGCCACTTCGCCACGCTGTGGAAGAAGATGGCCGAGAACCTGGGCATCAAGCCCGAGTTCCTCGGCCTGCCGGGCGTGGAGGGCTGGCGCCACGGGGTGCAGGCCGACATGATCGAGGCCCGCCTGCGTGCCGACACTGCGCATGCGATCAAGGCGGTGTGCGTGGTGCACAACGAGACCTCGACCGGCGTGACCTCGGATATTGCCGCCGTGCGCCGCGCCATCGATGCGGCCGGACACCCGGCGCTGCTGCTGGTCGACACCATCTCGGGGCTGGCGTCCGCCGATTACCGGCATGACGAGTGGGGCGTGGATGTGACCGTGTCCGGCTCGCAGAAGGGCCTGATGCTGCCGCCCGGCATCAGCTTCAATGCGGTCTCGCCCAAGGCCATCGCAGCCTCCCGCACGGCCCGGCTGCCGCGCAGCTTCTGGGGCTGGGATGAAATCATCGAGATGAACCGGACCGGCTACTGGCCCTACACCCCTAGCACGAACCTGCTTTATGGCCTGTCCGAAGCCCTCGACATGATCCTTGAGGAAGGGCTGGACAACGTCTTCACCCGCCACCAGCGCCTGGCCGAAGCCTGCCGCCGCGCGGTCAAGGCCTGGGGCCTGGAGATCCAGTGCGCGGACCCGGCCGTCTACAGCCCGGTGCTGACCGGCGTGATGATGCCCGAGGGGATCGACGCGGACGTGGTGCGCAGGAACATCTATGACCGCTTCAACATGTCGCTCGGCGCCGGCCTGGGCAAGGTCAAGGGCCGCATGTTCCGTATCGGCCATCTGGGCGACTGCAACGACCTCACGCTGATGGCCACGCTGGCCGGCTGCGAGATGGGCCTGAAGATCTCGGGCGTCGCGCTCGCGGGCAGCGGCACCGTCGCCGCCATGGACTATCTCGCCGCGCACGCGACGCCGCTGTCGCTCAAGGCTGCCGCCTGACGCAGTCACTGCCTTCCGAGACGGGGGCGGGCGCCGCGCGTGCGCAACGCCCCCGCCGGACTGATCGCAACGGATCAGCGCAGCACTGCCGTACCTGACAAAAAACAGAGGAGACGCTGTGGATACAACCCTGCAGGCGGGAACAAAGATCAGGACGTTCGAGGATGCGACCTATCGCAAGGTGAGCTGGAGGCTGGTGCCATTCCTGATGGTCTGCTTCCTGATCGCCTATCTCGATCGTGTCAACGTAGGTTTTGCCAAGCTCCAGATGTCGCAGCAACTGGGCTTCAGCGAAACCGTCTACGGGCTGGGCGCCGGGATTTTCTTTATCGGCTACTTCCTGTTCGAGGTGCCGAGCAACCTGGCATTGCACAAGTTCGGCGCCAAGGTATGGATCGGCCGGATCATGATCACGTGGGGGATACTCTCCGCGTGCTTTGCCTTCGTGCAGACGCCAACCCAGTTCTACACGCTGCGCTTCCTGCTGGGCCTGGCCGAAGCCGGCTTCACGCCAGGCATCGTGTACTACCTGTCGTGCTGGTACCCGTCGCAACGGCGTGCCAAGATCATGGCCATCTACTGCATGGGCTCGCCGCTGTCCGGCATCATCGGCAACCCGCTGTCCGGCTACCTGATGGGCAGCATGGCCGGCGTGGCTGGCTGGGGCGGCTGGCAATGGATGTTCATCATCGAGGCGGTGCCGGCGGTGCTGCTGGGCTGCTTCTGCTTCTACTACCTGGACAACTCCATTGCCAAGGCCAAGTGGCTGACCAGCGCGGAGAAGCAGGTCCTTGAACTGGCCAAGTCGGAAGACGTCAAGGCGGTGGACCCGCAGGCACGCGTCGGCAAGGTGTTTACCGATCCGCGCGTCTGGCTGATCAGCCTGATCTGCTTCTGCTATGTCACGGGCCAGTACGGCATCACGCTCTGGCTGCCCACGTTCATCAGGTCGACCGGTGTCAGCGACCCGCTCCATATCGGCATGCTGAGCGCGATACCGTATATGGCGGCCATTGTCGCGATGTACTTCTTCGGTCGCAGCGCCGACAAGCACCGCGAGCGGCGCTGGCACCTGATCATCCCGTGCATGATGGGTGCGATCGGCTTCCTGGCGTTGCCCTGGGTCATGCACAGCACCGCGCTGTCCCTGGTGTTCCTGTCGATCGCCACAGCCGGCATCCTGACCTGCACGCCGCTGTTCTGGTCCCTGCCGACGGCTTTCCTCAGCGGCGCGGCGTTGGCCACGGCCATCGCCATGAGCAACTCGATCGGCAACCTTGCCGGCTTTACCAGCGGCTACATGATCGGCTACCTGCGCGACGTGACCCAGAGCGGCAACAGTGCCTACTACATGATTGCCGGGATGCTGATGCTGGGTGCGTTCTGCATCTGGACAATACCTGCCCGCCTGGTCAACCGATAGCGAGACAAAGCGGGGTGCGGCACCGTGCCGCTGCCCCGCCTGGCCATCACCTCGCAAACACTTCGCGCCCTTGCCGGCGCATGGAAGGCTCTCATGACAAACTCGTACCAACCGGTGCCAGACGGCCCCGGCCATCACGCGCCGTTCAGCGTGGTGGAAGCCACCGTTGCCAGCGCGCATGCCGCGATGCGCGACGGCAGGCTGACGGCGCGCCAACTGGCCAGCGCCTGCCTCGCGCGCATCTCGGCCTATGACCAGGGCGGCCCCGCCCTGCGCAGCATCCTGCAGCCCAACCCGCAGGCGCTGGAAGAGGCCGGCCGCATCGACGCCATGGCGGGCCGCAACCCCACGCGGCCGCTGGCGCTGCTGCATGGCATCCCGGTGCTGGTCAAGGACAACATCGAATGCGGCGGCATGGAAACCACCGCCGGCGCCGCCTGCCTGCGCGGCAACCTGTCCAGCGACGATGCCTTCGTCATCCGCCGGCTGCGCGAGGCGGGTGCCATCGTGCTGGCCAAGACCAACCTGCACGAGCTTGCCTCCGGCGGCGAGACCGTCAGCACCTTGTCCGGCCAGACCCTCAATCCCTATGACCTGACCCGCACGCCCGGCGGTTCCAGCGGCGGCACCGGCGCCGGCATCGCCGCCAGCTTCGGCCTGCTTGGCATCGGCACCGACGGGGTCAATTCCATCCGCTCGCCGGCCTCGGCCAACAACTTGGTGGGCCTGCGTCCGACCATGGGCCTGATCAGCCGGGCCGGGCTGGTCCCTTGCGGGCTGACGCAGGACACCATCGGCCCGATCACCCGCACGGTCGCCGATACGGCGCTGCTGCTCGATGTCATCGCCGGCCATGATCCGGCCGACCCGGTCACCAGCCAGGGCGCGCCCCACATCCCGGCGAGCTATGCCGCCAGCCTCGACCGCGACGGACTCAGGGGCGCGCGCATCGGCGTGTTGCGGCATTTCTTCGGTGATCAGGATGTGCACCGTCCGGTCAACGCCGTGATGCAGGCAGCGCTGGCGACCATCGCGGCACAAGGCGCCGAGCTGGTCGCGATTGAAGACGCGATCAGCCCGGACGAGCTGCTCGCGTCCACGCTTGTGCACCACTACGAGATGGCGCGCGATCTCGATGCCTACCTGGCGGGGCTGCCCCCCGGCGTCCCGGTGCGATCGATGAAGGACATCATCGCTGCCGGTTCGGTCCATCCAAGCGTGGCGGGAACCCTCGACACCGCGGCAGCGCTGAGCGAGCGGGAAGGGGAGTACCGCGAACGCCTGCAGCGCCAGCAGGCATTGCGCCAGCGGCTGCAGGGCCTGATGGCGCGGCACCGGCTTGATGCGCTGGCATTTCCGCACCAGCGGCGCCTGGTGGCGCCGGTCGGCGAGATCCAGGCAGAGCGCAATGGCGTGCTCGCGTCGGCCACCGGCTTTCCGGCCATCGTGATTCCGGCCGGATTTTCGGCGCCAGACGGCAATGCACCGCAGGGTGTGCCGGTCGGGCTGGAGTTCTTTGGCTTGCCCTTCACCGAACCCGTGCTGATACGGCTGGCCTATGCGGCCGAGCAGGCCTTGCGCGCGCGCCGGCCGCCGCACTCGACGCCCGCGCTGGAATAGGCGCGCGCCGGAACGAAGTTTTATCGCTGCTCGACAAACGCCAGCCGGACACGGCGGCGACAAGGTCGCGGACAAACCGCGGCAACCTCGAAACGAGGAGGAGACAAAGATGGGCGCAGAAACTGTAGTTCAATCGCCGAATTCCCCACAGCAGCATGAGCTCGACCGGGCCATGGATGGCATCGGGGTGACGGCGTCGCACAAGAAGATCATCTTCATGATCATGCTCGGGGTGATGTTCGATGTCTTCGAACAGAACGCCGTCGGCCTGATCGGCCCCATGCTGCGCGAGCAGTGGGGCATCTCGGTGGCGGAGATCGGCTTTCTCAATACGCTGACCTTCAGCGCCGCCGCGCTGGGACGCATCGGCTCCGGCTATATCGCGGACCGCTACGGCAGGCGCACGATGCTGAGCGCCAACCTGCTGCTGTTCACGCTGGGCGCCATCATCTGCGCGCTGGCGCCGAACTATGGCGTGCTGGCGGCGGGCCGCTTTATCGTCGGCATCGGCCTGGGCGGGGAGATCTCGATCGCCGTGACCATGCTGGCCGAGCTGTGCTCGACGCGCTTCCGCGGCACCGCGGTGGGCCTGGTCAGCGTGGGCAGCGGCGGCCTCGGCAATATGCTAGCGCCGGCTTTCGGCCTGGCGGTATTCGCCATGTTCCCGGGACCGGACAGCTGGCGCTGGCTCTTTGCCTGCCTGGTGCTGCCGGCATTCTTCGTCGTGTTCTACCGGCGCTTTATTCCGGAGACGCCGCGCTTCCTGCTGTCCAAGGGGCGCGTGGACGAGGCCAACCGGGTGCTGTCGGTGCTCGCATCCGGCCGCCTGGGCAAGCTCGACGGCGAGCCGACGCCCTATATCAAGGCCGCGATCCAGGACGACGCGCCGCGCACCAGGGTGCGCCTGAGCGATATCTTCAAGGGTCGCCTGGGACGGCGCACGATCGCGCTGGGGATTGCGGTGTCCATGACGTACGGCGCGCAGATCTCGGTGCTGACGCTGATGCCGACCATCCTGATGTCGCAGGGCTACACCATCTCCAAGAGCTTTCTCTTCACCATGGTGATGCAGAGCGGCAGCCTGTTCGGGGCGCTCGCGGCGTCGTACTGCGGCTATCACTTCCCGCGCAAGCGGGTGCTGACGATAGGCGCGGGGCTGGCCTGCGCGGCCGGGTTGTGCTTCGGCTTCCTGACGTATAACGTGGGCCTGGTGCTGCTGTTCGGTGCCGCCTTCACGTTCTGCGTGGTATTGCTGAACACGTCGATCTGGATCTTCGCGCCGGAGCAGTATCCCACCCACGTGCGCGCGTTCGGCACCTCGCTGATCCTGGCGCTGGGCACCCTGGCCGGCGCGCTGACGCCGCTGATCAGCGGGCGTGTGTTCGAAACCTACGGCGTCGGCGGCATGTTCAGCATGCTCGCGGCGATGTACGCAGTGTTTGCGCTGGCCGTGCAGTTCGCGCCGGAAACCTTCGGCCGCGCCATGGGCGAGACCGCCGCCGACGACGAAGCCGCGCCTGCGGTCAGCGGCACCGCGGCCAGCGCCAGCGGCTCCTGAGACCGGCCCGTTCCCGGCAGCGTGCTGCGCGCGCTTGCCGGGAGCGGGATACCGGGCGATATTCATCCCTCATTCAAGGAAATACCCAAGGCATGACATCTTCCAATATCGATCGGGTCGCGCAGGCCCTGCTCAGCGCGCGTAGCGAACAGGGCTGCGCCGATGCAGAGCAATTCGCCACCGTGCTTGAGAATGCGGAACAGGCCTACGCCGTGCAGTCGGCCGTGGCCCGCGCGCTTGGCTGGCAAGTGTCAGGCGCCGGCTACTGGAAATCCGGCGGTGCCTCGCGCGAGGCGGTGCTGACGCATGCCGAACTGCCGCCTGCCGGGGTCTGGACCAGCCCCGCGCATGCCGGCGACTGGCCTTTCACATGGCGCGGCATCGAGGCAGAGATTGCGTTGCGGCTGGGGCAGGGCGTTGACGCCGCGCAGGCTGCCGCCCTCGACTACGCCGGCGCGGCCGGGCTGATCGATGCGATGGCGGTGTCGATCGAAGTCGTCGATTCGCGCTGGCGGCAGTATCTTGCCGCGCCCGCGCTGCTGAAGCTGGCCGACCTGCAGTCCCACGGCGCCCTGGTGCTTGGCGAATGGCGTGACTATGCGGCGCGGGACTGGGCGGCACAGCATTGCCGGGTGCGGATCGGCACGCAAACCACCGAGCGCCGCGGCACCCACGCGCTGGGCGATCCGGCCTTTGGGCTGGCCGCCTGGCTGCGCCATGCCACGCGCGACGGGCAACGTGTAGAGGCCGGCACGGTCGTCACTACCGGCACCTGGGTCGGCATCCTGGACGCATCGGCAGGCGACCTGGTGACCGCGGAGTTCGATGGCATCGGCGAGGCCTCGGTCCAGCTCTGAGGACGGCGTTGCCCTTGACGGGGCGTCAGCTGCGCAAGCCGACGCCCTGCATGATGATCCGCAGCACCCACGCGGCCACGCCCAGTGCCGCCACGCTGGCGGCCCAGATCAGCACCAGCCAGCCGATGCGGCGCAGCCAGGTGCCGGTGCTTGTCCCCGAGCGCCGTGTATCCATAGCCATCAGTGATAGCCCTCGCCGTGGCGCACCTTGCCGCGGAACACGTAGTAGGCCCATACCGTGTACATCAGGATGAAGGGGATGATGAACAGCGCCCCCACCAGCGCAAAGCCCTGGCTTTGCGGCGGCGCGGCGGCGTCCCAGATCGAGATTCCCGGCGGGATGATATTGGGCCAGACGCTGATCGCCAGCCCGCTGTAGCCCAGGAACACCAGCCCCAGCGCGTACATGAACGGCGAGATATCCGGCTCATGCCGCAGCGCGCGCATCAGCATGAACATGCACAGCGCCACCAGGATCGGCACCGGCGAGAACCAGAACAGGTTGGGCAGGCTGAACCAGCGCTCGGCAATCTCGGGATGCGTCAGCGGCGTCCACAGGCTGATCACGGCGATCACCGCCAGCAGCAGCCACGCCAGCGAGCCGGTCAGCTTGATCATGCGCTGCTGCAAGTCGCCCTCGGTCTTCATGATCAGCCAGGTGCTGCCCAGCACCGTGTAGGCCACCATCAGCCCCACGCCGCAGAACAGCGGGAAGGGCGTGAGCCAGTCCAGCGGCCCGCCGGCAAAGCGGTGGCCCTCCAGCTTGATGCCGTCGATATAGGCGCCCAGCGCCACGCCCTGGAAGAAACTGGCCGTGCCCGAGCCCAGGATGAAGGCGGCATCCCACACCGGGCGCTCGCGGTCGTTGGCCTTGAAGCGGAACTCGAACGCCACGCCGCGGAAGATCAGGCCCAGCAGCATCAGCATCAGCGGCAGGTAGAGCGCGCTCAGCACCACCGAATACGCCAGCGGGAACGCCGCCAGCAGCCCGGCGCCGCCCAGCACCAGCCAGGTCTCGTTGCCGTCCCAGACCGGTGCCACCGTGTTCATCATCACGTCGCGGTCATGCCGGTCCGGCACGAACGGATAGAGCATGCCGATGCCCAGGTCGAAGCCGTCCATCACCACGTACATCATCACGCCGAAGAAGATGATGAAGATCCAGAGAAGCGAGAGGTCGATGCCCATGGTGTCAGCTCCGGGTGCGTGCAGTGGTGGCGGGGGCGAGCGCTTCGTCGTCATCCACGGCTGACAATGGCCGTGCCGGCGTATGCCCGCGTCCGGGGCCGCCTTCCGGCTTGGCTTCTTCCAGCGCCGGACCCTTGCGCACCAGCCGCATCATGTAGGCGATGCCGACGCCGAACACGAAGAAGTAGGCCACCACGAAGATCGCCAGCGTCGTTGCCAGTTCGGGCACGCCGTGCGGCGACACCGCGTCGGCGGTGCGCTGCAGCCCGTAGACCACCCACGGCTGGCGCCCGACCTCGGTGGTGAACCAGCCGGCCAGGATGGCGATCAGGCCGGTGGGCCCCATCCACAGCGCCATATGCAGGAAGCCGCGCGAGCGGTACAGGCGCTCGCCCCGGCGCAGCAGCAGGCTCCACAAGCCCAGCAGGATCATCAGCAGCCCCAGCCCCACCATCACGCGGAACGACCAGAACAGGATGGTGGAATTGGGCCGGTCCTGCGGCGCGAACTCCTTCAGGCCCTTGATCTGCCCGTCCCAGGTATGGGTCAGGATCAGGCTGCCCAGGCGCGGCACCTCGACCGCGAAGCGCGTCTCTTCGCGCGCCATGTCGGGCCAGCCGAACAGCAGCAGCGGCAGGCCTTCATTGCCCTTGTTCTCCCAGTGCCCTTCCAGCGCGGCGATCTTGGCGGGCTGGTGCTTGAGCGTGTTCAGGCCGTGCATGTCGCCGATCACGGCCTGGATCGGCGCGACGATCAGCAGCATCCACATCGCCATCGACAGCATCTTGCGGATGGCGGGGTTGTCGCGCCCGCGCAGCAGGTGCCAGGCGGCGGAGGCGCCGACGAACAGCGCCGTGGCCAGGAACGCCGCCACGCTCATATGCACCAGGCGGTAGGGGAACGACGGGTTGAAGATGACTTCGAACCAGTTGGTCGGCACCACGCGGCCGTTGATGATCTCGAAGCCCGCCGGCGTCTGCATCCAGCTGTTGGAGGCCAGGATCCAGGTGGCGGAGATCAGCGTGCCGAGCGCCACCATCACCGTGGCAAAGAAATGCAGCCCCGGCCCGACGCGGTTCCAGCCGAACAGCATCACGCCCAGGAAGCCCGCTTCCAGGAAGAACGCGGTCAGCACCTCATAGGTCAGCAATGGCCCGGTGATGCTGCCCGCGAACTCGGAGAAGAAGCTCCAGTTGGTGCCGAACTGGTAGGCCATCACCAGCCCGGACACCACCCCCATGCCGAAATTGACGGCAAAGATCTTGGACCAGAAGTGGTAGAGGTCGCGGTAATGCGTGCGCTGCGTGCGCAGCCAGCAGCCTTCCAGCACCGCCAGGTAGGCGGCCAGGCCGATGGTGATCGCCGGAAAAATGATGTGGAAAGAAATCGTGAACGCAAACTGCGTGCGGGCGAGGTCGAGCGCGGTCAAACCAAACATTGTTGTTCTCCGTGGCGCTGGCCTGGCGCACGCCTGGGACGGGCGCGGCACTGCCGTCTGGCAGGCCGGGGCCGGTCGACAGGGCGCGCCGGGGCGCGGGCCGTAGGCGCGTGCGGTAAAGCGTAGTGTACGCCGCGCGCGCAGCAAAGGGCACTGTTGCTACCGGTGGCGTACGGGTGACATATCGCCGCACCCGGTACCGCCGGCGCCGCTTCGCGCGGCCCGATGCCCTTGTCGATGGCGACCATGCTAACGGAGCCGGGACGAACGGAACAGCATCACCTCATTGAAAAAATACCGTATCAGTTTTGCGCGGCGCAGCAGAGGCAGCGACTGACAAGCAGGGCAAAGAAGTGCATAGTCATGCGCTTCCCAGAAGCCTTTGAACATCGCGTCCGCCATCGTATGACGCGGCCCCGCCTGCCATGGATTCCACCTTGCTGATCGTGATCGCCGGCGCCGCCGTGGCTGGCTTTGTCCAGGGGCTGTCCGGCTTTGCCTTCGGCATGGTGGCGATGTCGTTCTGGGCCTGGGCGATCGAGCCGCAGCTGGCGTCGGCCATGACCGTGTTCGGCGCGCTTACCGGCCAGCTGCTGGCGGCGGTGTCGGTGCGGCGCGGGCTGTCGTGGCGGCGGCTGTGGCCGTTCGTGGCCGGCGGCGTGGCCGGCATCCCCCTTGGCGTGGCGATCCTGCCGATGCTCGACGCGCTGTGGTTCAAGGTCGTGCTCGGCGGCTTCCTGACCCTGTGGTGCCCGGTCATGCTGATGGTGCGCAAGCTGCCCCATATCGGCGTGGGCGGGCGCGTGGCCGATGGCGTTGCCGGTGCGGCCGGCGGCGTGATGGGCGGCATCGGTGGTTTCACTGGCGTGATCCCCACGCTGTGGTGCACGCTGCGCGGCTTCGACAAGGACGAACAGCGCGCGGTGATCCAGAACTTCAACCTCGCCACGCTGGCCATGACCATGGCCGCCTATGTGGGCAAGGGCATCGTCACGCGCGAGATGCTGCCGATGTTCCTGGTGGTGGCGCCCGCGATGCTGGTGCCAACGCTGCTGGGCACGCGGCTCTATCTGGGGATCAGCGAGGCCACCTTCCGCAAGGTCGTGCTGACGCTGCTGACCGTATCCGGTGTGGCGCTGCTGGCCACGTCGGTGCCGGTGCTGATGGCGCGTGCCAGCTAGACGGCCCTGACCTGCGCCGCAGCCTCGCGCAGGCATTCCAGCAGCTGGTCGGTGCCGAGCGAGGGCGCCCGTTCGCGCAGCGTGATGATGCCGACCGGGGG
Organism: Cupriavidus sp. CPT47-8839-RL05A; assembly: GCF_058792255.1. Taxonomy (NCBI): domain Bacteria; kingdom Pseudomonadati; phylum Pseudomonadota; class Betaproteobacteria; order Burkholderiales; family Burkholderiaceae; genus Cupriavidus; species Cupriavidus sp. CPT47-8839-RL05A. Next base: position 40,377 of record NZ_JBYTEG010000007.1, on the reverse strand, counting down.
CAGGTCGACCGGCACGGCCATCTTCAGCACGTGCAACCGGCCTTCCTCCTGCAACGACAGCGCCACCGACTCAGCCATGAAGCCGGCCGCGCCGCGCTGGCCGACGAAGGTGGCCTGCGCCAGGTAGGACGAGGTCTCGATGACATCCTGCGGCGGGTGCAGGCCGTGGCGATAGAAGGCCTGCTCGATCTTCACGCGCAGCGAGGCCCACGGCGGCGGCAGCACGCAGGGCATCGCCGCCAGGTCGGCCCAGCTGGGGCGGGCCTTGCGCGCGAGCTTGTGGCCGCGGCGGACCACGACCACCATCGGTTCTTCATAGAGGGCTTCGGTCAGCAGGTCCGGCGCCGCATAGCCCGGCTCCAGCCGGCCCACGATCAGGTCCAGCTCGCGCAGCCGCAGCTTGGGCAGCAGGTGGGTCAGGTCGCCTTCCTCCACCAGTACGGTGGCGCGCGCGTGGCGGTCCTTGAGCGCGCCCACGGCCTGCGCCAGCAGCACCGGCAGCGCCGCGCCCATCGAGCCCACGCGGATGCGGCCGGAAGCGCCGCTCTGCACCGCGGCGATCTCGTCGCGGGTCTGCTCGTACTGGGCCAGCACCGAGCGCGCAAAGCGCACCAGCGATTCGCCGGCGGCGGTGGGCTCGGTGCCGCGGGTGGAGCGCGTGAACAGCGACAGACCCAGCATCCTTTCGACTTCGGTCAGCACCTTGGACACTGCCGGCTGGCTCACGGACAGGAACTCCGCGGTGCGGCCGAGGTGGCGGAACTCATCCAGCGCCACCAGCAGTTGCAGGTGGCGCAGCTTGATATTGGAGCGCAGCGCGCGATCGATCTGGACCATGCCCGCCAGTCTATCTAACCTTAAGGTTATGAAGCAATGCCGTTCTTTGATTGGATTGTTATGTTGAGGCGCGACAGAATGCGGGCATGACGAGGCTGGCTGCGCCGGTCCCGCCGATAATCAGAACATCGGAGACACCCGCAAATGACCCAAGGATTCCCCATCGATTCCAAGCGCCGCTGCCTGCTCATCGGAGCCGCCGCGGGTGCCGCCGCGGGCGCTGCCGGCGTGCTGCTGCCTGCCGCGCGGGCGCTGGCCGCCGAGTATCCCGAGCGTCCCATCACCTTCATCTGCCCATGGCCGGTCGGCGGCACCGCTGACCAGTCGATGCGCGCGCTGTGCCAGGTGGCGAGCGGCATTCTCAAGCAGTCGATCGTGGTCGAGAACCGCGCCGGCGCTTCCGGCATGATCGGCACCAAGGCCCTGGCGCGCGCCAATCCGGACGGCTACACCATCGGCCAGATCCCGATCTCGGTGACGCGCTTCGCGCAGCTCGGCATGCTGCAGCTGGACCCGCGCAGCGAACTGACCTACCTGGCGCGCACCTCGGGCCAGACCTTCGGCATCGCCGTGCCGGCCAGCTCGCGCTACAAGACGCTGCAGGACGTGGTGGCCGCCGCCAAGGCCAGCCCCGGCAGGATCACCTATGCGCACGCCGGCATCGGCGGCGCGACCCACGTCGGCATGGAGCAGTTCGCGCTGGCCGCGGGCATCCAGTTCAACGCGATCGCCTACAAGGGTGGCGCCGCCGCGCTGCAGGACGTGCTGGCCGGGCAGGTCGACCTGCTGGCCGATTCCAGCTCGTGGGCGCCGCACGTGGAAGCCGGCAAGCTGCGCCTGCTGGCCACCTGGGGCGAACAGCGCGCGACCCGCTTCAAGGACACGCCGACGCTCAAGGAGCTGGGCTACAACGTGGTGGTGGAAGCGCCCAACGGCATCGGCGCCCCGAAAGGCCTGCCGCCCGCCGTGGAAAAGAAGCTGCGCGACGCCTTCCGCGCCGCGGTGGCCAGCAACGAGTTCAAGCAGGTGGCGGCGCGCCTGGATGCGCCCGTGATGTACCTGGACGGTCCTGACTACAAGAAGTACGTGGCCAGCGTCTATGACCAGGAAACCCAGCTGATCCAGCGCCTCAAGCTGAAAGAACTGCTGCAGCAAAGCTGATCGCCGTCGAAGGCCAAGTCCAAGTGAATCCCAATCCCGTCATCCGCCTGCACGCCAACGACAACGTGCTGGTCGCCCGCAGCGACCTCAGCCTTGGCCAGCAGCTGGCCGACCCCGCCGTGCGCGTGCGCGCACAGGTGCCGGCCGGCCACAAGATCGCGGCCTGCGCCATCGCCGCCGGCACGCCGGTGCGCAAGTTCGACACCGTCATCGGCGTGGCCGCGCGCGATATCGCCCAGGGCGACCACGTGCATTCGCACAACCTGACCCTGGTCGATTTCTACCGCGACCCGGCGTTCTGCCAGGACGTGCGGCCGGTGGACTACGTGCCCGAGGCCCGGCGCGCCACCTTCAACGGCTTTGTGCGCCCGGACGGGCGCGTGGGTACGCGCAATTTCATCGGCATCCTGTCTTCGGTCAATTGCTCGTCCACCGTGATCCGCCAGATCGCCGCGCATTTCACAGCGGAGCGGCTGGCAGCGTATCCGAATGTCGATGGCGTGGTCGCCTTCGCGCAGACCAGCGGCTGCGGCATGTCGTCGCCGAGCGAGCACTTCGACGTGTTGCGCCGCACGCTGGCCGGCTACGCACGCCATCCCAACCTGGCCGGCGTGCTGATCGTCGGCCTCGGCTGCGAGCGCAACCAGGTGGCCTCACTGGTGGAATCGCAGGGGCTTGAGCCCGGCCCCGCGGTGCACACGCTGGTGATGCAGGATAGCGGCGGCACGCGTGCCACCATTGCCGCAGGCATCCGCGCGATCGAATCGATGCTGCCCGCGGCCAATGCCGCGGTGCGCCAGCCGGTATCGGCCAGCCACCTGAAGATCGGGCTGGAATGCGGCGGCTCGGACGGTTTTTCCGGCATCAGCGCCAACCCGGCGCTGGGCGCGGCGATGGATATCCTGGTGCGCCATGGCGGCACCGCCATCCTGTCCGAGACCCCGGAAATCCACGGTGTGGAATTCATGCTCACGCGCCGCGCGGTGACGCCCGAGGTCGGCCAGAAGCTGCTGGACCGCCTGGCCTGGTGGGAGCGCTACACCGCCGGCCACAACGCCCAGTTCAACGGCGTGGTCGGCCACGGCAACCAGCAGGGCGGGCTGGCCAATATCTTCGAGAAATCGCTGGGCTCGGCCATGAAGGGCGGCACCACGCCGCTGCAGGCAGTGTACGAATACGCCGAGCCGATCGACCAGGCCGGCTTTGTGTTCATGGACTCGCCCGGCTATGACCCGGTGGCCGTCACCGGCCAGATTGCCAGCGGCGCCAACCTGATCTGCTTTACCACGGGCCGCGGTTCGATGTTCGGCTCCAAGCCCGCGCCGACGATCAAGCTCGCATCCAGCTCGGCGATGTACCACCGCCTGGAAGAAGACATGGACATCAACTGCGGGCTGGTGCTCGACGGCGAACTGACCGTGCCGCAGATGGGCCAGCGGATCTTCGAACATATCCTGCGCGCGGCCTCCGGCGAGCCGACCAAGAGCGAAGCGCTGGGCCTGGGCGACAACGAGTTCGTGCCCTGGCACCTCGGCATCGTCAGCTGAGCCGCCTTCCGCCAATCTTTCTTCCTCCACACTTATGCTGACGCTTTACGAACAAGCGCTGCTGCGCAGCCAGAACCTGATTGACGACCGGTGGTGCAATGCCGGCCTTGGCGCGCGCCTGCCGGTCGCCAACCCGGCCACCGGCGAGACCTTTGCCAACGTGCCGGACAGCGATGCCGGCGATGCCTGCCTTGCCGTCGATGCCGCCGCTGCCGCTTTCCCGGCATGGAGCCGCCGGCCCGCGCGCGAACGCGCCCAGTTGCTCAAGCGCTGGCATGCGTTGATCCTCACGCACCAGGAAGACCTGGCGCGCATCATCTCGACGGAGCAGGGCAAGCCCCTGAAAGAGGCACGCGGCGAGGTGCAGTATGGCGCGTCTTATGTCGAGTGGTTTGCCGAAGAGGCCACGCGCATCTGCGGCGATATCGTCGCGGAAGCCGTGCCGGGCCGCAAACTGCTGGTGCTGAAGGAGCCGGTGGGCGTGGTCGCGGCAATCACGCCGTGGAACTTCCCGCTGGCGATGATTGCCCGCAAGATCGCCCCGGCGCTGGCCGCCGGCTGCACGGTGGTGGCCAAGCCCGCCGAGGACACCCCGCTGACCGCGCTGGCGCTGGTATGGCTGGCGCAGCAGGCCGGCATGCCCGCGGGCGTGCTCAACATCGTCACCGCATCGCGCGAGCGCACGCCGGGCGTGGTCGACGCCTGGCTGGCCGACAGCCGCGTGCGCAAGATCACCTTTACCGGCTCCACGCCCGTGGGCAAGCACCTCGCGCGCGAATCGGCTGCCACGCTGAAGAAGCTGTCGCTGGAGTTGGGCGGCAACGCGCCCTTCATCGTCTTCGAGGACGCCGACCTCGATGCCGCGGTCGATGGCCTGATGGCGTCCAAGTTCCGCAACGGCGGCCAGACCTGCGTGTGTCCGAACCGGGTCTATGTGCATGACGCCGTGCACGACGCCTTTGTCGAGCGCCTGGCGCAGCGCGTTGGCGCGCTGCATGTCGGTCCGGCCACGGAAGAGGCCGCGCAGATCGGTCCCATGATCAATGCCCGCGCCGTCGACAAGATCGCACGCCACGTGGAAGACGCCGTCGCCCGGGGGGCGCGCGTGGTCACCGGCGGCAAGCGCGTGCGCACCGCCGATGGCCCGCACTACTACGCACCGACGGTGCTGGCCGATGCGACCCCCGCGATGGAGCTGTCGTGCGAAGAGACTTTCGGTCCGGTCGCGCCGATCTTCCGCTTCCGCGATGAAGCCGAGGTGATCCGCGACGCCAACGACACCCCGTTCGGCCTGGCTGCGTACTTCTACTCCAACGACATCCGCCGCATCTGGCGCGTGGCGCAGGCGCTGGAAACCGGCATGGTCGGCATCAACGAGGGCGCGATCGCGGCCGAGGCGGCGCCGTTCGGCGGCGTCAAGGAATCCGGCTACGGGCGCGAGGGCTCGCGCCACGGGCTGGACGACTACATGCATACCAAGTACCTTTGCCAGGGCCAGCTCGGCTGAAGCGCCGGGCCCAGCGATCATCGAACCGGAACACACCATGCCCGCAAACAATCCCTTCAAGACCGCACTGGCCGCCCGCCAGGCGCAGATTGGCCTGTGGCTGTCGATGGCAACGCCGTACCTGGCCGAAGTGTCGGCCACCGCAGGCTTTGACTGGCTGCTGATCGACGGCGAACACGCCCCCAACGACCTGCGCTCGACGTTGCACGCGCTGCAGGCGGTGGCGCCATACCCGGTCCAGCCCGTGGTGCGCGCCGTGGCCGGTGAAGTGCCGCTGATCAAGCAGCTGCTCGACATCGGCGCGCGCAGCCTGCTGGTGCCGATGGTGGATACCGCGGAACAGGCCCGCATGGTGGTCAGCGCCACGCGCTACCCGCCGCAAGGCATCCGCGGCGTGGGCAGCGCGATTGCGCGCGCCTCGCAGTGGAGCGCCCGCATCGACTACCTGGATGTGGCCGACGATGAAGTCTGCCTGCTGGTGCAGGCCGAAACCGTCACCGCATTGCAGAACCTGGAAGCGATCTGTGCGGTGGATGGTATCGACGGCGTCTTTATCGGCCCGGCCGACCTGGCTGCGTCGATGGGCCACCGCGGCCGCCCCGGACACCCGGAGGTGCAGGCCGCCATCGAAGGCGCGATGCGCACCATCATCGCCAGCGGCAAGGCCGCCGGCACGCTGACGTCGGACCCGGCACTGGCACGCCGCTACCTGGACCTGGGCTGCACCTTCGTGGCCACCGGCGTGGACGTGATGCTGTACGCCAACGCCGCGCGCAAGCTTGCCGCATCGTTCCGCGAGCAGCCCTCTGACGCTCCCGCCGCAGACAAGCCTTCCGCCGCGTACTGACCCGTATCTCCTTCGCCTTACACACATGCCAGCCGAAACCCCGACCCCAGACACCACCTTGCGCGCGATGCAGGCCATCGTTGGTGCAAGCGCCTGCCGCAGCGGCGACGCCGACACGCAGGCCTACGTCACCGACTACCGCGGCATCTACCGCGGCCAGGCCCAGGTAGTGGTGCTGCCGTCATCGACGGAAGAGGTCAGCCAGGTGCTGCAGTGGTGCCATGCCCGGCGCGTGCCGGTGGTGCCGCAGGGCGGCAACACCTCGCTGATGGGCGGCGCCGTGCCCGACGACAGCGGCACCGCCGTGGTGGTCAACCTCAGCCGCATGAACCGCGTGCTGGACCTCGACACCATCAACGACACCATGACCGTGCAGGCCGGCGTCACACTGAGCGCGGCACGCAGCGCCGCCGAGGCCGGGCAGCGCCTGTTCCCGCTGCGCATCGGCTCCGAAGGCTCATGCCAGATCGGCGGCAACCTGTCCACCAATGCCGGCGGCACCGCGGTGCTGCGCTACGGCAATATGCGCGACCTGGTGCTCGGCATCGAAGTGGTGCTGCCCGATGGCCGCATCTACTCGTCACTGCGCGGCCTGCGCAAGGACAACACCGGCTACGACCTCAAGCACCTGTTCGTCGGCGCGGAAGGCACGCTTGGCATCATCACCGGCGCCGTGCTCAAGCTGATGCCGCAGCCGCGCAGCAGCGCCGTGGCCTTTGTCGCCGTGCAGGACCCCGCCGCGGCGGTAGCCTTGCTGGGCGAAGCCAAGCGCCTGTCCGGCCAGGCCGTGACCGCGTTCGAGCTGATCTCGCGGCCAGCGCTGGAACTAGTGCTTGAGTATCTTGGCAACGTGGCTTCCCCGCTGCAGGACAAGCACGACTGGATGGTGCTGATCGAGCTGACCTCCGGCACCGATGCGGAAAGCCTCAACGCCACGCTGATGGAAATCCTCGAATCCGGCTTCAGCCAGGGCCTGGTGCAGGACGCCGCCGTGGCCGCCAGCCTGTCCGATGCCCAGACCTTCTGGCGCATCCGCGAAGAGATCTCCGACGCGCAGACCCGCACCGGCGGCAGCATCAAGTGCGATGTCTCGGTGCCGCTGTCGCGCATCGCTGCGTTTGTCGAGGAAGCCTCGGCCAGGGTGCTGGAACTGGTGCCGGACGCGCGCATGGTGATCTACGGCCATATGGGCGACGGCAATGTGCACTTCAACCCGCTGCGGCCCAGGGATCAGCCAGGCAAAGAGTTCCTGGCGCAATGGTATGAACGGGTCTCCGCGCTGGTCGACGGCATGGCTCATGCGGAAAACGGCTCGATCTCGGCCGAGCATGGCATCGGTGTGGCCAAGCGCGATGACCTGACGCGCTACAAGTCCCAGGTGGAACTGGAACTGATGTGGCAAGTGAAGCAGGCGCTTGATCCGTTGAACCTGCTTAATCCGGGCAAGGTGCTGCCGACGCCGGTGCGATAGTCCACTGTCCTTCCATGTGGCGGAACGCGGGCAGGGGCGCGCGTGGCATGAATCGCCCATCTGGGCTAAGGTGTCAGCTATCCAGAACGCGCGGAGCCGGGGCATAGCCGCTTCGGCCACCGTGCACAGCACGGCCGGCCCACCGGCCCAGACACCGATGAGCGCCCAATCCCCCGATATCGCCCTCGCAGCTGCCCCCATCTCCCTCGAAAAGCCCGAGCTCGACTACCCCTGCGGTGACGCCCCCGAACCCGGCCACGCCCGCGAGGTAGCGCCCGGTGTGCTGTGGCTGCGCATGCCGATGCCGCTGGGACTGAACCACATCAACCTGTGGGCCATCCGCGACGGCAATGGCTGGGCCGCCGTCGACGCCGGCCTGCAAACGCCAGAAACGGCCCAGGCCTGGCGCGCGCTGTTCGCCGAAAGCGGGCCGCTGGCCGGCGGCCTGACGCGCCTGTTCGTGACCCATATGCACCCCGACCACATCGGCATGGCCGGGTGGCTGACCGGCAAGTTCGACTGCCAGCTGTGGATGACGCGGCTGGAATACCTGATGTGCCGTGTGCTGGCGGCGGATACGGGGCGAGCGGCGCCCGATGACGCGATCGAGTTCTATCGCAAGGCTGGCTGGGACGACGAAGCGATCGAGGTGTACCGCACCCGCTTCGGTGGCTTCGGCAAATATGTCCACGCCTTGCCCGAGAGCTTCCACCGGCTGTCCGATGGCGACACCGTGCGCATCGGCGCGCACGACTGGCAGGTCATCGTCGGCACGGGTCATTCGCCCGAACATGCCTGCCTGTACTGCCCGGCGCTGAAGCTGCTGGTGTCTGGCGACCAGGTGCTGCCGCGCATTTCCTCCAACGTGTCGGTGTTCCCGACCGAACCCGATGCCGATCCGATGCAGGACTGGCTGGCTTCGCTGGACAAGGTGCGCGCCGCCGTGCCGGATGATGTGCTGGTACTGCCGGCGCATAACGAACCGTTCCGTGGGCTGCATGCGCGCATCGACTATCTGCGGGCGAGCCAGATGCAGGCGCTGGATCGGTTGCGTGGGGCGTTGGGGAAGCCGAAGCGGGCGGTGGATGTGTTCGGTGAGTTGTTCTCACGCCCCATCACCGGAAGCGGCGGGCTGTTGGGGATGGCTACCGGCGAGAGCATTGCGCACCTGAACTACCTGCTGGAGCGGGGCGAGGCGGTGCGGGAGACCGGTCCCGATGGCTGCCACTGGTACCGCATGAGGTAATCCCCACGCGGCGGGGACTGCCGCGTCGCCTTGACTTCCGTACGATATATATCGTAAGATATGTTTTACGACATATCGGAGCTAGTCATGCGCCATCATTCCCACCCTTTTGGCATCTCAGGCCACGGCCGTCACCTGTTGATGCGCCTTGTGCCGCACTTTGAGCGTCACTTCGCCCACCACGCCATGGGTCGCCACGGCGGCGGCTTCTGGGGCGGCGGCCATGACGACGGCTTCGGCCCTGGCGGCCCCGATGGCCCCGGCAGCTTCGATGGCGAAGGCTGGCGCCGGGGCCGCAAGTTCAGCGCCGATGACCTGCAGTTGCTGCTGCTAGCCATGCTCGAAGAGAAGCCGAGCCACGGCTACGAACTGATCAAGGCGATCGAGAGCCGTACCAACGGCTTCTACAAGCCCAGTCCCGGCGTGGTCTATCCGGCCCTGACTTACCTGGAAGAAGTCGGCTACGCCACCGTCGACACGGAAGGCAACAAGAAGCGCTACCAGCTGTCCGAGACCGGCAAGGCCCACCTGGCGGCCAACCGCGAGCGGGTCGAGGTGATGATCGCCAAGCTGCGCCACGTGGCGCGCAAGGTGGAGTGGATGCGGCGCGCCATGAGCGGCGAGCCGCAGCCCGAGCCGGAGCAGGGCGGCTGGCTGCCCGAACTGATGCAGGCCCGCGCCGCGATCAAGCGTGCCATTGCGCTGCGCAGCGATGCGGGCGCCGACGAGCAGCGCCGCATCGCAGAGATCCTGCTGCGCGCGGCGGCTGAGATCGAAGCGGTCCGCAAGGCCTGACGCGTGGCACTGACGCTGGCTGCGGCCATCGGCAACCTGACCCGGCAGACGCCGGGTTTAATTCCAAGGAATTCCAACATGAGTGAGAACGACCAAGCCTCCGCACGCGACCTGACTGTGCAGCGCGTGCGCCATCCTCTTAAGATGCGGTTGCTGCAGGTGGTGCGCACCACGCAGGTATCGCCGCAGCTGCTGCGCGTGACGCTGGGTGGCGCCGATCTGCAGGACTTTATCTCGGCGTCGTTCGACGACCACGTCAAGGTCTTCTTCCCGGTGGATGGCGCTGACAAGCCGGTGCTGCCGCAGGTCACCACTGACGGCATCACCTTCCCCGAAGGCCAGCCGCGGCCGGCCGCGCGCGACTACACGCCGCGCCGCTACGATGGGGCGAAGCAGGAACTGGATATCGAGTTCGTGCTGCATGGCGATGGTCCCGCGTCGACCTGGGCGGCGCAGGCGCAGCCGGGCCAGTACCTGGGCGTGGGCGGCCCGCGCGGCTCGTTCGTGGTGCCCACGGCGTTCGACTGGCACCTGCTGATCGGCGACGATACCGCGCTGCCGGCGATCGCGCGGCGCCTGGAAGAGCTCGGGGCCGATACGCGCGCCATCGTGGTGGTGGAAGTGGGCGATGACGCGGCGCAGATTCCGCTGCCGACGCAGGCGCAATGCGATGTGCACTGGCTGCATCGTGGCGATGCGCTGGAAGGCAGCCTGCTGGAAGCGGCGCTGCGCAAGCTCACGCTGCCGCGCGGCGAGGGCTATGTGTGGGCCGCTGGTGAAGCGGCGGCGATGAAAGCGGTGCGCCAGTACCTGGTCAGCGAACGCGGTATCGACAAGCGCCGCATCCGCGCGTCGGCCTACTGGAAGCGCGGCGATGCGGCGGTGCATGAGACGCTGGACGACTGAAGCGGGCGGGGTGCCGGTAAGATAGTGCCACCGCCATCCGCCAGGGAGACCCTGCCGTGCAGCCTTCGTCCATCTTTCGCCGCTTCACGATCAGCCGGCGCTTCGCGCTGGCCTCCGCCTGCGCAGCGTTGCTGGCGGCCTGTGCGCCGGACTCCGTGCGCAATATCCAGGCCAAGGGCTTCAATGACTATCTCGATTCGCTGCAGACCGCTTGCCCCAACATGGTGGTTGGCTCCAGCAATATCAGCGACTGGCTGCGCACCAGTGGCAGCAGGGACGACGACAACTACGTATACTGGCTGGACCTGACCTCGCGGCTCTACTACCAGCGCATCTCGCCTACGCAGTATCGGGATTCGGTCAGCGCGGCGCTTGGCGGCAAGTCCGATTCGCGCGCGCTGGACTGCATCGTGCGCAACCTGCCGGCGGACCGGCCGACGCGTCCGCCGGGCGGCAAGCTGCTTTGATCTTTCGCGCGGCCTCACGTGACCGTTGTGCATTCGCCGCATCCCCGCTAACATGAGTCTCCGGCAGCCGAGACAACGGCTGCCGACGTCGCTCGGACGGTTCCGGGCGCTTACGTAAAGGACTCCCTCCATGACTGCCGCTTCTGGCAAGCGCCGCTTTGCGCGCATCGATCGCCTTCCCCCGTACGTTTTCAATATCACCGCCGAGCTGAAGATGGCCGCCCGCCGCCGTGGCGAGGACATCATCGACATGAGCATGGGCAACCCCGATGGCGCCACGCCGGCGCATATCGTGGCCAAGCTCACGGAAGCGGCGCAGCGGCCCGATACGCACGGCTATTCGGCCTCCAAGGGCATCCCGCGGCTGCGCCGCGCGATCGCGCACTGGTACCGCGAACGCTATGACGTCGAGATCGACCCGGATACCGAGGCCATTGTCACCATCGGCTCCAAGGAAGGCCTGGCGCACCTGATGCTGGCCACGCTGGACCGCGGCGACACGGTGCTGGTGCCCGATCCCAGCTACCCGATCCATATCTACGGCGCGGTCATTGCCGGCGCGGATATCCGCTCGGTGCCGCTGGTGCCGGGCATCGATTTCTTTGCCGAGCTGGAGCGTGCCATCCGCGGCAGCTATCCCAAGCCGAAGATGATCGTGCTGGGCTTTCCGTCCAACCCCACCGCGCAATGCGTGGAGCTGGACTTCTTCGAGCGCGTCATTGCGCTGGCACGCAAGCACGATATCTTCGTGGTGCACGACCTGGCCTATGCCGACATCGTCTTCGATGGCTGGAAGGCGCCGTCGATCATGCAGGTGCCGGGCGCCAAGGACATCGCGGTGGAGTTCTTCACGCTGTCCAAGAGCTACAACATGGCGGGCTGGCGCGTGGGCTTCATGGTGGGCAACCCGGACCTGGTGGCGGCGCTGACGCGCATCAAGAGCTATCACGACTACGGCACCTTCACGCCGCTGCAGATCGCTGCCATCGCCGCGCTGGAGGGCGACCAGCAGTGCGTGAGCGAGATCGCCGCGCAGTACCAGTCGCGCCGCGACGTGCTGGCGCGCGGGCTGATCGAAGCGGGCTGGCCGGTGGAGATCCCGAGGGCGTCGATGTATATCTGGGCGCGGATTCCCGAGCCGTACCGCGCGCTGGGCTCGCTGGAATTCTCCAAGCAGCTGCTGGCCAAGGCCAAGGTATCGGTGTCGCCGGGCATCGGCTTTGGCGACTATGGCGACGAGTATGTGCGCTTTGCCCTGATCGAGAACGAATCGCGCATCCGGCAGGCGGTGCGCGGCATCAAGGCGATGTTCCGGGCGGACGGGCTGGTGAAGCCGCCGTCGGCGGCGCAGGCATGAACGGGCGCCGCCTCAGTAGCGGCGCAGTGCCTCCAGGTCGAGCACATGCACCGCGCCGTGCTCGACCGCCAGCAAGCCTTCGCTCTCCAGCACCTTGAGCGCCGCATTGGCGCGCTGGCGCGAGATCCCCGCGAGCAGGCCGACTTCTTCCTGTGTCAGATGCAGCGCCGGGCCCAGGCCAGGGCATAGCACCGGATGGAATAACGTAGCCAGCGCCCGCGCCACACGGCCCTCGATGCCGTACAGCCGTTCATGCTCGACGGTCGCGATGAACAGGCCGAGCCGTTCATTGAGCTGGTCGAGCAGATAGCGGTTGAAGGGCAGGCTGGTCTCCTGCAGCCAGCGGAAGGTGGCCCCCGGCATGCAGGCGATGCGGGAATCGCGCAGCGCCACCACGTCATAGCGCAGCGCCTCGCGCTTGAGCAGGGAGCCTTCGCCGAGCCAGCCGCCGGCTGGCACGCCGGTCAGCGTCGCGCGCTTGCCGGAGGGCGATGCGCAATGCACCTTGACCAGGCCCTCGGCGATGCCTAGCCAGCTGTCGGCCCGGTCGCCCTTGCGGATGACATAGGCGCCTTGCGGCACCGTGCGTTCACGCAGCTCGGCGCGCACGCGCTGGCGTTGCGCCGGGGTCAGTGCCGCGGCCCAGGGGCTGCGCGCCAGCAGCGCGTCGAGGCTCACGGCAGCGCATCCGCTCAGCCGCGCGGGCCCAGGGGCAGCGGCTGCTCGCCCGGCGCCCACCACAGCCGGAACAGCGCCTGGACGGCGGCATCATCCACCGCGTCATAGCCGGTGACACGCCAGTGCGGGGCATTGTCCTTGTCGACGATCAGCGCGCGCACGCCCTCGATGAAATCGCCTTGCGTGAAGGTGTTGACCACCACCGCCAGCTCCATGCGGAAGCAGTCGGCCAGGTCCATGCGGCGCCCGCGCAGCAGCAATTCGCGCGTGGCGCAGGCGGATAGCGGCGAACGGGTGCGCAGTACATCGATGGTGCGGCTGGCCCATGCGGCGTAGGCCGGGTCGTCCTGGCAAGCCAGGCCGGCCAGGATTTCGGGCAGTGTCGCGTGCGCCGGGAAATGCTGCAGCAGTGCCGGCAGCACTTGCAGCAGCGGGGCGTCGGCGGCGCTGGCCACGTGCTCGCGCACCAGCGCGTGGCGCAGGTCTGCCAGCGTGTCATGGCCCCAGGCGATGCCGGCAAGCGATTGCTCCAGCCCGGCCAGCGTGGCGCTGTCCACTGCCGCATCGGCCAGTCCGCACAGCAGCGCATCAGCCGCGCCGATGGTGACGCCGGTCAGCCCCAGGTACAAGGCCAGCTCCACCGGCAGCTTTGACAGGAAATGGCTGGCGCCCACGTCCGGCACCAGGCCGATCCCGGTTTCGGGCATGGCCACGCGCGAGCGTTCGGTGACGAGGCGCAGGTGCGCGGCTTGCGCCAGGCCCATGCCGCCGCCCATGACGATGCCGTCCATCAGCGCCACCAGCGGCTTGGGGTAGCGGTGCAGGCGGTAGTCGAGCGTGTATTCGTCGATGAAGAAGCGCCGGTGCAGCGGGGTGCCGTCGCGGTAGCTGTCGGTCAGCGCGCGGATATCGCCGCCGGCGCAGAAGGCCTTGGGGCCGGCGCCGCGCAGCACCACCGCGCGGACGGCGTCGTCGTGCGCCCAGGCTTCCATCTGCGCGCCGAGCGCGACGATCATCGGGTACGACAGGGCATTGAGCTGGCGCGGCCGGTTCAGCGTGGCTATGCCGATACCGTTGACGACCTGGAACAGCACCTCCGGCTCGGCGGCATCCAGGTTGGCGGCCTTGGTCTCTTCAGTCAGGCGCATGGCGGGCTCCTAGGCGTTGCGCCATTGCGGCGTTCGTTTCTCGAGGAAGGCGTTGACGCCTTCGCGCTGGTCGGCATCGTCGAACAGGTCGACAAAGCGCTCGCGCTCCAGCGCCAGCGCGGCCTGGCGCGGTACGCCCTGGCGCGCCAGGTGCACCAGCCGCTTGCTGTGGGCGGCGGCGCGCGGGCTGACGTTGCCGGCGCGCTGCGCCATCGCCAGCGCCGTGGCCAGCGCCTGGCCGCGCGGCACGACTTCCTCCACCAGACCAATGCGCAACGCCGTGGCGGCATCGACGCGCTCGTTGGTCAGGATCATGCGCTTGGCCCAGCCTTCGCCGACCAGCCACGGCAGCGTCTGCGTGCCGCAACCGCACGGCAGCAGGCCGACGGCGGCTTCGGGCAGGGCCATCTGCGCCTGTTCCTCGGCGATGCGGATATCGCAGGCCAGCGCGCATTCCAGCCCGCCGCCCATGGCATAGCCGTTGACCGCGGCGATCACCACGGGCCGCGCGTTCTGCAGGGCTTCGAAGGCGCTGCCGAACTGCTGCGCCATCACGCGGGCATGGGCGCGGTCGCCCTCGGCAAAGCCGTTCAGGTCGGCGCCGGCGCTGAAGAACTTCTCGCCGGCACCGGTGACGACCACGGCACGTACTTCAGGGTTCGCGTCGATCTTTGCCACCAGCTCGCGCAGCTGCTGCAGGCCTTCGGCGGTGAAGGCGTTGGCGGGCGGGCGGCTCAGTGTCAGCGTGGCGACGTGGCCTTGCAGGGCAAACTCGATCATTCCTTGGCCTCCTTGTCGGCTGCGGACAGGTACTGGCGGATCACCCCGGAGAAGTCGAGCTGGCCGTCGCCGGCATGGCTCACGGCCTGGTAGACCTGCTGCGCCAGCGCACCCAGGAAGAGCGGCTGCTTCACGCTGCGCGCGGCGTCGTTGGCCAGGCCCAGGTCCTTGAGCATCAGGTCGGCGCCAAAGCCGCCGCTGTAGCCGCGCGCGGCCGGCGCGGTCTCGATCACGCCGGGCCAGGGGTTGCAGGTGTCCGAGGCCCAGCAGCGGCCGGTGGAGGTATTGACGATGCCGGCGAGCACGTTGGCATCGATGCCGAGCTTGACGCCCAGCGCCATCGCCTCGGATACGCCGATCATGGAGATGCCCAGGATCAGGTTGTTGCAGATCTTGGCGACCTGGCCGGTGCCGGTGCCGCCGCAGTGGACCAGGTTGCGGCCCATGCCGGCCAGCACCGGGCGCACCTGGGCGAACAGCGCTTCGGTGGCGCCGACCATGAAGGTCAGCGTGCCGGCCTGCGCGCCAACGGTGCCGCCGGAGACCGGCGCATCGGCCAGCGCATTGCCGTTTGCCTCGGCGGCGGCGGCCAGTTCGCGCACGGTGGCGGGGTCGATGGTGCTGGAATCCACCAGCGGCACGCCCGCGCGTACGCCGGCCAGCACGCCTTCCGGGCCCAGGTAAGCGCTGCGCACATGGGCTGCGGCGGGCAGCATGGTGATGACAAAGTCCGCTTCGGCCACGGCCTTGCGGGCGGAGTCCGCGGTGGCGGCGCCTTCGGCGCACAGCGATGCCACCGCAGCGGCGTTGAGGTCAAATACGGTCAGCGTATGACCGGCCTTGAGCAGGTTGCGCGCCATGGGCGCGCCCATGTTGCCCAGGCCGATGAAGGCGATATGCATGGGGTCTCCTTCCGGTTCGTGCTTGAATGCGGCGTGCTTACTTCAGGCTGATGGTGGTATTCACCCCATCGTTGACCGTGGCGTCGTCAAACCACCGCGCCGTCACCGTCTTGGTCTGGGTATAGAACTGCACCACCTGCTTGCCGTAAGGCCCCAGGTCGCCCAGCTTGGAGCCGCGCGAGCCAGTGAAGCTGAAGTAGGGCACCGGCACCGGGATGGGGATGTTGATGCCGACCTGGCCCACGTCGATCTCGCTCTGGAACTTGCGCGCCGCGGCGCCGCTCTGCGTGAACACGCCGGTGCCGTTGCCGAACGGGTTGCGGTTGACCAGGGCGATGGCCTCGTCCAGCGTATCGACACCGATCACCACCAGCACCGGCCCGAAGATCTCTTCGGTGTAGATCGACATGTCGGTGCGGACATCGGTAAAGATGGTCGGGCCGATGAAGTTGCCCTGCGGATAGCCCGGCACTTCCACGCCGCGGCCATCCAGCACCAGCGTCGCGCCTGCGCGCTCGCCGGCGGCGATGAGGCCGAGGACCCGTTCCTTTGCCGCCACCGATACCACGGGGCCGACATCGGTGCCAGCCTCGGCACCGGCGCCGACTTTCAGGGTCCTGGCGCGTTCGACCAGGTCGGGCACCCAGTCGCGTGCCGCCCCCACCAGCACCACCACCGAGGTGGCCATGCAACGCTGGCCGGCCGCGCCGAAGCCTGCACCGGCCAGCGCGTTCAGCGTCTGCTCCTTGTGCGCATCGGGCAGTACCACCGCATGGTTCTTGGCGCCCATCATGGACTGCACGCGCTTGCCGTGCGCGCCGGCCAGGTTGTAGACGTGGGTGCCGACAGCGGTCGAACCGACGAACGACACCGCCTTGATGTCCGGGTGCGTGCACAGCGCATCGACCACGTCCTTGGCGCCGTGCACCACGTTCAGCACGCCCGGCGGCACGCCGGCTTCCAGCGCCAGCTTGACCAGCTCCACGGTAGACAGCGGGTCCTGCTCTGAAGGCTTGAGCACGAAGGTATTGCCGCACACGATCGCCATCGGGAACATCCACAGCGGGATCATCGCCGGGAAGTTGAACGGCGTGATACCCGCGCAGACGCCGATCGGCTGCTGCAGCGTGTAGGTGTCGACGGTGGCGGCCACGTTCTCGGCAAAACCGCCTTGCTGCAGCGTGCCGATGGAGCAGGCGTGCTCGACCACCTCCAGCCCGCGGAAGATGTCGCCTTCGGCATCTGCCAGGGTCTTGCCCTGCTCGGCGGTCAGGATGGCGGCGATACGCTTGCTGTGCTCGCGGATCAGGGCCTGGAAGCGCAGCATGACGCGCAGCCGCGCGCCGATGGGCGTGTGGCGCCACGTGGCAAAGGCGCGGTGCGCGGCGCCCACGGCAGCGGCGACCTCGCTGGCGGTGGCCAGCGGCACGCGTGCCAGCACTTCCTGCGTGGCGGGATTGACCACGTTGCGGAATTCGGTGGCGGACGAATCCACCCATTCGCCGTTGATCAGCAGCGGCACGGTCGGCACGGCATTGTCGGTCTTGGGCACGGCACTCATGGTTGTCTCCGGAAGGTCTGGTTCTGTTGGCAAGGGATGGTGGGACTACAGGCTGCGCGCGATCAGCATGCGCTGGATCTCGCTGGTGCCTTCGTAGATCTGGGTGATGCGGGCGTCGCGGTAGTGGCGCTCGACCGGGTAGTCTTCGAGATAGCCGTAGCCGCCGTGGATCTGCAGCGCCTTGGAGCACACGCGCTCGGCCAGCTCGGACGCATACAGCTTGGCCTGCGAGGCTTCGGACAGGCACGGCACGCCTTCGCTGCGCATGCGTGCGGCGCGGTGCACCAGCAGGCGCGCGGCGTTCAGCTCGGTGGCCATGTCGGCCAGCATGTTGGCGATGGGCGGGTGTTCGCGCAGGGCGCGGCCGAACTGGATGCGTTCCGAGGCATAGCGGCACGCCGCCTCGAAGGCCGAGCGCGCAATGCCGATGGCCTGCGCGGCGATGCCGATGCGCCCGCCTTCCAGGTTGGACAGCGCGATGCGCAGGCCCTCGCCGGGTTCGCCGAGCAGTGCGTCGTGCGGTACGGTGCAGTCTTCCAGCGTGATCGCGCAGGTGTCGGAGGCGCGGATGCCGAGCTTCTTCTCGGGCGCGTGCACGATGAAGCCCGGGGTGTCGGTCGGAACAAGGAAGGCCGAGATGCCTTTCTTGCCGCGCTCGGGCTCGGTGGCGGCAAACACCACCGCCACGCCGGCGCGCTGGCCGTTGGTGACGAACTGCTTGCTGCCATTGAGCACCCAGCCGTTGTCGGTGAAGCGGGCGCGCGTGCGCAAGTTGTGCGCTTCGGAGCCCGCCTGCGGCTCGGTCAGGCAGAATGCGCCGATCAGCTCGCCGCTGGCCAGCCGCGCCAGGTAGCGTTCTTTCTGCGCATCGGTACCATAATGCAGGACCGGCCCGCAGCCGACCGAGTTGTGCACGCTCATCATGGTGGCGCAGGCGGCGCAGCCGGCGGCGATCTCTTCGATGGCCAGCGCATAGGCGACGTAGTCGGTATAGGTGCCGCCCCATTCCTCGGGCACGATCATGCCCAACAGCCCCAGCGCGCCCATTTCGGCGACGACCTCGTCGGGCAGGCGGGCGTCGCGGTCCCATTGCGCGGCGCCGGCGGCCAGCCGTTCGGTGGCAAAGGCGCGCGCGCTGTCGCGGATCATGGTTTGCTCTTCGGTGTAGTCGCTGTGCATGGCAGTTAGGGGTGGGCGTTTGGAGCCGCGCTGCAAGTCAGGCAGAATGCGCGTCGGCGTTTGACCTGCGGGCAGTGTAGGAACGCCGGAGGCCGGCTCCTATGCCAAAATCCGCCAATCTTCGTGAACTCGATTGCCACCCTCAGCGCCATGGAAAAAGGCAGTGTCGCCATCTGTTTCGTCCACCACGCCATCGCGGGGCTGCGCGCACGCGGCGTCGACCCCGATCCGGTACTGCGCGGCGCCGGCATTGCGCCGGCGCTGCTGGCGGTGCCGCAGTCACGCGTCTCGTCCGCCAGCTACAGCGAGCTGTGGATGGCCGTGGCGGCGGCGCTGGACGATGAGTTCTTCGGGCAGGATTCGCGCAGCATGAAGTGCGGCAGCTTTGCCATGCTGTGCCACGCGGTGGCCGGGAGCCGCACGCTGGGGCAGGGGCTGGAGCGCATCACGCGGTACTTCCGGCTGCTGCTGGACGATATCGGCGTGCGGCTGGAGCGCCACGGCGACGAGGCCGCGCTGGTGCTGACCGCGCCCTGCGCGCACCTGGGGCGGCAGCCCGGCGTGTTTGCCAAGGAAACCATGCTGATCATGCTGCATGGCCTGATGAGCTGGCTGTTGCGGCGGCGCGTGCCGGTGCGGCTGGCGGCCTTTGACTACGACGAGCCGCAGTACAGCGCGGAATACCGCGTCATGTATTCGCGCCAGCTGGCGTTCGGGCAGCCGGCCACGGCGCTGGTCTTCGACGCGGCACTGCTGGAGCAGCCGGTGCGCCAGGACGAGCGCAGCCTGAAGGCCTTCCTGCGCGATGCGCCGCACAACGTGGTGGTGAAGTACTCCGACCGCGCCAGCGTGGGCGCGCGCGTGCGCAGGCTGCTGCGCAACCAGCGTCCGGATCAATGGCCCACCTTTGAAGACCTGGCAATCAGCCTGAACCTGTCCGCATCATCGCTGCGGCGCCGGCTGATGGAGGAGGGCGTCAGCTACCAGGACCTGAAGGATGCGCTGCGGCGCGATCTTGCCATCGAGGCGCTCAGCCATTCCGGCCGCCCGGTGGCGGATATCGCGGCCGAGCTCGGCTTTGCCGAGCCGGGCGCGTTCCACCGGGCGTTCCGGCGCTGGACCGGATCGCGCCCGGGCGCTTACCGCCGGGTGGCGGAAGGCTGATGCGGCGCGTCTAGAGCTGCGCCGCGTGGTGGCGGATGTGGTCGGCGATAAAGCTGGTGATGAAGTAGTAGCCGTGGTCGTAGCCGCTATGCCGGCGCAGCGTCAGCGGCTGGCCGACGGCCTGGCAGGCCGCCGCGAATGCTTCCGGATGCAGCTGGCTTTGCAGGAACTGGTCGTCGAGTCCCTGATCGACCAGGATGCCAGCCGGGAAGGGCGCCCCATTCTGGCGTGCCATCAGTTCACTGGCGTCGTACTCAGCCCACGCGGCGCGGTCCGTGCCGAGATAGCCAGTGAACGCCTTCTGGCCCCACGGGCAGCGTGACGGCGCGGCGATCGGCGCAAACGCCGACACCGAGCGGAAGCGCTGCGGATGGCGCTGTGCCAGCACCAGCGCGCCGTGCCCGCCCATGGAATGCCCGAAGATGCCGACGCGGCCGGCATCGCCCGGCAAGGCGGTGGTGACCAGCCCGAACAGCTCGTCGGCCACGTAGCTTTCCATGCGCCAGTACTCCTGCCACGGCGCCTCGGTGGCATCGACATAGAACCCGGCACCCACGCCGAAGTCCCAGGCATCGGCCTCGCCCGGCAGGCCCGCGCCGCGCGGGCTGGTATCGGGCGCCACCAGCATCAGGCCGTGCTCGGCGGCAAAACGCTGCGCGCCGGCCTTGATCATGAAGGTTTCCTCGGTGCAGGTCAGGCCGGCCAGGTAGAACAGCACCGGCACCTTGCCGCCTGCCTGCGCCTGCGGCGGCAGGTAGACCGAGAAACGCATCGGCAGCCCGATCGCCGTCGAATCATGGCGATAGAAGCGCTGCACGCCGCCGTGGCAGCCGTGTTGCGAGATCAGTTCCATGTCGGCGCCGTCCTCAGTACAGCACCACCGAGCGGATCGACTCGCCGCGCTTCATCAGGTCGAAGCCCTCGTTGATGCGCTCCAGCGGCAGCGTGTGCGTGATCAGGTCGTCGATATTGAGCTTGCCCTCCATGTACCAGTCGACGATCTTCGGTACATCGGTGCGCCCGCGGGCGCCGCCAAAGGCCGAGCCCTTCCACTCGCGCCCCGTCACCAGCTGGAACGGCCGCGTCGAGATCTCCGCGCCGGCCTCGGCCACGCCGATGATGATCGACTTGCCCCAGCCCTTGTGGCAGCACTCCAGCGCCTGGCGCATGACCTGCGTGTTGCCGATGCATTCGAACGAATAGTCGGCACCGCCGTCGGTCAGCTGGATGATGTGGTCGACCACGTTATCCACGTCCTTCGGGTTGATGAAGTGGGTCATGCCGAACTTGCGCGCCATGGCTTCGCGGCCAGGGTTCAGGTCCACGCCGATGATCTTGTCGGCGCCCACCATCTTGGCCGCCTGGATCACGTTCAGGCCAATGCCGCCCAGGCCGAACACGACCACGTTGGCGCCGGCTTCCACCTTGGCGGTGAACAGCACCGCGCCCACGCCGGTGGTGACGCCGCAGCCGATGTAGCAGACCTTGTCGAACGGCGCGTCGGGGCGGATCTTGGCCAGTGCGATCTCCGGCACCACGATGTGGTTGGCGAAGGTCGAGGTGCCCATGTAGTGGAAGATCGGCTTGCCGTCGATGGAAAAGCGCGAGGTGCCGTCCGGCATCAGGCCCTTGCCCTGGGTGGCGCGGATCGCCTGGCACAGGTTGGTCTTGCGCGACAGGCAGAACTTGCACTGGCGGCATTCCGGCGTGTACAGGGGGATCACGTGGTCGCCGGGCTTGAGCGAGGTCACGCCCGGGCCGACGTCGGTGACGATGCCCGCGCCTTCATGGCCCAGGATCGCCGGGAAAATGCCTTCCGGGTCGGCCCCGGACAAGGTGTAGTAGTCGGTATGGCAGATACCGGTGGCCTTGACTTCCACCAGCACTTCCCCGGCGCGCGGGCCGTCCAGGTCCACGTCTTCAATGGTCAGCGGGGCGCCGGCTTTCCAGGCGATGGCGGCTTTGGTTTTCATGGGGGAGTCCTCCGGGATCAGGAATGTGGGGTGGCTTGCGGGCTGCGCGGCGTAGGCCGGCGCGGCGCGGGGGCAAGCCAGGTCCGAGGACAAGACTATACGATCTTCCTGCCGCAGCGGGCCAGTTTTGGCCGATCAGCGGTCAGCGAAACTGCCCAGGCGGCGCCAGGCGCGAGTCTTACGCCTTCAGCGCTCTCGCTTCCAGATTCCAGAGCTTGCGGTCGCTGGTGGAGACGGCCACGGCGCCATGTGCGAGCGCGCTGCGGATATCATCCCGATTGCAGACAAAGCCTGATGTCACGATCGGCGGCAGCGCCTTGCGGTCCGCTTCGGGCAGGTGCGACAGCATCGGCGCCGGCATCAGCTGCACCAGGTTCGGGTCGCTCTGTTCGAGCGCCTTGACGCTGCGCGGCCAGGTGGAGCGGTCGGTCACAAAGACCTTCTGCATCGTCACCATGCCGGCGCGGTTGGCGCGCTGGATCGTTGCCACGCGCGTGGAAACCAGACTGGTCACCCCGATGTCGGCCAGGTACTCCA
The DNA here is from genome assembly GCF_058792255.1 of Cupriavidus sp. CPT47-8839-RL05A. Taxonomy (NCBI): domain Bacteria; kingdom Pseudomonadati; phylum Pseudomonadota; class Betaproteobacteria; order Burkholderiales; family Burkholderiaceae; genus Cupriavidus; species Cupriavidus sp. CPT47-8839-RL05A. The sequence continues at coordinate 18,314 of NZ_JBYTEG010000007.1, read as the reverse complement.
CCCCGCCCTTGTCCTGCGACAAGCCTTCGCAGCTGTCGATATTGACGATGACGTACTTGCCGGCGCTGGCCAGCGTGGCGATGACGGGCTGCAGCTTGCGCAGTTCCACGTTGGCGACAATGCAGACTTCGGCCACGCTTTCAAAGATGGCGTCGATCTGGTCAACACCGTAGAGTGTGCCGATGACGGGGTGTCGCGTCAGGCGCGCACCGAGGGACCTGTCCATGCTGGTTACTTCGGTTCGTTGGTGAGCACGTCACTGAGACCCAGCTTGCCCGGGTTCAGGATATTCTGCGGGTCGAGTGCCTGCTTGACCGCCGCCAGCAGCGGGAACGCCGTGTCCAGCGACGAGGCCATATATGGCGCGCGCAGCAGCCCGATTCCGTGGTGGTGGCTCAGTGCCGCATTGTATTGGATCAGCACCGCATTGGCAGCATCCCATGCCTGGCGATACCAATTCTGGCGGTCTTCCACCGCGACCTCGCCGCGAAGGGAGAAGTACAGGCAGGCGCCGTCCACATAGGCGTGCGACTGGTGCGCGGAGCCGGCGAGGGTGCCCGGCACGGCATTGATGGCCTTGACCACGTCCGCGTAGATGGCAGCCAGGTCGCGCCACGGCCCTGACATTTCGAGCGTGTCGGCGACAAAGCCGGGGCTGCGCTTGAAGCCCTCGGCGCTCTTGCCGGTCAGGTAGCGCGTGTCGAGCCAGCGCTCGAAAATGGACTCGCTGTCCAGTTTGTCACCAAGTTCCTGGCACACGCGCTCGCTGATCGTCATCACCGCATCGACCATCTCGCGCGCGCCCTCGTCGGCAACCAGCAGGACGTTGGTGTCCGGCAGTCCGAACTGCACGCCGCTTTCCAGTTCGTCATAGAGCCGCAGCGCGGCCGGGTTGGCCCCGCGCTGCATGATCTCGCGGCAGGCCTCCAGGCCGATGGCAAAGGTCTTGAAGCCATAGGCGATGGCGCGCCCGTAGTCGGGCAGGCGGTGCAGCTTGAGGCGCACGCGCACGATCACGCCCAGCATGCCCTCGGACCCGATGAACAGTTGCTGCAGATCCGGGCCCAATGCCGCGCGCGAGTAGCCGCCCACGGTGACCAGGCTGCCGTCGGCCAGCACCACGTCCATGCCGAACACCATGTCCTCGATCTTGCCATAGCGCGTGGACAACTGGCCGGCGCCGCGGCAGGCTACCCATCCGCCGACCGTGCTGATCGCGTACGACGAAGGCCAGTGGCCCATCGTCATGCCGAATTCCTTCTGCACGGTCTCCTCGAAAATGTCGCCGAACATGCCGGCTTCCACGTCGACGATCTGGCTGTCCTTGTCGAATCCGACCAGCTGGTTCAGGCCGCACACGTCCAGCACGATGCCGCCGCGCACGGGCAGGGCAGCGCCCGTGACGTTGCTGCGGCCGGCCGATACGGTGACCGGAATGGCGCTGGCGCTGGCAATGCGCATGACTGCCTGCACCTGTTCCACGGTGGAAGCGCGCACGATGACCCCGCGCGGCGTGGCGGGCTTGCCCGCGGTCTCCGTGATCATCGATCCGGCCCACCAGTCGCGGGTCCACGCCACGACGTCGGCGGTATCGGTCAGGACCTCGTCGGCCACCTTGCGCAGGGCCGCGACATCGGCCGCGCAGACGGCAATGGTGTCGCGTTGCAGGCCCGGCGCATCCGGCGTGCCCTGGATGTTCGCCGCATAGCCCGGCGGCGTGTGGGCGCCGACAACGTAGTTGCCGCGGTTGTAGCCGCGCTTGATGGCTTCCTTGCTGATCATGCTGAGTCTCCCATGAGGACGGATTTTTCGAGGGCGACGGCGGCCAGGTATTCGCTGACCTGCCGCGCCACGGCCGCTTCGGACAATCCGAGTTCGGCCTGGAGGATCTGGCCCACCCGCGCTGCGGCACGGGCGGAGGCATCGCGCGCCATCAGGCGGGCACGGATGCGTCGTGACAAGACGTCGTCAACCGTGCCGGCCAGTTCATGACGCACGGCGTAGACGATTTCGGCTTCGGTATACGGCAGGCCTTCGACGATCGGCCTGGCCAGGGTGGCGTCCGCCTGCAGGATGTCGCTGACAAAGCGCGCCTCCGTGCCATAGCGCTCGCCCAGGTGCGCGGACATGCCGCCGGATGCGACGATGGCCTGCGCGTCATAGCCAGCCGCCCCGAGCAGATAGGCCGATCTGGTCAGGCACTTGCTGCGCTTGCCGATGACCTTCTGCGCGGCATCGATGGTTTGCTCTGCCATGTGCCGCGAGGTCGTGAGCTTGCCGCCGACGATGGTCACCAGGCCGTCGTCGGCGGTATGAATCTCGTGATTGCGCCTGATTTCCAGGGTCTTGCCGCCGGGCGGCGCCACCAGCGGGCGGCACCCCGCGATGCTGCCCACCACGTCATCCGGCGTCAGGTCGGTCTTTAGTGCCGAGCGCGCGCCCTCCAGCAGGAAGTCCAGTTCCTGCCGGGTGCACATGACATTGTCGAGGTCGCCCTCATAGTCTTCGTCGGTGGTGCCGAGGTAGGACACATTGCCCCACCGCGTGATGGTTGCCCGGCGGTTGCGGCCGGGCACCGGGATCGTCACCGTGCAGTCATTGCGGATCTTCAGCCACGGGATGGCAATGTGGACGCCCTTGGCAGGGCGGATGTGCAGGGTCCTGGCTTCGCCCTTCCTGCGGCCGGTCCAGTCGCGCAGCCAGACGCCGGTTGCCATGATGACCACGCCTGCGCGCACGCGGATCTCGCGCTCGCCGGCGTGGACAATGGCGCCATCCACCTTGCCGTGGCCATCGCGGGTGATCTCGGCGACGGTCGCGTGATTGACCACGGCCGCGCCATGGAACGCTGCCGTGCGTGCGATGTTCAGTGTCAGGCGGGCATCATCGACGCGCGCATCGAAGTACAGGTAGCCGCCGGTCAGATGTTCCTCATTGAAGGTCGGGCAGTGTGACAGCACCTCGGCCTTGGTCAGCTTCTGGTGCAGGATTCCCTCGCGCCAGCCACCGGCGAGGTCGTAGGTCCAGAGCAGGCTTTCGAAGGCCTTGGCCAGGCGCTTGTCGAACACGCCGTTGCGCTCCATCACCGGGAACAGGAACGGCAGCCGCTGCACCAGATGGCGCGCGTTGCGGCGCAGGCGCTGGCGCTCCAGCAGTGAATGGCGCACCAGGCCGAGATTGCCCTGCTCGATATAGCGCAGGCCGCCGTGCACCATCTTTGATGACTTGGACGAGGTCCCCGCGGCGAAGTCGCACTTTTCAACCAGCGCCACGCGATAGCCGCGCAAGCTGGCATCCAGCGCGGCGTAGGCGCCCGTCACGCCGCCGCCGACCACCAGGATGTCGAACGCATCCGCCTCCAGGCGGTCGAGCAGGTCCCGGCGCATCAGCCGCAATGGCTCGGTGCTGGTCATGGCGGCGCGCTCGCGGTTAGCGCTGCGGGATGGAAAAATCACCATGTCTGTTGTTGCTCCTGGTTAATGGACCGCAAGCGCGTCCGCATGGTTGAGCTCGGATGCCACCCGCGCATTCCAGAGCGCGCGCCGCTGGGCGCGCTCATCGGCGCTGATCGCAGGTTCGAATACCGCGTCCGGGGTCGTGGTGGCCCGGGCCTGCTGCATGGAATCCCAAAGCAGGCCGGACGAGCCGGCAAGGTAAGCGATGCCGCGCAGGCTGGCGCGGTCGGTCTCCTTCATGCGGTGGATGGAAATTCCGCTGAGATCCGCCTGCATCTGCAGCAGCGCATCGCTGCCGGACAAGCCGCCGCCGACCACCAGTTCCGACACTGGCACGCCCGCGATCTCCCGGTTGGCCTCGATGCAGGAAGTCACCGAGTGGGCAATGCCTTCGAGGATGGCAAAGGCCATCTCGGCCTGCGTCGTTGCCATCGAGATACCGGTCAATGCTGCGCGCGCTTCAGGCTGCATGCGTGGGACTCGCAGGCCGGTCAGCGCGGGAATAAAGGTCACGCTTCGTGACGATGCAACAGTGCTGGCCAGCGCACTGATTTGCCTGGCATTCTCGAACCAGCCGAGCTTGTCGCAGACCCAGTTGAGCGCGGAGCCGGTGGTGGCGACAAAGGTTTCGACGGAGAAATGCGACACGCCCAGCTGCCGGCGTGCGGTCATGGTCAGGGTGCTGTCCGACTTGCCGCTGCGTGCGGGAAGGTTCGGACCGACTACCAGGTCGACGAAGCTGCCGGTGCCATGCAGGCACATCGCCTGGCCGGCATCGAGGCATCCTAGGCCGATTGCGCCGGCGAGCTGGTCCCCGGCACAAGCGAGGATCGGCACGTCAATCCCCAGCACGTCCGGCCGCGTGCGGCCGAAGTCGTCCGCATCCTGGCGCAGCTCAGGCAGCAGCTCGCGCGGAAAGCCAAGCGCGTCGATCCAGTCGAGCTGGTAGCGATGCCCGGTCAGCACGTAGGCGTTGCATGAGGTGGCATTGGTCGGCGTGGTGATGCACGCGCGTGCCGTCGACAGGTGCCAGAGCAGCCAGCTGTCGATGGTGCCGAAGGCGAGCCGGCGCGCACGGAAGGCGTCAGCCACAGCCGGCGTGTCACGCAGGTGCCGCGCCGCCCACAGGTAAGGCGAGCGCACACCGGTGGGGCGGCCGACTGCTTCGCGCAGAGTCGCGTCCCATGCCGGCGCAAGCTGGTCGAGATCGGCTGCGTATCGCGTGTCCTGCCACACCATGGCGGGTACCAGCGCACGTCCGGTCTGCGTGTCCCACAGTACCGCGGTGGCGCGCTGGGTCGCGATGGCGAGGGCGGTGACGGTCAGGTCTTCGTGAGCGGCCTGCGCCAGGGTGGCGCGGCAAACCGCCAGGGTCTTGTCGAGCAGGACGTCGGCGTCCTGTTCGACCACGCCGGGGCAGGGGGAACGGACCTCAAGCGTGGTGTACTCGAGGCACATGACATGACCGTCGGCGGCCACCACCGCTGCCCGCGTGCCTGAGGTGCCCTCATCGATTGCAAGGATGACATTTCTGCGCTGGGTCATGGGCGGGCCTTTTCAATCGCGGGATTCATGAAGCCCGGAGCGTCCGGCACATCGCCCTTGAACTGCGGGGCATCGGCTTCATTGTCGGGGTTGATGGTGGTGCGGGTCGGGTCCCAGCGGATCGCGAAGCAGATGATGCTGGCCAGCAGCGGGACCACGGACAGGATCAGGAAGGTGGTCTCCAGCCCATACTGTGCGCGGAACAGCGGGAACACCAGCAGGCCCAGTGCAGCGCCGATGGCACCGAGTGCGCCGATGATGCCGTTGGCGCCCGCGCGCAGTTCACTGCGGAAAGACAGTGACGACAGGCTCTTGCCATTTGCGCCGGGTCCGCCCGAGTGGAACAGAATGAACAGCGACGGAACGACCACTGCCATCCACATCGGCATCTTGCGGTTGAACAGGCCCAGGATCAGCAGCATGGCGAATACCGCAGCAAAGCCGAACGCCGAGGCGCGGCGCAGGCCCAGCTTGCGGCCTATCAAGGGCGAGAGGAACCCGCCAAAGATGCCGCAGACGTTGAAGACCAGCGCGCCGATCGTCGCGTACACAAAGTCCTTGCCGAACAGGGCCGCACTGATCAGCGGCAGGTACCAGCCGATCGCGAAGTACTGGATCGACTGCCCGATCTGCACAGTTGCCGCCAGCACGGTGCGCGGCAGGTAGACGCCGCGGAAGATCAGCAGCACGTTGGCCAGGCCGCGGCGCGCCTGGTTGAGGACGGGGATGCGTTCCGCGGGCGGTGCGGCAACGAACTCACGTCCGTAGATGCGCGTCATGGCATGTGCGGCGGCATCGAGCAATTCCTTGCGCGCCAGCCAGATCGGGCTTTCCACCAGGAACAGGCCCTGCAGCAGCAGGATGATCACGCCGAAGACCGCGGTGGCTGCCACCGAGTAGCGCCAGATCGTGTCGCCAACGTCCCAGGAGTAGAACAGCAGTGCCAGCAACAGGTTAGAGCAGACGGCCGTGTACCACATGCCTTGCCACGTGTTCAGCCGACTCTTGAGTTTCACCGGCGTGAACTCCGCCAGCACCGCCATGGCGATGGCAAAGTCGATGCCGTAGGCCGCGCCGACAAAGAAGCGACCGGCCAGGATCACCTCGAAGCCGGGGGCAAACACCACCAGCAATGCGCCGGCCACAGCCAGGACCTTGGCGAGGATCAGCGGGCGGACGCGGCCCCAGCGGTCGGCCATCCAGCCGCCGATAGGGTTGAAGGCAATGGCCACCCATGAAGCAAACGAGGTCAACAGGGCGACTTTTGCCGGCGCGAGTTGAAGGTTGCGCGTCATCGGCCCGAGGCCGGCGCTCAGTGCAGAATTGGAAAATGCATCAAGGAATAGCCCGCCGAGTGCGAGCCACCAGATGACACCGGCCCTGCCGCGAATGCCTGGGCAGGAATCTATGTAGGCAATGACATCATCGATGCCACGAATCTTGATGGCAGAGTGTTGCACGGCGGTCTCCTCTTATTTGTTCTGTAAGAGGCCGCAGCAACTGCAAGGCGCGAAGAGACCATCTTACAGATGGTCTCTTATCTAGATCTGCGTGGCCAATGTATGGCTTCGCAGGCACAGCGTCAACCGGGAAAACCCTTGTCCTGGGCATTAGCGTGCAGCGGTATTCCCCACGGCACGGCGCGGACTGGCATCCGGCGGGGCCAGTTGACCCTCATGCCGCCGCCCCAGCCACCAGCCCAGCCCCGCCCACACCAGCGCCAGCACGGCGCCAGCCAGCGCCACCGTGGCGGGATGGCCCGACAGCGCATCGATCGCCGTCTTGACCCACGCACTGACCGCATCGCCCGCACGGTAGACGGCGGTGTCGATCACGTTCTTGGCCTTGTACTTGGTCTCGGGATCGACCACGGTGAACAGCATCTCGCGCCCGGGGCGCAGCAGTGCGTATTCGCCCACGCGCCGCAGGATCATCACGCCGGCCAGCACGCCGAAGGTCGGCAGCATCGCCAGTACGAGAAAGCCGCAGGTCACCGCCAGCGGCACCGCGGTCAGCAGCACGGTGACGCCATAGCGGCGCGCCATGCGGCCGGTGAAGAAGAGCTGGACCAGGATGGTCAGCGCCTGCACGGCAGCATCCAGCGCGCTGAAGACCTGGGTCTGGCGGGTGCGCTCCGGGAAGGCCTCGGCCACCAGCCGCGCCTGCTCGAAATACAGGAAGGTGCTGGCCGTGGCCAGCAGGATCACGAACAGGCCGATGCCAAGCAGGTAGCGCGAGCGCAGCAGCAGCGACAGCCCGGCCAGCAGCCCGCCGCCGATGGGGTTGGCCGGATCCTGCGCCGCGCCGGCCGGGGCTTCGCCCGGCTGCACCACGCCCGCGCCGGCGCGGCGGCGCCAGCCGAACAGCCAGCCCACGCCGGGCAGCGTTGCGGCCAGCAGCGCGGCCGACAGCAGCATCAGTCCGGTCAGGCCGATCCGCGGCACCAGCCAGCCGCCCAGCACGGGGCCGGCCAGCCCACCCGCGCTGGCGCCGGCGGCCAGCAGTGCGAACAGACGGCGCGCCTGCTCGGGGCGGAACACATCCGCCATCAGGCTCCATGCCACGGACACCACGAACAGGTTGAACACCGACAGCCACACGTAGAACACGCGCGCCAGCCAGACGTTGTCAGGCAGGGCGCGAGTGGCCAGCGCAAAGCCAAGCAGGTTGGCGATAAAGAAGGCGTACACCCAGGGCACGAAGCGGCGCCGCGGCAGCCACGCGCAGACCGCGCCGTACAGCGGGATCGCGGCCAGCATCACGACAAAGGTGGCGGTGAACAGCCACTGCAGGTTCTTCACGCCGCCGGCAATGCCCATGGTCTCGCGCACCGGCCGCAGCATGAAATAGCTGGCGAACAGGCAGAAGAAAAACAGGAAGCCGGCCACCACGGCGCCGCCCTCGCCGGGGCGGATGCCGAAACCGCGCCGCAGCCGGGCCAGGCCGCCGGCAGGCGGGTCGCGCGCGGGATCGTCCACGATCGGTACGGCTCAGCGCAGCAGCGCGGCGATGCGCTCGCGCTGGCCGGGATCGGGCATGCGGCCCAGTCCGGCGCCGAGGTTGTCGGCCATGTTGGGCGGCTTGGAGGTGGCCGGGATCGCCGCGGTCACGGCGGGATGGCTGACGATGAACTTCAGGAACAGCTGGGCCCACGAGCCGCAGTCGATATCGCCGGCCCACGGCGGCAGCGGGCGGTCCTTGACGGCGCGAAAGAGGCGTCCGTCCTGGAATGGCCGGTTGATCAGCACCGCCACGCCGCGTGCTTCACACAGCGGCAGCAGCGTGCGCTCGGCATTGCGCTCGGCCACTGAATAGTTGATCTGGACAAAGTCCACGCGCTCGCTGCGCACGATCTTCTCCAGCGCCTCGTGCGCGTCCTCGCGGTAATGGGTGATGCCCAGGTAGCGGATGCGGCCCTGTTCCTTCAGCTCGCGCAGCCAGCGCAGGTTGGCCTGCCAGTCGATCAGGTTGTGTATCTGCAGCAGGTCGACCTTGTCTACATGCAGGTCGGCCAGCGAGCGCGCCCATTGCGCCTGCGCGGGCGCGCCGGATTTGGCCGAGATCTTGGTGGCCAGGAACACCCGGCTGCGGGCGTTGGCCGCGCGCAGCAGGTCGCCGGTCACGGCCTCGGCGCTGCCGTAGCTGGGCGCGGTATCGACGACCGAGCCTTCGCTCTGCAGCAGCAGGCCCATCACCTCCGCCAGCGGCTTGCGTTCGTCGGCGCCGGTGCCGACGTTGAAGGTGTCGGCGGTGCCCATGCCGATCACGGGCAGGGCTTCGGTGGTGCCCGGGATATTGCGGCGCAAGGGGGCGGCGACGGTGGCGGCATGAGCCGGCAGCACAGGGCCGAGGCCGGTAGCGGCCAGGCCTGCTGCAAGGCTGAGGAAGGAGCGGCGGTCGATCGACATGGGATGGTTCCCGGCAAGTGACTTACTGGTTGACCTTAGGCTGCGGGCGGACCCTTGTAAACCGTTGCGTTGATCAGTTGCGCGACAAACTGATGCTCAACCCGGCGCTGTTGATGCTGGACGAACCGATGGAAGGCTCGGCGCCGATCATCATGCAGGAACTGCGGCGGGTGATCCGGCAACTGATCGGCCAGTCGGACATGGCGGCGATCGTGGTGGAACGGAATGCGCGGCTGGCACTGGCGATGACGCAGCGGGCGATGGTGCTGGACCGGGGAAGGGTGGTGCATGCGTCGGACAGCGCTGTGTTGCTGGCAGACAAGGCGCGGCTGGATGCGCTGATGAGTGTGGTCGGGGTATGACGTGGCCAAAAAAACGTCGCGAACCTGGTGCAGGTTAACCTGCCGGTCGCTTTCAGCAGCCAGTGCCTCGTTGCTGAATAGAGTCGCGGCGCTTCACGTGACCTAGTGAAGCTTGGGTCGATGCGCCACACCAAAACGCACTGACAAGTCGTTGAGACGTTGGTCCAGTGTCCATAGCCGTGCGCCTGGCGTGATCAAAGTGGAAGCCAGCAATGAGACATCCACCAGGCCGCAACCGAGTCCATGCAATTTTTCGTGCTCGATGAACGCCATTACCTCTGACAAGCTCGCTTGCCTTGCGGGCTGCAACAGCCCGATGTCACCGAGTGTCCGCGCACGCGGTGCCGGGGGCGTCCCGCAGGCTAGTTCAACCAGGACCATGGGGTGGGTCAGTGCTTGATCCGACACGAGCAGACTGACCAGTGCGTCATTGCGGTTCTTGAAATGATCCACCCACACAGAGGTGTCGACGAGCACGCTCATTTCGATTCGGGTTCGATGCGGCTACGTGGCACATCTTCCATGTCGGGAGCGGTGCCACCCAGCGCCGCGAGGCGCTTGGCTGCTTGCACCCGCACGAAAGTCTTGATTGCCTCACGAAAAAGATCAGATTTGTCCATGCCAGGGTCGGCTATCTCTAGTGCTTGTTCATAAAGGGCGTCGTCGATAGTGACGGTCGTGCGCATAGCATGCTCCTCGCCTCAGATTTGATGTTATGGTGCATCAAAAAAAGCATCTAGGCAAGGTTGCCTGCAGGATGGTGTGACGGTGACTGCCCCGTCACACCAACGAGCCGCTACAGCATCCGCTCCCGTTCGGCCAGCAGTCCATCAAGCTGCGCCTTCACCATGCCAAGCAGGCAAAGCGCGCTGAAGCAGCCCTCCGAGCGTTCGCTTTCGTGATCCAGAAGTACGAGAACGCCGTTAATACCAGCGCGAACCTGCTGCAGGCATTCGTTAGTCATTTCATCGATCGTCGTCATTGATTCCTCACTAGTGAGTGCGCGCCACTCCTTTCCACGTGAGGGCGGCGGGCCAGTCAACGAGGGTGGAAAGACCGGTCTGACGAGGTGGAACCGGCCAGCCTTGCGGCTGCCTCGCTTGGCCCGCCATGGAACCATGCGAGCACACAGGCGTTGCATGCTGCAAGCGCAACGCCTGTCCTCGTCAGACATCCGGGCTTTCCACACCCGATCATCGGTGATCCGATGACGCCACCAGTATTTGCTGTCGGTGCAGGGGAATCGATGAGAGATGTCGCATTTCCAGGGGCGGGCGAAGTTTGAATCCATGCAGCGGATCCAGAAATCGCCGACTCTTGAAAATGCGCGTGCGGCTTTCGTAGACCGCGCCCATGCCGTCGAAGGCAGCCACGGCCGGCCATGAAGTTGGGATGGTGGCGCAGGCAAGCCAATCCCGGTTGATACCGGGGCCTGCCGGGGCCGCCCGGCGCGCCCCCGGGGCGGGGGCGCGGGAGGTAACGCTCAGATCAGCGTGGCCAGGCCCAGCGTCAGCAGCAGCGCCACCACGGAGATGATGGTCTCGCAGACCGACCAGGTCTGGAAAGTCTGGGTCACGGTCATGTTGAAGTACTCCTTGACCAGCCAGAAGCCGCCGTCGTTCACGTGCGACAGGATCAGCGAGCCGGCGCCGGTGGTCAGCACCAGCAGTTCCGGGCGGGTGCCCGGCACGCTGGCGGCGATCGGCGCGACGATGCCCGCGGCGGTGGTCATGGCCACCGTGGCCGAGCCCGTGGCGATGCGGATCATCACCGCCACCAGCCAGCCCAGCACCAGCACCGACACGTTGGCGCCGGTGGCGACGTCGACGATGGCGTTGGAGATGCCCGAGTCGCGCAGGATGCGGCCAAAGCCACCGCCGGCACCGACGACGAGCGTGATGATGGCGGTGGGCGCCACGCACTCGTTGGTGAACTTGAGGATGGTCTCGCGGTTGAAGCCGCGCGCCTTGCCGAAGGTGTAGAAGCTCACCAGCGCGGCGATCAGCAGCGCCATCACCGAGTTGCCGATCAGCTTCAGGAAGTCGTTGGCAAAGGTCTTGGGCGTGGTGAACAGGTCGGCCCAGCTGCCGATCAGCATCAGGATCACGGGCAGCAGGATGGTGAACACCGTGATGCCGAAGCCCGGCAACTCGTGCGATGCCTTGACGCGCTCATCCTCTTCGGTGAACTGGTCCGCCAGCGGGTTGATCTCGGGCAGCTTGACGTAGCGGTCCATCAGCTTGGCGAACAGCGGGCCGGCGAGGGCTGCGGTGGGAATGCCAACGATCAGCGCGTACATGATGGTCTTGCCGATGTCGGCGCCATAGGCGGTCACCGCCAGCAGTGCGGCCGGGTGCGGCGGAATCAGGCCGTGCACCACGGACAGGCCGGCCACCATCGGGATGCCGACCAGCACCATCGACGTGCCGGTGCGCTTGGCCACGTTGAAGGCGATCGGCACCAGCAGCACGAAGCCCACTTCAAAGAACACCGGCAGGCCGACGATAAAGGCGATGGTGGCCATCGCCCAATGCACGTTCTTCGCGCCGAAGAAATCGATCAGTGTGTTCGCGATGCGCTCCGCGCCGCCGGACTCGGCCATCATCTTGCCGAGCATGGTGCCAAGGCCGACCACCAGCGCGATATGGCCCAGCGTGCCGCCGACACCGGCTTCAAAGGACTTGACGATGTCGCCCATCGGCATGCCAACGGCAAAGCCGAGCAGCACCGAAACGACCACGAGGGTAATGAAGGGGTTGAGCTTGAAGCGCGCGATCAGCACCACCAGTGCGATCACTGCGATCAGCGCATACACCAAGAGCGTGGTTCCGGTGACGGCACCCATATTGTCTCCTTGTGTGGAAAAAAGGCCGCTTGTGGCGGCAGGGGTTAGTTTTTAGTTTTTCCCCTCTTCCGCGGTTGGGAGAGGGGAGTACACAATCCGCAGGCAGCAGGCTCAGGCTGCCGGCTTCTTGTAGGCGATGCAGTCCACTTCGACCTTGCAGTCCACCACCATGCTCGACTGCACGCAGGCGCGCGCGGGCGGGTTGGCGCCGAAGTATTCCTTGAAGATCTTGTTGAACGAGGCGAAGTCGCGCGTGTCGTCCAGCCAGACGCCGCAACGCACGACGTGCTCGGGGCCGTAGCCGGCCTCGGCCAGGATGGCCAGCACGTTCTTGATGGCCTGGTGGGTCTGGGGCACGATGCCGCCGTCGATGACCTCGCCGTTGACCATCGGCACCTGGCCGGAGACGTAGAGCCAGCCATCGGCCGCGACCGCGCGGGCAAAGGGCATGTGCTGGCCGCCGGTACCGGTGCCGCCTTCGACGCCGAATCGTTTGATGTCCATGGGTACTCCTGGGATGTGTTGGATATGGGAAGGAAGGAGGGCAGCGCGCCGGTCAGGCGGCGCCGAACTCAGGCCGCGAGCCTCGCGGCAGGAACCGGCCGGCGCGCACGCCGGTGGTCTGGCGCTGCTGCCATGACAGCTCGCCGTTGACCCAGACCGCGGCAATGCCCTCGGCCGGTTGCATTGGATCGGTAAAGCTGGCCGCATCGCGGATGGTGGTGGCGTCGAACAGCACCAGGTCGGCCCAGTAGCCTTCGCGCACGAAGCCGCGCTCCTGCAGGCCGAAGCGCTCGGCGGACATGCCGGTCATCTTGTTGACGGCCACCGTCAGCGGGAACAGCTCGCGGTCGCGGGCGTAGTGGCCCAGCACGCGCGGGAAGGCGCCCCACAGGCGTGGATGCGGCAGCGGGTCGTTGGGCAGCCCGTCCGAGCCGACCACCGTGGCCGGATGGCTCAGGATGCGGTCGACGTCGGCGTCTTCCATGCAGTGGTAGACCGCGCCCGCGGGCATCAGCCGGCGCGCGGCTTCGTGCAGGTCGACCTGCCATTCGGCGGCGATATCGGCCAGCAGGCGGCCGCTCATTTCGGGCGCGCCTTCGGACCAGGTCACCATGATGTCGAAGTCGCTGGTGACCTGCTTCAGGTCCAGCGTGGAGGAGCTGGCGGTGTAGGGGTAACAATCGCAGCCCACCGGCTGCCAGCGCTGCGCGCCGTCGAGTGCGTCCAGCACCTCGGTGCTGCGGCCCCAGTTGGCCACGCCCGCGCATTTCAGGTGCGAGATCACCACCGGCACGCGCGCATGGCGGCCGATGCGGAAGGCCTCGTCCATGGCGTCGAGGATCTCGGCGAACTCGCTGCGCAGGTGGGTGGCGTAGAGCGCGCCGGCCTTGGCCAGCGGTTCGGCCAGCGCCAGCACCTCATCGGTCGGCGCGCTGAAGGCATTGGCGTAGGCCAGGCCCGTGGACAGGCCCAGCGCGCCGTGCTGCAGCGCTTCTTCCAGCTGTGCGCGCATTGCCGCGATTTCTTTCGGCGTGGCAGCGCGGTCGAAGCGGTCCATATGGTTGCTGCGCAGCGCGGTATGGCCGACCAGCGCGGCAACGTTGACCGCGGGCTGCGCGGCTTCCACCGCATCGACGTAGCTTTTGAAATCCGGGTAGCGGAAGGCGTCGGCATGGCCGAGCAGGTTCATCGGGTCGGGCGGCTCGCCCGCCAGCGTCACCGGCGCGGCGCTGATGCCGCAGTTGCCGACCACCACCGTGGTCACGCCCTGCGACAGCTTGGGCGTCATCTCGGGCTGGCGCACCACGTTGGTGTCGTCGTGCGTATGCACGTCGATAAAGCCCGGTGCAAGGACCAGGCCGTCGCCTTCGACTACATGCGAGGCGGCGTCGGGATCGATCGCGCCGGCTTCATCGATGCGGGCGATGCGGCCGTCGCGCAGGGCCACGTCGGCCAGGCGCGCGGCGGCGCCGGAGCCGTCGATCAGGGTGACGCAGCGGATCAGGGTATCGAACAGGTGTGGCATGGTCAGTCTCCCAGCGGCTGGCGGCTGTCGGGGCCCCTGGCGGGGCCGCTTTCACCGCGGTGGGTGTCCAGCACGTACTTGAGCCGGCGCAGGCGCTCCTTGCTCTGGTCCGGCTGCAACAGCGCGCATTGCGTCGCCAGCACGTCCAGCACCATCAGCATGGCGTAGCGCGATGCCGACGGCTTGAAAATGAAATCCGTCTCCAGCGTGCGCACCGGCAGCAGCACGTCGGCGCGCGCGGCCAGCGGCGAGCCCAGCGCGGTCACGGCCACCAGGCGGGCACCGTACTCGCGCGCGATATCGCAGCTGGCCAGCATCTCCGGCACGCGGCCGCTGGCCGAGAAGGCCAGCACCACGTCGTCGCGGCCCAGCGTGGCCGCCACCATCTTCTGCAGCAGGGCGTCCTGGTAGCTCGCCACCGGCTGGCCCAGTCGCGCCAGGCGATGGCGCGCCTCGTCGGCCATGAACGACGAGCCGCCGCCCATGCCAAAAGCGTAGACCATGCGTGCGCCAAGCAACAGGCGCGCGGCCTGTTCGATGCGCTGCGCATCCATCATGCCGCGGTTGACTTCGAGCGCGGTGAGGATGTCGGCGTGGATGCTGTCAGCGAGCGTGGCCGGGGTGGCTTCACCGGCGGGAACGCTGCCGGGCTGCAGGAAGCGCGCACCCACCGCGGTGGCCTGAGCCAGGCGCAACTTCAGGTCGCGCACGTCGCGGCAGCCGATGGCCTTGGCAAAGCGCGTCACGCTGGCCTCGCTGACGCCGGCCTTGCGCGCCAGCTCATTGATGCTGGCGGCGGCCGCGCCGGCCAGGTCTTCCAGCACCACCTGCGCCACCTTCTGCTCGGCCAGGCGCAGCGCGGGGCCGCGCTCGGCGATGCGGGTCAGGATGTCGAAGGGCGCGGTCATGGGCGGCAGGTCTGGTCGGAAGACGGGTCGGATCGAAATGTGACGAAAGCTGCAGTACTTGCGGGCAGGGGCTATAACAGTGATTGGCGCACGTGGCGGATGCCAGTCGCGTGGTCCCGGCTAGCCCTTCCGGGGATCTGCGTGTTACTTTATAACAAGGATGAAATATCTTATTTTCAGGGCTATCATTACGTCAATCAGATTTTTTCAGGGTGATGACAAGCATGCATGAAATAAAGTATCAGGCCGGCGTGATCGATCCGCTCAACAAGGCGCTGGGCCGGATGGAAGCCCCGATCGCCCCGGATGCGGCCGGCCAGACCGGCTGGAACCTGTTGCAGGAAGAGTTGAGCCTGCCGGCCGCGGTGCTCTATGAAGACCGGCTTGCGCACAACCTGGAATGGATGCGCCGCTTCATGAACGAGTACGGCGTGCAGCTTGCGCCGCATGGCAAGACCACCATGGCGCCCAAGCTGTTTGCGCGCCAGCTCGGCGCCGGCGCGTGGGGCATCACGCTGGCCACCGCGCACCAGACCGCGGCCGCGCATGCGCACGGCGTCAAGCGCGTGCTGATGGCCAACCAGCTGGTGGGCCGGCGCAATATGGAAATCATCGCTGACCTGCTGCGCGATCCGGATTTCGAATTCTTCGCGCTGGTGGACTCGGCCGCGCTGGTCGACCAGCTCGGCAAGTTCTTCCAGGAGCGCGGGCAGAAGCTGCAGGTGCTGCTGGAACTGGGCGTGGAAGGCGGGCGCACCGGCGTACGCGACGATGCGCAGCAGCAGGCCGTGCTGGACGCGCTGGCGCGCTGGCCGCAGGCGCTGTCGCTGGCCGGCGTCGAGATCTATGAAGGCGTGCTCAAGGAAGAAGCCGATATCCGCAAGTTCCTGCAACGCACGGTGGCGGTGACGCGGCAGCTGGCACAGGAAGGCCGCTTCGGCCGCAGCCCGGTGGTGATGTCGGGCGCGGGCTCGGCCTGGTACGACGTGGTGGCCGAGGAATTCGCGCGCACCGAGATCGGCGCGCCGATCGACATCGTGCTGCGCCCGGGCTGCTACCTGACGCATGACGTAGGCATCTACCGCGCCGCGCAGCAGCGCATCCTGGCCAGCAACCCGGTCGCGCAGAAGATGCGCGAGGGCCTGCTGCCGGCGCTGCAGCTGTGGGCCTATGTGCAGTCGATCCCCGAACCGGACCGCGTCATCATCGGCATGGGCAAGCGCGATGCGGCCTTCGACGCCGGCATGCCAATCCCGGCGCGGCTGTACCGGCCCGGCACCGAGGCGCCGGTGGACGTGCCCGCGCACTGGGAGGTCACCGGCATGATGGACCAGCACGCCTACCTGCAGGTCAAGCCGGGCGACGACGTTCAGGTCGGCGACATGATCGCTTTCGATATCTCGCACCCGTGCCTGACTTTCGACAAGTGGCGCCATATCCCGGTGCTGGACCGCGACATGCGCGTGATCGACATCGTGCAAACCTTCTTCTGAGGCAGACGGCCCCATGAGCATCGACATCCTGGCCTACGGCGAACCGCTGGTGGAGTTCAACCAGCAGCCCGACGATCCGTCGCGCTACCTGCAAGGCTTTGGCGGCGACACTTCCAACTTCTGCATTGCCGCTGCGCGCCAGGGCGCCAGCACCGGCTATATCTGCGCGGTCGGCGCCGACACCTTCGGCGAGCGCCTGCGCGCGCTGTGGACGCAGGAGCGGGTCGATACCCGCCATGTGCGCGTCGACCCGAGCGCGCCTACCGGGGTCTATTTTGTCTCGCACGACAACCACGGCCACCGCTTCGACTACCTGCGCGAAGGCTCTGCCGCCAGCCGCTACCAGCATGAGCATCTGCCGCTGGGCGCGATCGCCGCGGCGCGCTACCTGCACCTGTCGGGCATCAGCCTGGCCATCAGCACCAGCGCCTGCGATGCCGGGCTGGACGCGATGGAGCATGCGCGCAAGGCCGGCACCAAGGTCACGCTGGACACCAACCTGCGGCTGCGACTGTGGTCGCTGGCGCGCGCGCGCGGCATCATGCGCGAGGCCCTCATGCTGACCGACGTGTGCCTGCCCAGCTGGGATGACATCACCGTGCTGACCGGGCTGGACGACCGCGACGCCATCGTCGACTACCTGCTGGGCTGCGGCATCGGCCTGGTCGCGCTGAAGCTGGGCGAAGAGGGCTCCTATGTGGCCACGCCAGAGTCGCGCGCGCTGGTGCCGCCTTATCCGGTCGAGCCGGTCGATGCCACCGGCGCGGGCGACTGCTTCGGCGGCAGCTTTGTTGCGCGCCTGGCCGCGGGTGCCGATCCGTTCGAGGCGGCGCGCTATGCCAACGTGGCGGCGGCGCTGTCTACCACCGGTTACGGCGCGGTGGCGCCGATCCCCGACGCCCAGACCGTGCTGGGCCGGCTGGCGCAGTCGGTGTCGGTGATCGCATGATCCCGTTGGCCTGAACTCCTGCTTCCCTGAAACCCTGCTTCTGCACTTCCTATTCCGAGACAGCCATGCAAAACCAGACTTCCCCGCTGCTTCAACGCCTTGCCGACGTGCCGGTGATCCCGGTGCTGGAATTCCACTCGGTCGACGAGGCCCTGCACGTCAGCGAGGCACTGGTCACCGGCGGCTTGCCGCTGCTTGAGATCACGCTGCGTACGCCGGTGGCACTGGAAGCGATCAAGGCGGTGGCGGCAGCCTTGCCGCAGGCCTGCGTCGGTGCCGGCACGGTGCTGAACGTCGAGCAGCTGCACGCCGTGCGCGATGCGGGCGCACAGTTTGCCGTCTCGCCCGGCCTGACCCCGGCGCTGGCCGAGGGCGCGCACGGCGCCGGCATCTCGCTGCTGCCGGGCGTGGCCACTGCCAGTGAGGCGATGGCGGCGCTGGAAGCCGGCTTCACCTTCCTCAAGTTCTTCCCGGCGCAGGCAGCGGGCGGCGTGCCGATGCTGAAGTCGCTGGGCGGCCCGCTGCCGCAGCTGCGCTTCTGCCCGACCGGCGGCATCGACGCCGCGCTGGCGCCGACCTACCTGGCGCTGCCGAACGTGGTGTGCGTGGGCGGTTCGTGGGTGGTGCCCAAGGACGCGGTCGCCAGCGGCGACTGGGGCCGCATCCGCACGCTGGCCGAGCAGGCCAGGGCATTGCGCAACAAGCGCTGAGCAGCGGCAGCGCAAAGAGAAACGGCACGCCATTGAACTGCACCCCAAAAGTTGGACGTTGATCCAATCTTTGGGGTGTTTTTCATGACGAAGTACGACGAGGCATTCAA